>JBEBQJ010000007.1:0-73032 GCA_040395455.1 Sphingobacterium yanglingense | reverse complement strand
TGATGACAGATACCTCTTGATCCACTGTCACTTGATTAATCTGAAAGCTCAAATCAAGATCCGAAAAAAACTGTTCCGATATTTCGAAATTACCAACATGGGCAGAAATCAAAATCCCTCCACGCCGTTCCTGCAGAACCTCTTTTAAAGATTCAATACCATCAAAATCATAGGTAAACTGGTTGCGCATACCAGCCGAAATCGCGACTTTGTCAATAATAGTCTGCCCAAATACAAAATAAACGCTGTACACTTTCCAAAATGAGGTCCATTTTGAAAAGCCCTGCCGCTGATGCAGGTAATAGAAAATATTACTAAAACTTGTGGGATAAAACAGGAAATAATAAAGGGCTACAAAAACAAGAAGTCCGTAAGCTGTACGGACACCAAATTTCTTAATAAAGAAAACAAATATTTTATAGCCAAGGAGTGTTCCTTTCGACTTTCCGTCCCATTGGCTCATGGTTGTCTAAAATTATTTTGCCAATATTTTATTTTCGATAACATTATAGAAGTCCTGAAAGGTAGTCATCCCTGCAAAATCCGCTTCTCCCAACTTGACACCAAAATTAGACTCAATCAACACGACTAAATCCACATAATCCAAACTATCTAAATCAAGAGACTCTCTAAGAGGAGCTTCTGGCTGTATCACCTCTGCATCCACCTCAAATTCCTCTACCAAAATTTCATTTATCGTCTGCTTAATATCCGCGTTACTCATTATTAAATTTCTTAACTACCACCGCTGAATTTGTTCCACCAAATCCAAAAGAATTTGACAAATATATGTCAATTTCTTGTTTTATTGTTGATGAAACTAAATTTAATTCCTCCAACCCACTATCTACCTGCTTCAAATTAATATTAGGCGCAATAAAGCCATGTTGTAACATCAATGTAGAATATACAATTTCGCTCGCCCCGGCCATCCAACATTCGTGTCCAGTCATAGACTTTGTTGAACTCACGAAAGGCTTACCTCCAAATACCTCCAATATCGCCTTTCCCTCATTAGCGTCACCAATCGGTGTAGATGTCGCATGGGCATTGATATAGTCCACTTCATCCGCGGCAATACCAGCCTGCTCCAGTGCGCGACGCATCGCCATCGCCGGTCCATCGATATTGGGTGTAGAAATATGTCCCCCATTGGAAGAAAATCCATATCCCAATACTTCAGCAATAATAGGGGCTCCACGTTTTACCGCAGACTCATAGCTCTCCAAAATAACTGTAGCTGCTCCTCCACTGGGTACTAACCCCGTGCGGTCTATATCAAATGGTCGGGAAGCCGACTCAGGATGTTCGATATCTTCGGCAAATACACCAAGGCCATCAAAACTAGCCATCGCATAGGGGTTTATTTCTTGGGCCCCACCACAGATAATCATATCCTGCAGTCCCTGCTTGATAAACATATAGCCTAGACCAATTGCATGCGAACCACTCGCACAGGCCGCACTAATGGTCATATTAACCCCCTTTAGCCCCAAGATTGTTGCCAGGTTCATCGTGACTGTCGAGTTCATCGACTTAAAGATTGCCCCCGAACCGATGAGCTGGGTATCTTTTTTCTCACGGACTATATCTGTCGCTTCTATTACCGCTTTTGAAACACTATCATTACCGTATAGAATACCGACTTCATTCGCGTCAATATAACTCTCATCAATCCCTGCATGCTGCAAAGCCTCACGAGTAGCAACATAAGCATATTCAGACTCTTCGCCCATGCTTATTCGCTGCCTTCGTGTCAATTCGTTTTTGAGGTTCGGGACCGGTACCATTCCTGTTAGGGGCGATTTGAACCCAAATGCTATTCTAGACTCGTCAACCACAATACCAGACTTACCTTCGAATAGGGACTTTCTCACCTCTTCCAAATTTGTCCCTATGCAAGAATAGATACCCATCCCTGTAATCACGACCCTTTTACTCATACGTATCTAGGAATAAATACCACCGTTAATATTTATAATTTCACCCGTAATATAACTAGATTTTTTTGATGCTAAAAATGAAATTAAATCCGCAACCTCCTCCACTTTCCCAAAACGATTCGCTGGAATAAGCTTAACGAGCTCCTGTTCATCCATTTCTGCCGTCATATCCGTTTGGATAAACCCCGGAGCTACCGCGTTTACAGTAACATTACGCTTGGCAACCTCTTGTGCCAGTGCCTTTGTCGCTCCAATCACTCCCGCCTTAGCAGCAGAATAGTTAACCTGTCCTGCTGTACCCTTGACTCCAGATACCGACACCACATTAATAATACGCCCATAGCGATTCCGCAACATTTTCTGAATAAAAAAATTAGTTACGTGAAAGAATCCATTCAAAGAAACATCCAGCACATTTTGCCAATCTTCTTTTTTCATCCACATGAACAAGCCGTCCTTAGCAATGCCTGCATTATTGACAACAACCTCTACAATGGCATCCGGATGCTTCTCTACCCAATTTGACAAAGCCGTATTTACCGCCTCCTCGTCAGTAACATCAAACTTTAATACTGCACCACTTCCCCCTTCCTCCTCGACCAGACGTAAAGCTTCCAAAGCAGCAGCCTCATTGCCTTGATAGTTAATCAAGACAAAATACCCCAAATCAACAGCTAATTTTTGACAAATCGCGCGACCTATCCCTCTAGATCCTCCGGTTACTAATGCACACTTCATAATTACGCTTTTTTCATTAAGTATTCTTTAACAGATTGAATCGCCATGTATAAAGGTTTGTCCTCCGAAAAAGCAGGGATGATAGCTCTTATAGCGGCATAAATCTCTTTCGTACGAGTGGACACCAAGTCCTGACAAGAAAGAATATCAATAGCCTGAGCAACAGATATCAACTGTATAGCCAATACTTCATATGCATTGATTATCACTTTATGGGTAATCACCGCAGCATTAGTCCCCATACTCACGATATCTTGATTATCATTATTATTAGGGATACTATGGACGTACATCGAGTTGGAAAGCGTCTGATTCTCAGCTGTCGTAGAAGTTGCTGTAAATTGTGCTCCTTGCATTCCAAAATTAAATCCAAGCTTGCCCATGTTAACAAAAGGAGGTAATATTTCATTAATCTTAGCGTTCATCAAGTAGTTCAACTGACGCTCCGACAACATCGTCAACCGTGTGATAGCCAACTTCAGCTTATCCATTTCCAAAGAGATATAATCTCCATGAAAATTGCCGCCATGGTATACATTTTGGTCTTCAACAGATATGATAGGGTTATCACTTACGGAGTTCACTTCATTTTCTAAAATCTGCCCCACCTGCTCTATAGTCTCCAAAACAGGGCCTAAAATCTGGGGAACACAGCGTAATGAATAATATTCCTGTACTTTGTCTTTAAATATCTCTTCGAGGTTATTTCCTGAATAGAGGTCTTCTTCACGCTTGCGAATCAACTTAGAATCCGCTAAATGACTCCGCATCATCGCTGCAATATCCTGTTGTCCTTGGTGTTTTTTTACTTCATTGAGCGTCACAGAATAATGATCATCATGTGCTTTTGCCAACTCATTCATAATAGAAGACAACTCAACCGACCAGGACAACAGCTGTTTGGCATGAAAATAATTGACCAGACCGGCACCGGTCATGACCGAAGTACCATTTATCAACGATATCCCTTCCCGAAGCTCTACAGCTATGGGCGCCAAGCCCAACTCAACAAATACTTCGTTTGTCGGTCTTCTCTTATTTTGGTATACCACCTCTCCTTCGCCAATCAATGTCAATGCAAGGTGCGCCAACTGTACCAAATCCCCACTAGCACCTACACCACCATGAGCAAAAATAACTGGAGTAATATCACGATTGATGAATTCCTGCAACAGCTCCAAGACAGAGATATGTACGCCGGACTTTCCTTTTGAAAGGTTACATAAGCGGGTAAGCATCGCGGCCTTAACAATATCCGGGGGGAGTAAATCGCCTGTACCAGAGGCGTGGCTACGAATCAGGTTATACTGTAACTGAATACGATCGGCGTCTTGAATACGATATTGTGCCATCGGACCAAAACCTGTATTCACACCGTAAATAACCTTGTCTTTAATAAATGACTTCAAAAAGCTAAAACTTTCTTTTACAACTTCGACGGTATCGCTGCTCAAGCCTACCGGTTTCTGATTTAACAATACGTCTGAAAACTGATCTAATGAAAGATCTTTATGGATAGAAATCATTTAATATATAGGGTCTTTTTTACTTTCAATTTTTAGATTATCTTCTTTTCTCACCAAGATAATTAAGTACCTTTGTCAATAGCTAATTGCAAAAATAATACATTTCCGTTATAATAAAATCCTTGATTAAAGAGGAGTGCTAAATATTTGATTTTATTTAGCTTTAAATTGAATTCTGCATAGAATGAATACAAGCGAAGTTGACATTTTGATTATCGGAGCAGGCCCTTCTGGCTGTGTGGCCGCAGGGTACCTACAGCAACAGGGCGCAAATATCAAAGTTGTGGAAAAGAGCAAATTTCCCAGGCTAGTAGTCGGAGAGAGTCTCATCCCTCGTGTCATGGACCACTTTGAAGAAGCGGGCCTTTTGGACAACCTAGACAAGCAGAATTTTCAAAAAAAACCTGGTGCTCGTTTTATACGAGGACAGGTTATCAGCATTTTTGATTTTAGTCAGAAATTTGGTGAAGGCTGGGACTGGACCTGGCAGATCCCGAGAGCAGACTTTGATATGGTCATGGCACAGACCCTTATCGACAAAGGCGTAGACATCAGTTTTGAAACAACTGTTACCGCAATATCTTTTGAAGGCACAAACTCTGTCACTACCGTTGTAGACAAAGAAGGAAAGGAATCACAGATTAAGGCCAAATTTGTAATTGACTCTAGTGGGTATGGTCGGGTATTGCCGAGACTACTCCATTTGGATAAACCGTCAAAACTGAACCCGCACTCTGCAATCTTCTCTCATGTAAAGGATATTAACAGACCTGAAGGAATCGAAGGCACTCAAATTTCGTTTGATGTACTAGACACTGAAGTCTGGCTTTGGGTAATTCCGTTCTCCAATGGAAATACCAGTCTTGGAATAGTCGCAGACACCGCATTTATTGAGAAACTGGCAGAAAATGGAGATACCGCACTCGCTTTACAAAAGGCCATCCAACTTTCAGACTTCTATGTCAAACGATTTGCTGGAACGGAGTTTCTTTTTGAGCCTATACATTTGAAAAACTATTCGGCAGCGGTCACCAAAATGTATGGAGATGGCTTTGCGCTTACCGGAAACAGTTCCGAATTTTTAGATCCGGTATTTTCATCGGGCGTATGCTTTGCCACCGAATCGGGCATCTTAGCCGCTAAACTGGCATGGAGGGAAATAAACGGTGAACAGATCGATTGGGAAAAGGATTTTACACAGTATATGCAACGGGGCATCGATGTATTCACGACATATGTCAAAGAGTGGTACACCGGAAATCTGCAAACATTATTCTTTCACAGACCCGAAAATCTGGATGTTAAAGAAAAGGTCTGTGCTGTATTGGCTGGATATGTATGGAATGAGGAAAACCCATTCGTCAAGAAACATAACCGTGTCATCAGGTCTATAGCCTATATGCTGGAAAACAATAAAGAACTATCTGATAATATTGAAAAAACATATAAATAAGAAAAGGAGGTTAAAAACCTCCTTTTCTTATTTACTTTATTAGCTTTCTAAAGTTTGCCACACTCACGCAAACATCTTTTTTGCTATTCTCCCAATTATATTCATATTCGGCAGACAGCATTCCTTTAAACTTCTGACGTTTCAATTCATCAATGACTCCCTGCAAAGGTAACTTACCCGTCCCCCAGTGTACATCATGCGCCTTCTTATTTCCAAATTCATTCAAATCTTTAAAATGAAGATGAAATATATGCCCTTCCAACTGTTTTAGGCAAGCGATCGGATCCAAACCTGAACGCATCCAGTGCCCTACATCTGCCGCTGCACCCATTAATTTGCTCCGACCTTCCAAAGACTTTAGGACAACTTCTGGATTCCAGTATTTGGAAGGTTCAGGATGATTATGCAATGCCGCCTTAATCTGATACTTGTCACAAAGGCTGGATACAATATCCAAATGAGCATCCGATGGTTCTACATTAATAACCTGTATCCCCATGTCTTTTGCAAAAGCAAAAACCTTATCCCATTCCTCGGCATCCTGCGCTCCTACCACACCAAAAGCGTGTAAAGTAACTCCTTTTTCTTTCAGAAGTTTCTTAACAAGACGTCTTCCCTCGGAGGATAACTGATAGCCCATTTTCTCTGTACTACCTGCACCGATAGTCTGTCCTGGATAGGCTTCAACATAGCCCAGATTACAGCTATCTAACTTGTCTAAAGCTTCAGCGAAGGAAAACAAACGAAAGGTATAAGCCTGTGCACCCAGCTTCCAACCGAGGCGTTCCTCTGGTCTATCTTTGGATAATTTACTAGTACTGAAGGATAAAAAAAGTACCCCCAGCGCAATCACAAGCATAAATAAATTGATCTTTCTCATAAAATTTGGTTTAGATTCTAAAGAATCTAAGTTAACCATTAAATATATCGAGTGCAATTTTTACACGCTTTATAACTTCTTTTTTTCCAAGAAGCTCAGCGATAACAAATACATCTGGTCCAAATTTTCCTCCAACCAACATGATACGGAAAGGCATCATCAATTCTCCAATTTTCATTCCTGAAGCTTGTACACACTCTTTGAAGAAAGGTTCTATAACTGAAGCTTCCCAATCCAACGGTTCAAAATCCACCATAATATCTTCGAAGAATTTAGTTTTATCGGCATTCCATTTAGGCTTGACCGCATCGACATCATAACCCGCTGGTGACTGGAAGAAGAAAGACGCCTGTGCCCAAAAATCAGACAAATAAGTCATTCTCTCTTTCACGACCGACAATACTTTAATAACGGCATCATCTTCAACGGCAGTGGCACCGTGTTCTGTTAGGCTATCCTTTACAAGTGGTAAAAGATCAGTATCAGTACTGTTTTTAATCCATTCGTGGTTGAACCATTTCGCTTTTTCAAAATCGAACTTAGCTCCTGATTTATTGATTCTATCGACCGAGAACTTGGCAATCAACTCAGGCAATGTAAATATTTCTTGTTCTGTCCCGTCATTCCAGCCCAATACTCCCAACATATTGACAAAAGCCTCTGGTAAGAAACCTAACTCTCTAAATCCTTTCGTTACGTCGCCGGTTTTGGCATCGGTCCAGTTCATTGCGTATACCGGAAATCCTAATCGGTCCCCGTCACGCTTACTCAACTTACCATTACCATCTGGTTTTAAGATCAATGGCAGGTGTGCCCACTGCGGCATTTGATCAGCCCAGCCTAAATATTCCCAAAGCAATAAATGAACAGGAGCCGAAGGCAACCATTCCTCACCTCTGAATATATGTGATATCTCCATTGCCTTATCATCAACAACTACTGCTAAATGATAGGTAGGCATGCCATCTGCTTTCAATAAAACTTTATCATCGACTAGCTTTGTCTCAAATGAAACCCGCCCACGAATCATATCATCAAAAGAAACAGTATGGTCCTCAGGCATTTTAATACGAATGGTATGAGGCGCATTGGCATTTAATAATTCTTGCGTCTCTTCGGCCGATAAATTCAACGAATTACGTAAACCCAGCCTATTCTCATGGGAATAGCGGAAGTTAGGCTCCACTTGTCTGAGCGCATCAAGCTCCTCCGATGTATCAAAGGCATAGTAAGCATATCCTGCTGCAACCAATTGTTCTGCATACTGTCTATAAGATGGCTTACGCTCACTTTGACGATAGGGACCAAAAGCGCCAGGCTGGGAAGGACTCTCGTCCGGCAAGATACCACACCAAGACAAACACTCGTTAATATACTCTTCTGCTCCCGGAACAAAACGAGTCTGATCGGTATCTTCAATTCTTAGGATAAATTCTCCGTCATGCTGTTTTGCAAACAGATAATTGAACAAGGCTGTCCGTACTCCACCTAAATGTAATCCTCCTGTAGGACTTGGTGCGAAGCGCACTCTAACTTTTTTCTGCGAACTCATACCGCAAAATTACTTATTTCTGAATGATTCCTGTAATATAGAATCTGTAAAGTTATAAATTAAGGCAAGCCCCCATATTTTAAAAGAAATCTTCAATAAAATCGTTATTTTGCATATCGATTCACTAAAAAAATGAACCCATACAAGTATAATAAACAGGTTTGGAAAATCGTACTGCTGTTTTTCGCAGCAATGATTGGTATCGCCTCGCTCCTATACACCAATTACCTAGTAAAAAATCTATCCTCATCCGAACGGACCAAAGCAGAGGTATGGGCCATGAGCACACGGAGTATTATGTCCATGCCTGATGTGGATGACGAATTTATCAGCTTTGTCTATGCGGTACGGGATAGTCTATCGCTACCGGCAATTATTACTGACGCGAAAGGAAATATTATTTTTTGGAGAGACCTAGACAGTACTAAAACCAATATAGATGACGAAGTAGAACACAAAAAAGGATTGCAATACGACCCTGATTATTTCGAAAAACAACTGCACACGATGAAAGGCATGCACCCTCCTATCATGCTGGATTTAGATACAGGCGAATCCTGGTTTGTATATTATAAGGACTCCAGTGCACTACAACAGCTACGTATATTTCCTTACATACAGCTTTCACTTATTGCTATATTCCTGGTTATAGCCTACACGGTATTTAATTCCATCAAGAAATCAGAGCAAAACCTCGTATGGGTAGGTATGGCAAAAGAAGCGGCACACCAACTTGGCACCCCCATATCTTCACTAATGGGATGGATAGAGCTCATACGACTAAAATACAATGCTGAAAATGATGATGTAGTCAACGAAATGGAACGGGATGTACAAAGACTAGAAATCGTAGCAGACCGTTTTTCAAAAATAGGGTCCACCCCCTCACTTTCCAATCACAACGTCTATCTCGTAGTCAACGATTTCATGAACTACTTCAAAATACGGACAAGTGACAAAATCACTTTTATATTAGAGGGGGACAGACATGTTGAAGCAATGTTGAATGTGCCATTATTTGATTGGATTATAGAAAATTTATTAAAAAATGCGGTAAATGCGATTGGCACAGAGGGCACTATAAAAGTATCGATTACTGAAAATATTGCAAAAGAAGAAATTTTTATAGACATTAGTGATACGGGAAAAGGTATTCCCCGTTCAAATTTCGAAACCATATTCCAACCTGGATTCACCACAAGAAAAAGAGGGTGGGGACTGGGATTAAGTCTAACTATGCGTATGGTTAGCTACCATAAAGGGCAAATTTTCGTTAAAGAATCAGAAATAGGAAAAGGAACAACTTTCAGAATAATACTAAAAAGCAACTTAAAATATGAACCTACTCAAGTCTGATGAATACCCAGCCATATACGACGACTATATCGAAACGATTGTTGGCGACATAAAAGAAGAGCTCATAAATCAGTTAGAGACTTTTCCCGACTTTATAAAAGCAATTCCTGACGAATTAGGAACCTATACCTATGCTGAAGGAAAATGGACAGTTAAAGAAATCCTCTGCCACATCATCGACACAGAGCGCGTCATGGCCTATCGCGCTTTACGCTTCGCGCGAAATGATATGACTGCCCTTGCCTCCTTTGAACAGGATGAATTTGTTGCCAATGGAAGACATAATGAAAGGACATTCGAGAGTATCATTGAAGAGTTTATTATGGTTCGAAAATCAAATCTCATATTATTCGATACATTCAATGAACACGAATTAGCGCGAAAGGGAATGGCATCTGACCGACTAATCAGTGTACGGGCCTTTATCTATGTTGTCGCTGGCCATTTAAATCACCATCGAATAATTTTACAGGAACGATATCTTAAAACTCAAGAATAAAGGACATGATTTGGTTTAGAACATACACGTTAGAAGAGGTCAACAACATATTTGATAAATACATGACCAAATTGTTGGAAGTAAAAGCCATTGAAATTCATGACGACAGCATTGTAGCCACAATGCCTATTACCGACAACGTACGTCAGCCTTTCGGCATATTACACGGAGGGGCTTCGGTAGTATTGGCAGAGTCTATTGGTAGCGTGGCCTCAAACCTGATCATCGATACCGACAAATATGCGGGCGTTGGCCTAGACATCAATGCAAATCACGTCCGCTCGGCATCCGATGGCTTACTCAGAGCTGTTTGTGCGCCGCTACATATTGGTAAGACCACTCATGTATGGGACATCAAAATGTACGATGACAAGGGCAATTTAATTTGTATTTCAAGACTTACGGTAGCTATTATTGAAAAATCAAGAGTAATGTAAAACATTTTCAATCTTAAATTGTAGTAATACTATATACCATCATTTATTGGTTATATGATACGGTTTAGGTTTATAGAGAGACGTCGCCCATCGAAGTCTCTCTATTTTTATACTACTGCAACCGTTTGCTTGAGATATTTCTCTTCTTTAAATGAATAAATTTTATTAGTCTTGTAGTTAGAAAAAACTTAAACTTTACAAAATATAATCAATCAATGGATTCTAAAAACCTAAACGCTCAAAATGGTCAATCTACAGTTGGCCCAATGATAATCATCGGAGCTCTTTTTTTTATTTTCGGTTTTGTCACATGGCTCAATTCGCTTTTGATTCCCTACCTACGTATTGCATGTGAACTGACAGAAGTTCAATCCTATTTCGTAACCTTTGCCTTCTACATTGCCTACCTAGTGATGGCACCGGTTTCTACTTGGGTACTTGACAAATACGGTTTCAAAAAGGGAATGTCTATCTCTTTAGGCATCATGGCCATAGGAGCATTATTATTTATACCAGCCGCATTTTCACGTACCTATGTCATATTCTTACTTGGCTTGTTTATTATGGGAGGAGGTTTAGCTATACTTCAGACAGCATCAAATCCCTATATTACCATAATAGGCCCTGTTGAAACAGCAGCGAAACGTATCAGTATCATGGGTATCTGTAATAAATTTGCGGGCGCTGCAGCTCCAGTTATACTCGGATTGTTCCTAAATCTAGGCGAGGCTGATAAAATAACAA
Source organism: Sphingobacterium yanglingense (assembly GCA_040395455.1). GTDB lineage: Bacteria > Bacteroidota > Bacteroidia > Sphingobacteriales > Sphingobacteriaceae > Sphingobacterium > Sphingobacterium yanglingense_A. Next base: position 61,904 of record JBEBQJ010000007.1, on the reverse strand, counting down.
AACAAGTTGACTCCATGAGTCCGACCGAATACGCCGCGGCATTAGACCAAGTAGCCTTACAGGTAGTTAACCCTTATATAGGTATTGTTGTTGTTTTGATTGTACTATCAATCTGGATTTCAAAAGCAAACCTTCCAGAGGTAAAAGGAGACGAAGAAGAAACCGTAGACCATCACACTGTCTCAGAGGACAAGAAAAGTATCTGGAACTTCCCACATGTTATCTTAGGGTTTATCACTTTATTCCTATATGTAGGGGTTGAGGTATTAGCAGGAGATACCATTATTGCTTATGGAGTTTCTCAAGGAGTAAGCCTAGAAGACGCTAAATTCTTTACAGGTTTCACTATGGGTGCCATGGTAGTAGGTTATATCATAGGTATTATATGTATCCCAAAATACCTAAGCCAAGAGAATGCATTAAAACTATGTGCACTTTTAGGCATCAGCTTTACTGTTGCAATCGTATTCACATCAGGGATGACCTCTTTACTATTTGTTGCTCTATTGGGTCTAGCCAACTCGCTGATATGGCCAGCGATATGGCCTCTAGCGCTCAAAGGCGTAGGCAAGTTTACAAGTGCTGCTTCTGGTTTATTAGTGATGGGTATAGCAGGTGGAGCTATTATCCCCCTAATCTATGGACAAATTGCACATGCCATTGGTTCACATCAAGCATACTGGATAGCATTACCTTGTTATCTATTCATACTGTATTACGCTATTTCCGGTCACAAAGCAGGAAAAAAGAATGTAACACATTAGTCGGTAAACACACCGCATCAAGCAAAACGGCATTGGGATATCTCAATGCCGTTTTGCTTGATGCTAAAAGCGATATAATGCTGTAGGGCTAATGCAATATTTCAACCTAATATCCCAAATACCAACATCAGTTATCTCTGCTACAGGTTCAAAATAACTCAAGCCAACCGTGGTGACGGCGGGATTGCACCGAGACAAAAAGCGATCGTAAAATCCCTTACCATATCCTACTCTATTTCCTAGAGAATCCACAACCAACAAAGGAACAAGCACGACATCCAGTGCAGACTCTTCGACCATGACACCTTCTACAGGCTCCAAAACACCCCATTTATTAGCTTCAAAAACAGTATGCTCATCCCATAAGTAATGAAGCATCTCGTGGCTTTCAAAGTCAGATCTTGACACCACAAACCGCACATCTGGTCGATTCTCTTGTATCCATTCTTTAAATCTTAAGGTATCTGGCTCTCTAAATTGCTCTATGGGTAAATAGATGTGTATATAAGTCGATTTAGACCAATCCATGGTTTTCAAAGTAGTGAAAAGAGCTTCCTCAAAGGCAGCCTGAGTATCGTCATCAAGTGCCAGTCGTCTTGCCTTATACAATAAACGTAGTTCTCTCTTGGTCATGCGCGCTATAATTTGAAAATAAAAAAAACGGCCTTGCAGCTGAGCGCTTACAAGACCGAATAATCAACCTAAACCTAAAATCTTTATTATTTTACACGCTCGATATAATCACCGCTTTGTGTATCAACTTTCACTTTATCTCCCTCATTAATAAAAAGAGGAACATTAATCTCTACTCCTGTTTCTACTGTTGCTTTCTTCAAAGCATTCGTAGATGTATCTCCTTTTACCGCAGGTTCCGTATATGTAATCTCTAGCTCGACACTCTTTGGCGTTTGGGCCATAATGGGTTCTTCACTTTCAAAGGCTACAATAACATTCATACCTTCTTTCAAAAACCGTGCCGACTCACCAAACAAGAACTTAGGAATATTAAACTGTTCGTAGCTGGCATTGTCCATAACCACGTAAAAATCTCCATCTTCGTATAGATATTGATAATCATTTGTTTCTACACGAGCTATTTCCACAGTCTCGTCTACACGAAAACGGTATTCTACCAACTTACCAGTTTTCACATTACGCATTCTAGCTTGATAGAATGCACGTAAGTTACCTGGTGTACGGTGTATATATTCTTCTACAGCAACTAGTTCGCCGTTAAAACGCAAAATATTTCCTGATTTTACTTCTGAAGCTTTAGCCATTGGAATTGTAGTTTTTATTTTCTGTTACAAACTTAGACAAAATGCCTTGCATGTACAAGACCTAGTCATTCGATAAATTCAGTTTATTTATAGTCTACTATGGAAAGGAAAGAGTCGCAGAAGGCATATTCTTTCTCTTGATTCGAACCGATAATCAGCACCCTATCTGGACGGGATGTTTTATGAACGAGATCTAAGTACCAGGCCTCCCCTTCTAGATCCATATTACTGGTCGGCTCATCCAGAAAAAGTAAATTAGAGTCGCTACAACACGCCAAAGCCAACTTGACACGCTGCTTCATGCCTGAAGAGAAATATTTGAGTTCCTTATTACGGGATTTGCCTAGGCCTAAGAGATCTACGACGACATCCTTGTCGAAACCAGCAAGGTAACTTTTAAATTTAAAATGAAAATCTAAAAGCTCATTCAGTGTAAACTCCTCAACAAGTTCAATATAGGGTGCAGCAATAGAAACATAGCTGTAGACTTGCTCGATTGGAATCGCAACACCCGCTATAGAAAAGTCGAGTGTACCCTCGCTAGGTGCGAGTTGCCCAGTCAACGTCTTAATCAATGTTGACTTACCTGAACCATTCGGTCCTAAAATTGCATATTTTTGATTGGAAGAGAAGGTATAATCAATTTTCCGAAAAATCCACTCTTGATTAAACCTTCTCCCTAAATTATGTAAAGTTATATTCAATAATCAATCTGTTTAATTAAACACCAGTTTTACCTTGATTAAATCCTCGAACAACGCCACGATTAGAATTACGTACAAAAGCTAAGATTTCATCCCTAAGCTCTGTCGCTTCAAACTCCGCTTCGACCAAATCCAATGCCTTCGAGAGGTTCCTGTTTTGAACGAATAACACACGATAGATATTCTGAATCTCTGCAATCTGTTCAGATGTATACCCCCTTCTTCTCAAGCCTACAGAATTGACTCCTGCATATGAAATAGGTTCACGAGCTGCTTTTATAAATGGAGGCACATCCTTACGGACCAACGTACCACCAGTAACAAAGGCATGCGAACCGATCTGACAGAATTGATGAACAGCAACTAATCCTGCGAGGACGACATAATCCCCAACAGTGATATGTCCAGCCAATGTGCTCGAATTAGAGAAGATACAATTATCTCCAATAATACAATCGTGTGCAATATGACTGTAGGCTTGAATCAAACAATTTTTTCCTATTACGGTTTTATAACGGTCGCGTGTCCCCCTGTTAATGGTAACACATTCACGAATCGTCGTATTATCTCCAATCTCTGCGGTCGTAATCTCTCCTTCAAACTTTAAATCTTGAGGTTCTCCGGAAATAACCGCTCCAGGAAATATCTTGCAATTCTTACCGATTCGAGCACCATCCATGATAGTAACATTCGAACCTATCCAAGTACCTTCACCGATTACAACATCTTTGTGGATGGTACTAAAAGGTTCTATGACTACATTTGAAGCTATTTTAGCATCAGGATGTATATATGACAACGGTTGTATCATTTATTTAAATTATTGTCTTACTTAACTTTTATAATCTGTGCCATCAGTTCCGCCTCACAGACAATCTTCTCACCGACCATCCCGACTCCCTTCATACGGGCAATCCCCCGACGAATAGGTTCCATCAACTCGCAACTGTAAATAATAGTATCGCCAGGAACGACTTGATTTTTAAACCGTGCACTCTCTATTTTCAAGAACAATGTTAACCAATTTTCTGGATCTGGTACAGTGTTAAGAACCAAGATACCTCCCGTCTGTGCCATTCCCTCTATCCGCAATACTCCCGGAAAAATAGGCATCCCTGGAAAGTGCCCCATGAATAAATCCTCATTCATAGTGACATTCTTTAAACCTACGACATGTGTATCAGAAAGTTCTAATACTTTATCAATCATCAAAAACGGTTGACGATGTGGCAAAATATTCATAATCTGAACTGTGTCATACACAGGTGTAGCATGAATATCATACGTATTTATTTTCTTTTTCGCCTTATCTCTCTTAATCTGATTCTTAATACGTTTAGCAAAAGCGACATTGGCCGCATGCCCTGGTCTCGCAGCCATGATATGCCCTTTCAAAGGACGCCCAACTAATGCCAAATCACCTATCATATCTAATAATTTGTGGCGTGCCGGCTCGTTCTGATACCTTAACTGGATATTGTCCAAAATACCTTCATCGGCAACAGTAACCTTTTTATTAAACAAATTCTGCAATTTATCTAATTCTTCGGTACTAACCTCTTTATCAACTATAACGATCGCATTAGACAAATCGCCACCCTTGATTAAATTATTATTTACAAGAGCCTCTAATTCATGCAGAAAACAAAAAGTACGAGATGAGGAAATCTCTTTCTCAAACTCATCTATTTGACTTATCGAAGCATGTTGACTGCCCAAGACCGGAGAATTGAAATCAATCATACAAGTCAGTCGATAGCCATCCAAAGGCATACCTACGATTTCAACTTTACGGTCTCCATCTACATAATGTATATTCTCTTTGATTTCATAGAAGTCGCGGTCTGCATCTTGATCTACAAAGCCTATCTCTTTTAATTTTTGCAAGAAAATAGTCGAACTTCCATCCAAGATAGGGACCTCCGGCCCATTCAGGTCAATCAGCACATTATCAATCTGAAGACCAATCAATGCTGCCATCAAATGCTCTATGGTACTCACTGAGGCTCCATTCTCAGAGATGGTAGTCCCTCTAGATGTATCAGTTACATTATCAGCATCAACAGATACAACAGGCTGTCCATCTAAATCGATACGTCTAAATTTGAACCAATGATTCTCAGGAGCCGGCTTTAGAGTTAAGGTAACAGATGTCCCAGTATGCAAGCCTACACCAGAAATAGTTAATTCAGATTTAATAGTCCGTTGCTTCGCGTTCATTTCCTCCATACTTATGGCTATTGGTTTTATTGTTTTTCTTTAAGTTTTTGTTCCAGTTCAGCTATTCGCTTTTCTAGGCTAGGTAGTTTTGAAAACACAACCTGTGAACGAAGATGACTGGTATAAGGGGCAAATGGAGTACCGCCCCATTTCATATTTTCCTCTTTGATACTTTTATTAATTCCGGACTGTGCCTGAATCTGTGTTCCGTTGGCAATAGTAATATGTCCAACCACCCCAACTTGTCCACCCAAAATCACATTGCTACCTACTTTTGCACTACCTGAAATACCTGTCTGAGCAGCCACAACAGTATTTTCTCCAATTTCAACATTATGCGCTACTTGAATCAAATTATCTAACTTCACCCCCTTACGGATAATAGTAGATCCCATTGTCGCTCTATCCACCACAGTATTTGCCCCTATCTCTACATTGTCTTCGATTATCACATTACCGATTTGAGGCACCTTATCATAAGTCCCATCAGGTTGTGGAGCGAATCCAAACCCATCGCTACCGATGACCACTCCCGAATGTAAAGTCACGTTAGCACCGATTACGCAATCATAATAAACGGTAACCCCCGGAAACAGGACACAATCATCTCCAATGGTAACATTATCACCAATATAAACACGTGGATATATCTTCACATCCTTTCCAATCTTCACGTCACGTCCTACGTACGCAAAAGCACCTATATATCCCCCCTCACCAATCTGTGCCGTATCATGTATATATACCTGTTCATCTCTCCCAGAACGATCGTTACGCAGCGAATGATAAATCTTGAGCAATTCTGAAAACGCAGTATAAGCGTCACTAACCCGTATTAGGGTACAGTTGACGGCCTTTTGCAAAACTAAACTTTGGTTGACAATAACAACTGCAGACTTAGTCGTATATATATAGTGTTCATATTTAGGGTTAGATAGAAACGATAACGTTTCGGCAGACCCCTCCTCAATTTTTGCTAATTGAGAAACAGAAACATTAGGATTCCCCTCTATTGTTCCGTTTAGTAATGTTGCTATTTGTTCAGCTGTAAATTGCATTTAACTACAAATGTATCTTTTTTTCCCAATTTGTTTCCAACTTTTTTATTCCGAAGGCCTATTCCACAGCCCTCAATTCTTTCGGATAAGTCAACGCATACTTTACTACACGTCTAGACAAAGCTTCTAAATTCGACAAATCAGAAGCCTCAGCGATCTCCATCAGCCCCCCCCGATTGTTTAAAATTTTTATCGGTTCTTTTTCGGCATTATATGCAGAATTTTGTACTTCTTGATGATAGACTAGATAATCAACGTCACCGTCTTCCAACTGAAAGTGTTGTTTAGCCTTTCTTTTCACATCATCAATCTCTTCCTGTTCAAAACAGTAAGATCTCATCTCTGTAACAAAAAGATTTCGACGCAATAGACGCTGACATAGCATCCGTAATACAAAATCACCATGTGATTCCCACGCCTTTATCGCTGATAAGATATCAGTATCATCCAGTTTTGTAAACCAGTCTAAATGGGCTGGGTCTTTTACAAAAGAAACCGCATCCAGCTGCCCGTACAAAAAATGGGCAAACGCGGGAGATGCGGAAAGCACCTCTCCCTTCTGACACAGCATCCTGGCTCTTTTTAATATTTTAATCAACATTTGCTCGGCAGCAATCACAGTTTTATGCAAATAAACTTGCCAATACATCAGACGGCGAGCAATCAAAAACTTCTCTACAGAATAAATACCTTTTGCCTCAACCACAAGTTCGTCATCTTTTACAGAAAGCATTTTGATAATGCGATCAAAAGATATTACACCTTCAGATACCCCAGTAAAGAAGCTATCTCTATTCAGATAATCCATCCGATCGGTATCCAACTGCCCGGAAACCAATTGATGCAAAAATTTTCTAGGGTATTGATTATTGAATATAATAATGGCTAAGGATAAGCGATTATCAAACTCCTTATTTAGACGATCCATCAAAAGAGCAGAAATCATTTCATGTGAAACGCCTTCAATCAACGAGTGCTCCAATGAATGGCTGAAAGGGCCATGACCAATATCATGCAACAAAATAGCAGCTAAGGCTGCTTCCTCTTCTTCTACACTAATAGTCACATCTTTACTCCTCAATGTATCTATCGCTAATTGCATGAGGTGCATTGCTCCTATAACGTGCTGAAAACGGGTATGCAACGCGCCAGGATATACCATATGTGTCATACTGACTTGCTTGATATACCGAAGACGTTGTAAGTAGGAATGTTCAATTAAATCAAAAATCAATCCTGACGGAATTGTAACAAAGCCGTAAACAGGATCATTAATGATTTTTTTCTTGTTCAATCCCACTAATCTTTAAGAGTTTTCGTAATTTTATACTTGTCGAATAAAAACGACAAGCGCACCATCTAAGATAAGCGCAAAGATACACACAATGCCGTTAATTAATGTTAAAAAATAGCGTTTTATCCCGATTCTAATTAGGTTAGTTTCAAATATAAGTTTATATTGACAATTAACTTTTCTACTTACTCAAATTCTGCTAATCTTATTGGGTGTTTTTCTTGATATAGGGCAGCAACTATCAACATAGTACAAAACAAAATGGCAAAAACACATATACTTTGGGCGGATGATGAAATTGAATTTCTAAAACCTCATATCCTTCTCCTCGAAGAAAGAGGATTTAAAGTACATACCGTAAACAATGGGAATGATGCTGTGGATGCCTTCAAACAAGAGCCCTTTGACCTCGTTTTTTTAGACGAAAACATGCCAGGTCTAACTGGATTAGAAACACTCAGTATCCTTAAAGCTATTAATCCGACCACCCCAACGATATTAGTTACCAAGAATGAAGAAGAGCATCTCATGGAAGATGCTATAGGAGCCAAGATTGATGACTATCTGATTAAGCCAGTCAACCCCAAACAGATTCTATTGACTATAAAAAAGTTCACGGAAAATAAGCGAATCGTCAGCGAAAAAACATCCATGGCCTATCAGCAGGAATTTAGAAACTTAGGCATGATTATCAATAATGACCTATCTTTTGAAGAATGGACTGAAGCTTATAAAAAACTAATCTACTGGGAACTCTCCTTAGGCAAACTGGAAGACGATAGCATGCATGAGATATTGACGATGCAAAAAGCAGACGCTAATGCTACATTTTCTAAATTTATAGAGAACAACTATTTGAAATGGATGAAAAATCCAGAAAGTAGCCCTACGCTCTCTCATCAATTATTTAGAAAAAAAGTATTCCCAAATCTCCAACCAGACAAACCAACTTTTTTCTTTTTAATAGACAATTTACGCTACGACCAGTGGAAAGTAATCAACGATGTTATCACCGATTATTTCCGACTTGAAGAAGAAGACAACTACTACAGCATATTGCCAACCGCAACCCAATATGCCCGTAATGCTATATTCAGCGGTCTCACCCCATTGGAAATGGAAAAACGATTTCCAGACCTTTGGCAAAATGACGAAGATGAAGGTGGCAAAAACATGCATGAAGATAAGTTCTTGGCCGATCAGATAAAACGTCTCTACAGACGGGAAATTAAACACAGCTACACAAAAGTGCTCACCCTTGATCAAGGAAAAGAGGTCATCGATAACATCAGCAACTATATGCAGAATGACCTAAACGTACTTGTTTATAACTTCGTAGACATGCTTTCACATGCCCGCACCGACATGGCAATGATCAGAGAACTGGCCAATGATGAGGCAGCATATCGTTCACTCACCCTATCTTGGTTTGAACACTCCCCATTACTCGAGGTATTAAAATGGTTATCACAGAAAAAAGTCAAGGTTATCATCACAACCGACCATGGCACGATTCAAGTAAAAAAACCAAGCAAAGTTATAGGCTACAGGAATACAAACACCAACCTTCGATACAAACAGGGAAAAAACCTCAATTATATCGAGAAGGATGTTTTCACTATCCGCAATCCCCATGATGCTCAATTACCTAAACTACATGTAAGCTCTACATTTGTTTTTGCAAAAGAAGAGATATACTTTGTTTATCCCAACAATTATAATCAATTTGTGAACTACTATAACGGCACATTCCAACATGGAGGAATCTCCTTAGAAGAAATGATTATCCCATATGCTACTTATATCCCAAAATAGGTATTTTTGTCTATTATGGAAATCAATGTAAAAGACTTAACGGAATTAGGCGGAGCTGCAGCCCAAATCATCAAAAGTTATCCTCAAAATCGGATATTTCTTTTTTACGGAGCAATGGGAGCAGGGAAAACAACCTTAATAAACGAACTATGTCAACAGCTCGGTGTAAATGACCATACTTCCAGCCCCACGTTTTCTATCGTAAACGAATACGCTTCTGACCATGGTCCAATTTTCCATTTCGACTTCTACAGATTAAAATCAGAAGCTGAAGCTTTTGACTTTGGTTACGAAGAATATTTTTACTCTGGAAATTACTGCTTTGTTGAGTGGCCTGAAAAAATACCCAATTTGCTACCACATGACGCCATCAAGATCACGATTACAGTACCAGACTTTCAATCACGCATAATAGCTATTGAGAAAAATTAATTTTTTTCTCTAACTCGTGCAACCTTTCTTGGCGTCTTCTCGTCTTCCTATTAACTAACATCAATTAATTGGAAAATAGCACTCTAAATATAATATGGCAAGCTTGCAAAAAGCAAGACAGAAAGGCTCAAGCTGCATTATATGATTATTTTTCAAAGAAAATGTTGGCCGTATGCATGCGATATGCAAACACGACACTTGAAGCAGAAGATATACTGCAGAACGGATTTGTAAATGTTTTCACCAAACATCATCTATATGATGGAAAAGGTTCACTAGAGGGGTGGGTCAAAAGAATCATGATTAATGTAGCTATCGAAACACATCGAAAAAACAGAGGGAGAGTTACAGAATCCATTGACGACAATGAGTCCCTACAACTAATAAGCCATATTAATGCTGATCAGACCGCCTACAAGGATTTAATGACACTGGTTCAGCAACTACCTACGGGTTATAGAACTATTTTCAACCTCTATGCGATAGAAGGTTATTCACATAAAGAAATAGCAGAAATGATGGAGATTTCAGAAGGAAATTCAAAATCTCAACTTTCCAGAGCTAGACAATGGTTGCAAAGTAAATTGGTAAAATTAACGTACTAACTCATCATGAAAGAAGAAGACATCGACAAGTTGTTTCACAACGCTTTTCATGAAGCAGAAGAAACACCAAGCAACAACGTCTGGAAACAGATTGAAAAAAAACTAGATGAACACAGGTTGCCAGTTCAGATTACACCTCGAAGGTATACTTGGATAAAATACGCAGCTGCTGCACTCATACTAATGGGCACTACTCTTATTTTATTAAGAACAAACTATAAAACAGAGTTGTCTTCTTCTGCAGTGGAAGAGACAGATATAATAGCAGAAGCCACAAGAAATAACGGAGCAATAACGGAACCTATCGAGCAAACAGCGCCTTTAGCAAGCGAAGGAATAGATCGCCATTACGTCAAGCCTAATCTCTCCCAGCAAATTACAGCTACAGAACGGATAAAGCTAATAAGCGACAAATTGGATAAAACAGCACAGTCACAGCGAAAGAACATTGATCTAGTGACTAATTGTCTAGAAGAAACTAAGCCCATATTAGCAAACATTAAAGATATTCAACAGATTAATATAACAGACATCCCTGTACGACAGGTCACAGAAATGGAAGCAATAAAACCGCTGATAGATCTAGATGAGGATACAGAAAGCATGTATGCACAAGCTCCACATGAAACAGCAAATAAAAACATAGTAACAACAATACTGAATACCATATCAGAAAAGATCGAGGTAAGCCCCACAAAGGATGTTCGATTCCGTACAGACGAAGAAGGTTCCTTCCGTATTGATATAATTAATTCACTAGTCAGAAACCGTAATAAAAAAAAATAGAACGATGAAAGCATGCACTCTTAAGTATGGACTTTTGGGATTAGTCTTCACCTCCTTAGCATTATCCCCAGCTCGAGGGCAAGAGCATTCCGATCGCCGCGAAAAAGACCTAGATATCAGTATCGGTATCAAAGATGAACCGAACAAAACCAAATATCCCAGAACATTCGGCGGGTTAACATTCACACGTATTGATTGGGGATTCTCTCGCATAATGGACGATGGGAAGTTCACCCTTTCGGAGGAGAACGACTTTCTAGCCTATAAAAAAGCGTCCAACTTTGGTTTTGATATCCTTCAATTTGGAGTCCGTCTCAATGACAACTTCAAAACCTACCTGTCAGCGGGATTCGAATGGAACTACTTACGTCTGAAGAAAAACATTCAATTGGAAGAAGATACACAATCGCTGTCCTATAAAGAGATAGACCCCAATGAGATTAACTACAGTAAGAACGTACTTACTTCAACCTACCTTAGGCTCCCTCTTTCTGTGGAATGGCGTAGTGCCCAGAACAGCAAAGGAGACCGCGTCAAAGTAGCTTTTGGTGCAATGACGGGAATCTTACTAAAAGGTAGCCAAAGACTGAAAAGCAAAGAACAGGGAAAACAAACATTTAAGGACAACTTCAACCTCGCAAGCTTTCAATATGGACCTTTTGTACGTGTAGGCTATGACTGCCTTGGTATTTTTGCTAAATACTATGTTAATGATGTCTTTGAAAATAGTCCTGATCAAAAAGGTTTAAATAATTTCACCTTTGGGCTGACCCTAGGTTTTTAGCCCTTATCGAAAAATATCACTACTTTTATGCCGAAATCACATTTCGGCATTTTTTATGGCTCATTCTAAATCTTCTTGTCAATATATTCCTTCTGATACACAAAAAACGGACGTCTCTCTAATTTATGGAAGAGATATCAGTAGCGTATTTGAAAGCAAAGAACGCGTGGTAGCAGTAGATCATGTCGATTTTGATATTGAACAGGGTAAAATAACAGCCATCATAGGCGAGTCTGGAAGTGGGAAAAGCACTTTATTAAAATTGATTTATGGCTTACTCGAACCTTTTTCGGGAGAAGTACGGTATAAAGGCTGGCTGGTCCCCACACGCAAAGACAAGCTCATACCAGGCCATGACGCCATGAAACTGGTCTCTCAGGGTTTTGAAGATTTAAACCTATATGCAAAAGTTTGGGATAATATAGCTTCCCAATTGCCCAACACTAACCTAGACTACAAAAAGTCGAGAACAGAAGAGATGTTGGTACGCTTAAAAATAAATCACCTTGCCCAACAGCGTGTTGCAGACCTCAGTGGGGGCGAACGCCAACGGGTGGCAATAGCACGCGCATTGATCAATGACCCCGAGGTATTATTAATGGATGAACCTTTCAATCAGGTAGATGCAGCGTTTAGAGATGACTTACAACAAGACATACGGCAAATTGTAGAAGAGCTAGGCCTTACGGTAATACTAGTCTCGCACGATCCAGCGGAAGTGTTAGCTATGGCCGACAGTCTAATCGTCATGAAAGCCGGTAAGATTGTAGACCTAGGTTCTCCAGAAACACTTTATTATACCCCGCAAAACCCATATACGGCACTCCTACTTGCAAAAAGCAATATACTCACCCCCGAACAAGCAGATACAATAGGCTTAAAAACGACTCAATCTATTGCAGTGCACCAGGAGTGGATTGAAGTTACCGCATCTTCCGACAGTACATTACGGATAAAAAACATTCGATTCAGAGGATTCTACAAAGAATATGTAATAGGTGATGACAATCTATCAGTACATGCTATTGTAAACACAGCATCCCCGCTTCCGACAGGCACCAAGGTAAAACTAGACATAAAGAAACATATTACCTTTACATCAATGAATCTATAGCTTAAGGCTGCCCCTCAAGCCACTGTAGCATATCGGCAAACCAATCGCCTTCTTGCTTTTTGTTGACCATACCAAATCCATGCCCCCCCACTTTATACTCGTATAAATGGTTTGGTATTTCAAAGCGAGTCAACGCTTCCTGATAGCGTAAACTATTAGCTATCGGCACAGCCACGTCGTCTTCGGCATGAACAAGATAAGTTATTGGTGTATTCCTATTGACATTATTCTCATTAGAAAATCTGAACACATCAGCATCGTCAAAAACTGGCCCAATCAGATGCTTCTTCGACCCTTGGTGCGTGACTCCTGCAGTCATTGTGATTACAGGATAGACTAAAACCGAAAAATCAGGCCTCAAATTCACTTCCTCCTTCGTTCCAATATAGGATGTATCAAAATGAGTCGATAACGTAGACGCTAAATGCCCCCCAGCCGAAAACCCTAAAACTCCGACTTGAAGTACATCTATACCGTATGTGCCCCCATTTGATCGGATATGAGCAAGAGCTGTTTGTGCATCTTGTATCGGAGCAATCCGTTTGTCCAGCATCTGGCTATCTACAGGCAATCTATACCGCAGGACGAAGGAGGCATACCCCAGGGCCTTCAAGCGCTTCGCGACGTCATGCCCTTCATGCCCCATAGCTACACGGGCGTACCCTCCTCCCGGAATAATTAGAAACACCTTGGAGTGGGATTGGACCTCCGGTTTATAAAAATACAATTCAGGAATGTTATCTCCTAAATCAACCCCTTCTCTTAAATTCAGAATCCCATTTGGGTAGAATGGAACCTTCTCCTGTCCCATCGCAAGACCAATCATCGCTACTAGAAAAAATATAAATACACAATTTCGCTCCATTACCAAGAAATCTTATTGATTCACAACTATCATTAAGCTTAAGTCCTTATAAGGAATATTAAACTTATCCGCCATATCCTTGTTTGTCAGACTTCCTTGATATAGGTACACTGCATTACGCACACCAGCATGCCCCCAAATTAAATTACTCACACCCCCATAGTCCGCAATCTGCAAAAGAATAGGTGTAAATATATTAGTAAGGGCATAAGTTGCTGTACGTGCTACCCGGGACGCTATATTAGGAACACAGTAATGTATTACCTCATATTTTTTAAAAACAGGCTTATCGTGCGACGTTATCTCAGAAGTCTCAAAACACCCCCCCTGATCTATAGAAACATCAATCAAGACAGAATTTGGCTTCATCTTAGAAACTGTTTCCTCTGAGATAATACACGGAGAACGTCCATTTTTCGCTCTTAAAGCTCCAATTACAACATCACAGGAAAGAATTGCTTTGTTCAAAATAATAGGTTGTATCACCGATGTAAAGACTCTTGCTCCTACGTTGTTCTGCAACCTACGTAATCGAAAGACTGAACTGTCAAAAACTTTGACCTGCGCCCCCAATGCTATAGCTGTCCGTGCAGCAAATTCTCCTACGGTCCCCGCACCAATGATAACAATCTCTGTGGGAGGCACACCCGTTACCCCTCCTAACATCAAGCCCTTGCCCTCAAAAACATTTGATAAATACTCTGCGGCAATCAGAATCGAAGTAGCCCCCACAATCTCGCTCATAGCCCGCACTACGGTAAGGTGGCCACCTTCGTCCTGCAGATACTCATACGACAATGCTGTAATCTGCTTCTTCATCATCGCTTTTAAAACCTGTAGATCCATTAATGAAGGCTGTTGCGAGGAGAATAAAATCTGCTTATTCTTCATTAAGGCTATCTCTTCAAGAGTAGGACTTGCAATCTTGATAATGATATCCGCTTTAAAGATTCGCTCTTTTTCATACACAATCTGTGCGCCCTGTTCGCTATAATGATGATCTAGAAAATTAGAGGCCTTCCCCGCTCCACTCTCTATCAGAACCTCATGCCCATGCTCCACCAACAATGCTACAGACAATGGGGTCAATGCAATCCTATTCTCCTGAAAAACAATCTCCTTTGGAATACCGATGATAAGTTTACACGATGAACTCTCAACCGCTTTATAAGCTTCTTGAGTCTGCCCAAACACATCTGGCGAAATCCTAGTCATATTACCCATCTCAAACTAATTAGTGGAGTAAATATAAATATATTAGAGTAAGTTTCAATCATTTAACAGCACAAAAACAATAAAGGTAAAACTGTTATATTTTTCTGCTACATTTGTAAGAATCACCACGTAAGATTATAAATGAAATTATTCAGAGTCATCAATCATGTCAAGATTGTCCCTAGATGGATAATCTTTTCGTTAGACCTGTTCGTTGCTGCAATAACTTTTTTGACAGCATTTGCTCTTTTTCATAATTTCCAATTTCACAACGTTTCGCCAAATGACTTTGCCACACAATTCCTACTCTGCATAGGAGCTACAGCGATATCGTTTTCTATTTTTAGACTTTATTCGGGTATTGTACGATACACCAGCGCAGCGGATTCAATTAGAATCCTCTCCACGATATTATTTACGATAATTATTCTTTTCGCCCTCAAACTATTCGGCTTGGCATTTAGGGCACCAAAGTTTATAGATAGTCGACTTATTATTATCTATTCGCTTTTTCTGTTTGCAGGACTGATTACCTATAGAACATCGATCAAAATATTTTTTCAGTATTCGAAAACAGCTCGAAAAATCAAGAAGAACACCTTAGTATTTGGTGCTGGAGAACTCGGTATCGCAGTTAAAAGGACTTTTGACCATGATTTGACATCCAATAAGATTATTGTAGGTTATCTCGATGATAACCCTTCAAAAATCGGAAAATCAATAGATGGCGTAAAAATATTCGGATCAGAAGAACTAACCAAAGTAATCTATAAATGTGCGGTAGATGAACTGATCATCGCCACGCCGTCTATACCTCCGGATAAAAAATCAGAAGTAATCGAGATTTGTCTGGAACATAATGTATCTGTACTAACGCTGCCTCCAATCAAGAAAATAATGAACGGAGATCTAACAGTCAACCAGATAAAAAATGTTAGAATAGAAGATCTTTTAGACCGTTCCACCATTAAGTTGGAAAACGAAAGTGTACTTGAGCAATTAAGTGGCAAACGTATACTTGTAACCGGAGCCGCAGGCTCTATTGGTAGTGAAATAGCAAAGCAACTCGGTCAATATAATCCGCAGATGATTGTCCTGTGTGACCAAGCTGAATCACCGCTACACAATCTGCAACTCGATCTTCAAGAAAACTTTAAAGACCAGCTTTTTCATGCCTTTATTGCCGATGTCAAAAGCAGGGAGCGGATGAAAATATTGTTCGAAACCTTCAGGCCGCATATTGTTTACCATGCTGCAGCATACAAGCACGTGCCGATGATGGAAAATCATCCTATTGAGGGAGTAAAAAACAATGTTTTTGGAACAATGAACTTGGCTAATCTTTCGGTAGAATTTAATGTACAGAAATTTGTCTTTGTATCCACCGATAAAGCGGTCAACCCAACGAATGTCATGGGAGCGACCAAACGTATCGCGGAGATATATGTGCAGTCTTTAAATAGCAAAATATTAAAAGAAAACAAAACCGGAACAAAGTTTATTACCACGAGATTTGGTAATGTACTTGGCTCTAATGGTTCGGTAATCCCTCGATTCAGAGAACAAATCGAAAAAGGTGGACCAGTGACAGTAACTCACCCGGAGATAACACGCTATTTTATGACAATCCCGGAAGCTTGTCAATTGGTTATCGAAGCCGGGAGTATGGGACAAGGAGGTGAAATATTCGTTTTTGACATGGGTAAATCCGTTAAAATTGTTGATTTGGCCCAAAAAATGATCAAATTATCAGGTTATATCCCTAATCAAGATATAGAAATCAAATTTACAGGTTTACGTCCTGGGGAGAAGCTCTATGAAGAATTACTCAACGATTTAGAGAATACACTCCCTACCCACCATCAAAAAATTATGATTGCTAAAGTAAGGGACAATGATTTTGCCACCATATCTATTCAGTTGGAAAAACTATTAGAGATTACAAACTCGCAGCACAACACGAATATAGTGAGACAAATGAAGGTTATAGTTCCAGAATTCAAGAGTCAAAATTCAGAATATGAACTATTGGACAAGCAACAGGAGATTCCTTCCTCTTAAGAGGCAATAAATTAGCATTTTATAACAACAAAGTATTGCAAATATTTAATAAAAGTGTATTTTTGCGTTCCGTATAATTATTTAAAATAAACTAATGTCAACGAATATCAATTCAACCGAGAAAAAAGGTTCATTTTTTCAAGACAACCAAAAGAGTGTGATTTTTATCCTAGGAGGAATCATTGTATTGATTTTATTATACATAGGATATCAAAAGTTTTATCTCGCTCCGCGTGCTGAAAAAGCTGCAGATGCCATGTATAAAGCAGAGGAATATGCATTAATTGACTCTTTACAGAAAAAAGCTATTGATGGAGATGGTACATTTTTAGGATTCAAAGAAATAGCTGACGAGTACTCAAACACTCCATCTGCAAATATCGCGAACGCCTATTTAGGTAGCCTATATTTACGTCAACAAAACTTCCAGGAAGCAATCAAGTACCTTAAAAAGTACGCAGATACAGGTAGTGAGATATTAGACCCATTAGTAATTGGATTGATTGGTGATTCTTATTCGGAAAGCCACGACTACAAAAATGCTGCTGACTATTACAAGAAAGCTGCTGACAAGTCAAAAAACTCATATACAACACCTTTGTTCCTTAAAAAATTAGGTTTAGTCTATGAACAACTAAATGAGAACAAACAAGCAGAAGAGGCCTATTCTAAAATTAAAACGGAATATCCCGAAAGTGCTGAAGCTTCTACAATTGATGGGCCATTAGCTCGTGTACAAGCAAAACAATAATATTTATAAGTAAACACATAACATACGAAAAGGCTGCTATTAGGCAGCCTTTTTGATTAAAAAGGAGGGTTTCACCATGTCAAGTAGCTTAAAGAACTTATCAGATTTCTCACATCTACAGGTAAAAAGTGCGGAAGGAATAAAATTCGCAATTGTTGTAGCACAATGGAATGCAGAGATTACAGGTGCATTGCTAGCAGGAGCAGTAGACGGTCTCCTTAAAAATGGAGCTAGCGAAGATAATATTCAAGTGATTGAAGTCCCAGGTAGTTACGAATTGATTTCAGGAGCAGACATTGCTCTTCGCAACAAACAATTCGGAGCCGTAATCTGTCTAGGCTGTGTCATACAAGGTGAAACACGTCACTTTGACTTTATCTGTGATGCTGTAGCCAATGGAATAGCGAATGTTGGCATCAAGCACAATAAACCAGTCATTTTTGGCGTATTAACTACAGACAACATGCAACAAGCCCTAGACAGAGCTGGAGGTAAACATGGAAATAAAGGTGAAGAAGCTGCAATTACAGCTATTCAAATGTGCCATATAGCCAACGCATTCTAGTTGGTATTGTTTTTGATATCTTTTTAATATGAACAGGAAGTTAATCTTTTTGAGTTGTTTAATTATTGCTACAACTATTTTATCATCTTGTGGTACACAATCAACCTGTGCTGCATACAATACCTACCCTAAGAAAAAGCATAGAACGAGATAATAGCTATAAACCATAGTGATATGAAACACGTTGAATTTAGAGCTTTTTTTATCGGATTGACTCTTTTCTTAAACTTGGGCAGTTTAAACGCCCAAGAACAAAAAAACGGGAAAGATTTAATCCAAATGTCAATAGGAGAAGCTAATAAATGGGCAAATACACGCTATTTACTCTATTCTGTCGTTGGCCCATCCAATAACTCTGGGATGGGCAATGAAAGGTCATTTCTTATCGATAAGAAAACCGGAGATTGCCGTTTTGAGGGAACCAATAAAAACAACGAAAGCCTTGTACTTTTATTTAACTACAAGACCAAAAAGGTAAAACGGTATTTTGTTAACACAGAAGAGAGCAAAGAAAACCCCAATAGCATCATGGATAATATCCTTGGCCAGTTTTTCAAAGATACCCAGATTCTCTTTTTACCCGCATTTCTTAGTGATAGTCCGTCGAGCATAACAGACGTATCTCAAAAGGTCATCAACACGGATAAACTCAATGTCATTTCATTTACCAATATGCCCACCTTGGGGGATGATAACGTAAATGGTAAGATTACGCTGACCAACAAAGGCGACATTAAATCCATTTCTGTAGGCAACATAGAATACAAGACTTCTGCAATCAAAGATATCGGCGAGGGTATACTACTCCCCACGGTATTCGAAAACCATACCAGTTACCGATTTCAGATAGTAGCCGCATTCACTGACGTGGAAACAGGAAAATTCACCAATATCTAAAAAGACAGCGAATGATTTGGAAAGACATTAAGTCGATAGATACAATCCAGGATATATACGAATCCAATGACATTTATATCCTATTCAAACATAGCACACGCTGCCCTGTAAGTTCGATGGCCAAACGTAACCTCGAGCATGATAAAAACCTTATTCCCGAGGATACAGTTATATATTATCTGGATCTAATCGCACACCGAGACATTTCAAATGCTGTTGCTGAGCTTTGGAAGGTACGACATGAGTCTCCGCAACTACTTATTGTGCAAGGAGACACATGCCTTTATAACGCCTCGCATTCCGACATCGAAATGCAAGACATTATCCCATTTATTTCTTAAAGTAAGAGACTTGGCCCAGTCTTCCCTCGGTATCAACGACTGCAAAGGCTAAGACTTGACCAGTACGATAGGAAACCGGCATATTCGCCTCATAGCGCTCACTATTTAATGTAGGCAAGGAACCATCCGAAGTATAATAAATAGAGAAACCTGGATACTCGACATTAGCAAATACTTTTCCTTTGACCTCCTTGAGTCCGACACCAGGGAGTCTGAACTTGACCTGTTCAGCAATCTTTGGCAGCTCATCCGCTCCCACCTTGGTAATAAACTTAGCATAATCGTTCTCCAAAAGTTTTAGATCAAACTTAGCTTCATTTTCATACCGTCTTTTATCTGACCATGCGCGTTCCGCCAATGCAAAAAAGCGAGGAAAAACCAAATAATCCATCTGCTCCTCATTCAATACAGTCTCTGCCCATAAGCCACCCTTTATACCTAAAAAGTTTGCCTTCCCTTTCTCAGTCAATCGTACACGCTGACTGAATCCCTTTTTACCCAACTTCTTCCCACTGTAATAGGTATCAATATTTGCAAAGTAATCTTCCGGTAATAAGGAATAAGAATGGAACAGGTCTGCGTAAGTAGCCCATTTAAGTCCTGGTTCTGTAAAATTAGTATTCCACATCATGTCAAAATACATATTGGATGCGCTGATAAGTACCGTCTGATACCCTGCATTCGCTAAACGGTATGCCAGATCTTCCTGCCCACCTCCGATTACATTATTCCAGACATCCACTTGTATATTTGACTTGTTTCGAAGCTCAGGATTCACGACCATCCCCTGCCCTTTATTGACCATACCAATCTCTTCCCAACCCGCCATATCCAGTCCTTTAGCCAAACAGATTGCATTAATCCGCTCTATATAATAAGGCCATACTTCGTGCGGTGATTTCATTCCTTCCCTTTGCATCAGGGCATCAATCTTTGGAGATTTTGTCCATACTCCGTTAGGCACCTCATCCCCTCCGATAGAAATCTTTTTGAAAGGAATATTCGCCTCTTTATACATCGCTATAAACTCGTCAATTACCTTCTCTAAGAAGGCATAAGTAGAAGGCAACGCAGGATTTATAACATTATCACCAAAATTCTGCACAGAATTATATTCCGAACGGTCTTCTAGATCATACAATAGATACTTCTCAGCTTCTTCTCTCTCCCCTGCAACCATCAATCGCTCGTATCGAGCGTGCATCGCTTTGATAGCAGCTCTAGCATGCCCGGGCGTCTCTATTTCGGGTATTACGACGATATTACGATCATGTGCGTATTTTAGGATCTCTATAAAATCAGCCCTTGTCAAGAAATTGCCAGCAACAGAATTTCCGCCCGAACCATAAGCAGGCTCTAAAGAGCGACCATTACTGAACAGAGGAGACCTTACGGCACCCACCGCTGTCAATTCAGGAAGCGAAGGTATCTCTATCCGCCAGCCCTCGTCATCAATAAAATGGAAATGGAACACATTCAACTTATACCGAGCCATTAAATCCAAATATTTGAAAATAGTAGTCTTATCCTTAAAGTTTCGTGCGATATCCATCATGAAACCTCTATAAGCATACCTAGGCTCATCCTCTACCTGGACAAAAGGTAGCTTTAGTACGGCTTTAGCAAAGTACATATCAGGGCTCAACATCGACACCAACGATTGTAACGCATATTGTACGCCAGCATCCGAACTAGATTCAATCCTTATTCCATCTTTGCCTACAGAAAGCCTATAACCTTCATTCTTAAGCCCTTCCACTCGTTTAATAATCAACTGTGCACTTTCCTCTTTCGCTGGGGAAAATTGCAGGTTACGAATAGCGGGAATATTACCTAGAACATCTAGTTTAACATCAAACTCATTAGAGACAAAGTAATCTAATTGGGATAAAACTGTATAGCTTCCGTTGCCCATTTTCATCGTGCTGGGTGTTGGGAAAATCAATGGCAAAGCAGCTTTCTTATTTAATCGAGCATTTCGTTCAAAAAGAGATTCATTAAAACCATTTTGAATCTCCGTAGTCGTTGTAATAGGAGTGTATGACACATTACGTACTGGATAGTAAATACTCTTGTCTGTCCGACTTTGAAAATAAAACCCATTAGGCATTGTAGACAAGTTAGAAATCGCATACTTAGTAGTATATACCATTACCAACGAATCATTAGGCGCTAAGTTACTTTCAGCAAACTGAAGCTTGAATAAATTCCCCCGTTGATCGGAAAAAGAATACTGAGCTGTAGTCTTGTCGACAACAGGATACATGGCATTAAACCATAAGTCCCATTTACTCAAATCCAAATAGTCATTAGAAGTATTTTTCACGATTAATGTCAGATCCAATTGATCTTTTCCATTATAATTAATATCAGGGCCCCATTTCACCTGCACTTGGTCAGCGATAGATGACGCTTGTGCAAGCGCATGTTGAGCCGTTAAGGCACCTAAAAGTGCTCCAAATAAAACGATATATCTCATTTTTAAGTTTTTGATTGACTTCTAAAAATAAGAATTGAAATTCATTAAAAAAAATGATTATTTTTTTGGAGTAATAATAATTAATCCTATATTTGCACACCGAAACAAATAAAGGCCCGTTCGTCTAGGGGTTAGGACGCCAGATTTTCATTCTGGAAACAGGGGTTCGATTCCCCTACGGGCTACAAAAGGTTGAAATTATAGAATTTCAACCTTTTTTTTGTCCTAAAATTACACCTCTAATCTTCTATTATAGATTTTATCAAGTAGAGCGAACAGTTCTGGATGCTCATCCTGTAGTTTCTTTGGCTTCTTAAAAAAATACTCAGATAGCACAGCTAAAAACTCTGCCTCATTTGTACCTGCGTAGGTCCTAATATCGGAATCTCCTTCCCGTATCTCCCGTATGGTTCGGTTCATTTCCTTCATCCAGGGATCAATCAGCTCCTTGGGGATAAGGTATTCAGGGACACCGTCTACCACACCATCTGCTTTATCAATAAGGTGAACAAACTCGTGAACTGCCGTATTCCCATCGACATACCTGTCAAACCCTCCCCGCAAAGCGGGCAGAGATAAAACCATCTTTCGATTCATAGCCCCAGAACCAACCATTCCCGCCACATTCTTACTATCAGATTGTGTGTCGAATCGCTCATCAAAATAATCTGGATACACAATCACCTCCTCTAGATTCTCATAAGCCCAGGTCTCAAAGTGAAGTAAAGGAATAGTAGCGCTCGCAGCAATCAACACCTTATCACAATCCGTCACTATTGCTCCCTTCTCCCCTGATATCTTAACTTTTCTCAAGAAATATTGTACACGTTCTTTAAATACACTTCTTTCCACATCGGACAACTTTAGGTAAAATTTTACCTTATCTAATAAAATGCCCTCTATAAAAGCATCCAGCAATTCGGTATACACATTTCTCCGCTTCCCATTAACACGCTTGAATGTATAAAAAATCAAAATAATACCCACGAAAAAAATTAAACCAGTAACAAAGTAGGGATTGTACATATTTCACATTTATGTTTTATCTTAGTAAGATACTAAGATAAAACACGCTATGCCAACAAAAAGTTATCATTACTCAGATGGGAAAAACTCCTTCGGTCCACTTACACTCGAAGAACTTCGAACGAAACAGATTGGCCCGAACACACTTATATGGACTGAGGATTTGGTAACCTGGACAAAAGCTCAGGATGTAGCTGAGCTAAAAGATCTCTTTGTTAATACAGTCCCTCCTGCCATTCCAACACCCATGTCAGGAGAACCCACAGCACAGCATTCCTTCACCACAGATAGGTCAGCAAATACAAACTTCCTAAGACCTCCAAAAACATATCTCGTCGAAAGCATAATTACAACAATAATATGCTGTTGGATATTTGGAATACCTGCTATAGTATATGCATCACGGGTAGAGAAGAAGTTCTATGCTGGAGACCTTGCAGGAGCGGAGAGTGATTCAAAAAATGCTAAAAAATGGATTATTATTAACATAGTAGCCTGTGGCCTCGTGTGGTTACTTACCCTAGGTCTATTTGGATTAGGGTTCCTTACTTCAGCATTTTAATGAAACTAAGCAAAAGACAAGCATTTCTTTTCTTGTACCCTCTTACCCTAGGTGCAGCTGCTTTAATTTACAAATACTTCAACCCATTAGAACACGTATTGTTTCCAAAGTGTCCTATAAAGACTATTACGGGATTAGATTGTCCAGGCTGTGGAGGACAGCGCGCAACCCATTTCTTGCTAAACGGAGACCTTAAACATGCTTTCTTAGAGAACCCTATGCTGTTCCTCCTTGTCCCATATTTAATTGTTGGATTTTACCTACAGCTCACACCGGAACCAACCGATCAGGAGCTGAGATTACGCAGGGTTCTATATGGACAGAATGCACTAATAATCCTGGGGATCATCTTGCTCATGTTCACTGTCCTTCGAAATATCATTTAATAAAGGAATGCAGGTATGTATCCTCGACGTAGATATGTGCTAAATTAACAGCACTAGCATAAAAAAAATCCCTGACTATTCTCAAGTCAGGGATTTTTTTAATTTATATGATAAGAACAATTTACTACATCATTCCGCCCATTCCTCCACCCATCGGAGGCACGCCAGCGCCTGCACCAGCTTCTTCAGGCTCATCTGCCAATACACACTCCGTTGTCAACAACATAGAAGCGATTGAAGCAGCGTTTTCTAAAGCTACACGAGATACCTTTGTAGGATCGATAACACCAGCACCGATTAAGTTCTCAAACTTATCTGTACGGGCATTATATCCGAAATCAGCAGTTCCTTCTTTCACTTTTTGCACGATTACAGCACCCTCAACACCTGCATTAAAACAGATTTGACGTAACGGCTCTTCGATAGCTCTTTTGATAATATCGATACCAATTTGCTCATCTTCGTTATCACCTTTCAGATTAGAAAGAGATTCTACTGCACGAATAAAAGCAACACCACCACCAGCGACGATACCTTCTTCAACAGCAGCACGAGTCGCATGTAATGCATCATCTACTCTGTCTTTCTTCTCTTTCATCTCTACTTCTGTAGTAGCACCAACGTATAAAACAGCGACACCACCTGACAATTTAGCTAAACGCTCTTGCAATTTCTCACGGTCATAGTCAGATGTAGTAGTTTCAATCTGTGAACGAATCTGAGCTACACGAGCCTTGATATCATCAACATTTCCAGAACCATTGATCACAGTAGTATTATCTTTATCGACAACAACTTTTTCAGCCTGACCTAAGTAAGATAATTCTGCATTTTCTAACTTATAACCTCTCTCTTCAGAGATAACAGTACCACCAGTTAAGATAGCGATATCTTCTAACATCGCTTTACGACGATCACCGAATCCTGGAGCTTTAACAGCAGCAACTTTCAAAGAACCACGAATTTTGTTCACTACTAAAGTAGCCAAAGCCTCACCATCTAAATCCTCTGCAATAATCAACAATGGTTTACCCGTTTGAACTTGTTTTTCTAAAACTGGTAATAACTCCTTCATATTACTAATTTTCTTATCGTAAATTAGAATATAAGGGTTTTCTAATTCAGCCTCCATTTTGTCCGAATTAGTTACAAAGTAAGGAGATAAGTAACCACGGTCAAACTGCATACCTTCTACAGTTTTAACCTCAGTTTCTGTACCTTTAGCTTCCTCAACAGTAATAACACCGTCATTACCAACTTTTTCCATTGCCTCAGCAATCAAAGCCCCGATAACCTCGTCATTGTTTGCTGATATAGAAGCAACTTGTTTAATTTTATTATTGTCAGCACCTACAGTTTGAGACTGTGATTTTAAGTTAGTAACTACAGCTGTAACGGCTTTATCGATACCTCTTTTCAAATCCATAGGGTTAGCACCAGCAGCTACAGATTTAATTCCTGGAGCAACGATAGCTTGTGCCAATACGGTAGCTGTCGTAGTACCATCACCAGCTTGATCAGCCGTTTTCGATGCTACTTCTTTAACCATTTGAGCACCCATATTTTCCAATGAATCTTTAAGCTCAATTTCTTTAGCTACAGACACACCATCTTTAGTGATTGCTGGAGAACCAAATTTTTTCTCAATAATCACGTTACGTCCTTTAGGACCTAACGTAACTTTCACTGCATTCGCTAGTGTATCAACTCCTTTTTTAAGGGCTTCACGCGCCTCGACGTTATATTTAACTTGTTTTGCCATTTTGTTTGTATTAAGTAGTTAGTATTGAGTATCTAGACAATAGATGTTGTAGAATACTTCTCCGATAACTCTTATTTTTATTTTTTAATTTTGACCTTTTTATTAAAGTACTGCGTAAATATCAGCCTCACGCATAATCAAATACTCTTTACCCTCGTAAGTAATTTCAGTACCTGCATATTTACCATACAATACTTTATCACCAACTTTAACAGTAAGTGGCTCTTCAGGTTTACCCGCACCGACTGCCACGATAGTACCTTGCGATGGTTTTTCTTTAGCCGTATCTGGAATATAGATACCTGATGCTGTCTTCTCTTCTGCTGGAGCAGCTTCTACAACCACTCTGTCTCCAATAGGTTTAATACTTAATGCCATAATTATACTATTATACGTTTATTTTTAATTTTTTCTTTTATAAACTATCACCATCACCAACTGTGCCAAAGGAAACATCCCTCAAAAGATTGCCATTTTTTCCTTTTCAACCAAAGAATTGACAGTATTTATCAGGCAGAGCTGTGTCATCATGACAGTCGAGCAAAAAAAAAAGCCTTACAGAAGTACTGTAAGGCTTACTATTTTTTTTATCCTCTATTTCGCTGAATCAGGTTTAGCAGGCGCTCCTTGTTGAGCTGGAGCTGGAGCATTCAAATTCAAAGAAGGTGCTTGCGCAGGAGCTTCGATTTGATTAGAAAGACCTCCAGTGTTAGAACCTGAACTAGGTCCCAAAATATTAATAGCTAAACTAAATACCATAAGCGCTATTACTAGGGTCCATGTACCTTTTTCTAAAAAGTCACCTGTACGTTGAACTCCCATTAAGTTACTTCCACCAGCAAATCCTGATGATAAACCTCCACCTTTTGGATTCTGTATCAGCACGAAAAATGCTAAAATCACACTCACCAAAATAATCAGGATAATGAATAATGTTGTCATTTCTTAGTTAATATTATTTATAAGTTTTTTTCTAACTCTTGAATTTGGGTCGCAAAATACGATTTTTTTTCTGGATATTTCAAAATTAATTTTTTGAAAACCTCAATGGCCTTAAGATAAAGTGCCTGATCAATATAAATATTTGCTAATGTCTCTGTAACAAGAGAATAATTATCCTCCGCACTTTGACGCGCCATATTTTCATTATGAAGATTTTGAGCCGAAGGTGCCTGTATAATAGGCTCTTCTTTTATAAACCGTTCGATTACCTGATCACTTTTCTTTGGCTCAACAGGTTTCAAAGGACTATTCTTTACCGCATCACTAAGCTTACTCTCTGGGTCTTGAAAGTGGATTATATTCTCCTTGATTTGTTGATCTAGAATCGTTTCGTCTAATTTCGATAGATCAAAATGCCCCTTCTCTGGCTTCGGCAGATGTGGAGCAATAAATGGCTGGTATATATCTGCATGCTCTAGTCTCGTCTTGTGCAACCACCACCTGAAACTATAAGGCATCAAATCATCATTATATAAACTTACATCCTCCGGGTCATCATTAGAAGAAGACAATAGACCTTCTTCCATAATATCCTCTTCTACTTGTTTTTCCTTCTCTTCAAAGACAAAGTAGTCTCCAAGGACTGCACCTCCTTGAAACAACTTCTCTAGTTCAACCTCCTCTTTGCTCGCTTCAGCAACCTCTTCTTTATCTTGATCAGTCTTCTCATCCTCCACTTCAAGGTTCAGCTCCTCTGCCATTGCAACTTGTTCCTCTTCTACATGTGCTGTGTCCTCTTGAGATACAAGATCTTCATCTGGCTTATCGTACAATTCAAAGGGAATATACTCCTCCTTTTCGGGAACGACTTCTTCGACCTTTACGACAGGTGCATTCACAAAGTTCCAAAGCCAATTCGCATTAGGAGCATACAATAGAGCAAGCTCACGGCTAGGAGAAACTTCATTGATAAGTTTCTTCCTACGTTCATAAGCAAATATCAATGGCTGAGAATAAGGAAAGCGCACGATCAACCCCAACAAGTCCTCTTCTGTCAATCTAGATGGATCAACAAGAGCTTGTCGGTATAGCATATGTTCTGAATTATTTAAATCTGTCATATTCGAATAATACTACCAGTTAGCAAACGCTTTATTATAAATATCCTCGGTCAAAGCTTTAATGATTTCTTCATTCAACCGTGCCTCATAGCTAGTCACATCTGAACCCGGAAATTCTTTAAACTGAGAAAAGCTTTCTTCAAAATTACTCTCGCCTGTTTGATCTAAACGATTCGTATATTTTACCTTCACAGTAATGGTCAACCTACTATTCTCCGCTCTTTCGAGCCCACCGGCAGCAACCGATGCAGGAGTAATCGTATAATTGGTAATCATTCCCTCAAAAATAGCATCTCCATCTGCATTAACCTGACTCAGACTAGACTGCGTTCGGATACGCTCCTTTAATCCCTCGGTAAAGTTCTGGCTAAGTGTCGTATATACCATAGGAGCGATATTCTCAAAATACAAAACAGAATACGTTTTCATATCCTTTGGAATAGAGCCTCCAGTAAAACCATACTTAACACCACAACTTTGAGCCATAAAAAGTGCTACTAATAGCACCCCAACTACTCTAAAACGAGCTGTTAATCCCCACATAAGTATCTAGTCTAAATTTAAGTCCTTAATTTTTCTATACAATGTACGTTCCGAAATCCCAAGTTCTTGGGCTGCAGATTTACGCTTACCTTTATGCTTTTTCAAGGCTTTTTTGATCATATCCGACTCCTTATCGACGAGAGACAGTGACTCTTCGATCTCTTCCACATCCTGTGTATCATCAATGGAGACATAGTTATTACCTGAAGAACCTGTTGCCGGGTTACGTATTGTAAGTGTAGGTGTATTACTCAGCTCCTCATTATAAAGCTGTGCTGGAGCCGGCTTAACCTCTTGATATAATTGATTAATATATTGAGCGTTTTGATCATAAGAAGCCGCAGTATTACCGTTCTGAAGCAACTCTACAACCAGTTTCTTCAAGTCAACCATATCCTTTTTCATATCAAAAAGAACTTTATAAAGAATATCCCGTTCTGAAAAATCTTCTTTGCTCTGCTCTTTTACAAATACTGGCAACGTACTTGAACTCTTCTCTACAGGGAGGTAGTTACTCAGAATCCGAGCATCTACAATTCTCTCCTTTTCTAGTACTGCAATCTGCTCTGCAATATTTTTTAGCTGCCGCACATTCCCCGGCCAACTATAATTCGCTAATAACTCCTGAGCATCTGGTGTCAACTGCACACCTGGAGACCTATACTTGTCTGAAAAATCAACCACGAATTTTCGGAACAGCAGAAATATATCTTCCTTTCTCTCCCGTAAAGAGGGTATACGTAATGGAACCGTATTCAACCTGTAATACAAATCCTCTCTAAACTTACCTTTCTTTACAGCTTCATATACATCCACATTTGTCGCTGCTACCACACGGACATTGGTCTTCTGCACTTTTGAAGAACCGACCCGTATATATTCGCCCGACTCTAGGACCCGTAATAAACGAGCCTGCGTATTTAAAGGCAATTCTCCGACTTCATCCAAAAAAATGGTCCCACCATCCACAACTTCAAAATAACCTTTGCGTGCTTCATGTGCACCTGTGAAAGATCCTTTCTCATGCCCAAATAATTCGGAGTCAATAGTTCCCTCAGGTATCGCCCCACAGTTTACCGCGATAAACGGTCCATGCTTACGCGCACTCAGTTGATGTATAATATGCGAAAAAACCTCTTTCCCTGCACCACTCTCACCTTGTATTAAAACAGATATATCGGTAGGGGCAACCTGCTTCGCAACATCTATAGCACGATTAAGCAAAGGAGAATTCCCTATAATACCAAACCTGTTTTTTATGTCCTGAATGTCCATTGTCCTTAGTCTTGAGTAATGAGTAATGAGTAATGAGATATTAATTTTTAGCTTTAATCGATTATCTTACCAATCAATGTCGCTGAAGTACAACTTTCGCCCAGCACCTGTACATAATCACCGACTTTGAATCGAGAATCTACAGGGAATACAACCATCGTATTTTGATCATTACGTCCGCAGTAATCCTGATCCGACCGCTTAGAGAATCCCTCAATCAGTACTTTATGTACTTTACCTACATACTGTTGTATACGCTCCAAACTATGCTCTTGTTGTTTATTGACTACTTCAGTCAAACGTCTCTTTTTGATATCTTCTGGTATATCGTCGGCGTAGCGTTTTGCAGCTAGCGTACCTGGACGTTCCGAATAGGCAAACATATAGGCAAAGTCATATTTCACAAAATCCATCATAGAGAGCGTCTCTTGGTGCTCCTCTTCAGTCTCTGTACAGAAACCTGTAATAACATCCGTAGAGATAGAACATTCAGGGATGATACGACGGATAGCTTCTACCCGATCCATATACCATTCCCTATCGTACGTACGATTCATCAATTCCAACACTCTAGAATTGCCCGATTGTACCGGCAAATGAATATACTTACAGATATTTTCGTATCGACCCATCGTATACAACACCTCATCGGTGATATCTTTTGGATGCGATGTAGAAAAACGTATCCGCAATTCAGGACTCACCTGAGCAACAAGTTCCAACAGGTTTGCGAAATTAACAGTCGGAAGAGCATCCTCGCCATCCTCAACTTTAGGGGTATATTTATAGGAGTCGACATTCTGTCCCAACAATGTAACCTCACGGTATCCAGCATTGAACAGATCCTCTGCTTCCTTTACAATCGACTGTGTATCCCTGCTTCTCTCCCGTCCTCTGGTAAAAGGCACCACGCAGAATGAACACATATTATCACAGCCACGCATAATAGAAATAAATGCAGAAACGCCATTAGAATTTAAGCGAACAGGACTGATATCGGCATAAGTCTCTTCTCGTGATAACAATACATTCACAGCCTTATTACCATCATCTACCTTTTCGATCAAATTAGGCAGGTCACGATAAGCATCTGGCCCAACAACTACGTCCACTAATTTTTCTTCCTCAAGAAATTTAGCTTTCAAACGCTCCGCCATACAACCCAATACACCGACAACCATCCCTGGATTCTTCGCTTTAGCGGATTCAAATTCCTTCAAACGGTTGCGAACACGTTGCTCTGCATTTTCCCGAATAGAACAGGTATTAATAAATACCACATCGGCTTCTTTATAATCCTTGGTTGTTTCAAACCCCTTATCAATCAATATAGACGCAACGATCTCACTATCCGAGAAGTTCATCTGACAACCGTAGCTCTCAATATAAAGCTTTCTCCCATCAGCTTTCCCTGTTGGGGCTAGCTCCAAAGCCTCTCCTTGACGGTCTTCGTCATGCGTTTTTGTTGTATGTGTTAATTCTAACATAGCTTATTGTAAAAGACTACAAAGTTAAAAATAAAATACCATTATTTATGACAGTTTGGCAGAGCTTACCAAATTTTAACAAATAATTATCAAGCTCCTATTTACCCACTTTCTGAAAAAGGTTACTACACCATCCCTAATTAAAGCAACGCACTATCGATTAAGATTGTAGCAACAGCATAAATCAAAAAAGGCTCTCCAAAACAGGAGAGCCTCTATATATCTCTACAGGACGTAATTATTACTGACCAACTTGCTTTCTTGCCTCGTCTTGCATTTTCTTGCTAGCAGTAATTACAATTTCTACACGGCGATTTTGCGCACGCCCTGCTTCTGTATCGTTAGAAGCAATGGGCTCAGAGTAATTCTTCCCTTCAGTAGCTATACGTCCAGCAGACAGCCCCTGTGAAACAGCATAATCCCTTACAGATTTTGCGCGATCACTAGACACCTTATCATTTGCTGCCAAAGTACCCACATTATCCGTATGCCCAATCACTAAAATATCTGTGTTAGGCTCTTTATTTAAGGTTTCAACCAATTTAGCTATATTTGTTTTAGCCTCACTTTTTAGTGTAGATTTATTAAAGTCGAATAAAATTCCTGAATCAAATTTTACTAAAATCGCCTCATCTACTTTTTCGACTTCGGCACCAGCAATCGTATTCTCGATTTCTCTAGCCTGCTTATCCATTTTATTACCGATCAATGTTCCTGCTGCACCGCCGATTACAGCCCCAGCGATAGCACCGATAGCCGTATTACCCGCCTTACCACCGATCAATGCGCCAAGACCAGCACCAGCTGTTGTACCAATAGCCCCGCCTTTAGTCGCATTATTCGCATTTTGAATAGTCGAACAGCTTCCTAACAACAATGCAGATGTGGCCAATGAAAGACCGTATACTGCTAATTTCTTATTCATTTTCATAACTTTACAAATAATGTTTTCTATATATCCCTATTTACTAAACAAAGCAAATGCCAAAAGTAAAGGATAAAATATAAACCAATGACGCTAGTGTTTGTTTTATTTAATTTTGTGGAGGAATCTCTAATTTTGGCAGTCTCACTGGAGCGGGACGACCTTGCGCATCCCATGTCTTAAAGGAACTAGCTATATAATTTAATAAATCATACTGCCCCCAGTGCTTTGAAAGCTCATAGGAAGGGCGATATATTTCCATAAAATTTTGAAGCTGCTCTCCCTCCAAACCGGTATGCTCTGCAACAGCAGCTTTTGTAAACAACCGATCAACAGCGATTTCATTAACCTCCCGATCCATATATTTCTCAAACCGCTTCATATTCTTTGCTTCTCTTCCAAAAAGGTTATACAATGCCGTAGCAGGGCTACTCAAATAAGTTCCGACCTTATTCTTACCACCATTATAAATACCTTTTTTCTCATAGTCTCGTAGAATATCCTCCATTTCCTGCTGTCTGGTCTTACGGGCTACGACGACAGTTTCAATCTGCATACCTGGTTGCATTTCCAACACCAGATCATCCAAGGTATAGATTACAGTCTTCAAAGAACCGTAGCCCACTTTGGTAATAGAAAGGCTGTCTCCGATCATTGCATCTATGTAAAAAACACCAAAATTATTAGAAGTAACCTTCCGATTCGTTTTAAGGTTGATTACATTCACGTCTGCCAAACGAATTCCAGTGCTCTTTTCCAGGACCAATCCAGATACTTTTGGCAACTCGGTCATCTGCGCCATTCCGTCTTTCATTGAAAAGAACAAGACAGGGAATAAGATTGCTATTTTTATAAAAAAATTAATCATTGTGATACGAATGTAAACAAATATTGGACTGCAGAATGTTAAAAAGTATTAAACAGTTTCTTACTTAAACGGGTAGAACACAAAATTTGCTCCCTCGGGAACAACCACAAATAAGCACATAAACTGTTCTGCCTTTTTAAAGTTTTTTTCAAAATAAGCCTTTCTATCCGACTGAATAACACCTTTGTCCACAAACTCTTCTAAGGAACTAGCATTGATAGTCCAGTTTGTATTCAGCTCACTCCTATCTAATATGACTTCACCAATAGATACATCATGCTGGTGCGCAACAAAAATCGGATATAGCGTATAGCCCTCAGCAATCATTTCACTTGAAATTTCCTTTATAGATTCACTGTAAAAGTCCAGGTCAATCTTCAAGCTTGACAAAGGACTGGGTTTTGTAGCCTCTTGTCCATCGCCCGTAGCAGCGGATTGATTATTTAAAAGATCTCTTAAATCCATTTCTGCACTATTTTAACACAAGTAAGACAACATTTTCAACATGCTGTGTCTGCGGAAACATATCCACAGGCTTAATCCGAACAACACGATACTTCTCATTTAGCATCTCCAAATCACGCGCTTGTGTAGCAGCATTACAGCTCACATACACAATCTTTTCGGCCGCCATTTCTAAGATACGCTTGACAACATCAGGATGCATCCCTGCACGCGGAGGATCCGTAATCACAACATCAGGCTTACCATGTTCAGCGATAAAGTCTGCCGTCAATACATCTTTCATATCCCCAGCAAAAAACTTCGTATTACCGATATTATTGATAGACGAATTAATCTTTGCATCTTCAATAGCGGACGGCACATACTCTACACCTACGACTTCCTTGGCATTACGAGCTACAAAATTGGCTATTGTTCCAGCGCCGGTATAGAGGTCATAAACGAGTTCCGTGCCTTGTAAACCAGCAAACTCCCGGGTAATTTTATATAACTCATAAGCCTGTCTAGAGTTCGTCTGGTAAAAAGATTTTGGTCCTACCTTAAACTTCAAGCCCTCCATCTCTTCATAGATAAAATCTCTTCCACGGAAAACATGGATATCCTGGTCGAAGATCGTATCGTTCTTCTTCTGATTGATAATATACAGTAACGATACTATCTCTGGGAATTGTGCAGCTATATATTCCATCAATAGTTCTACCTGCCCTTCCTCAGGGTAAGCAAAAACAACGATAACCATAACTTCACCTGTAGAAGAAGTCCGGATAATCAAATTACGCAATGCACCTTC
Organism: Sphingobacterium yanglingense; assembly: GCA_040395455.1. Lineage (GTDB taxonomy): Bacteria > Bacteroidota > Bacteroidia > Sphingobacteriales > Sphingobacteriaceae > Sphingobacterium > Sphingobacterium yanglingense_A. The sequence continues at coordinate 27,722 of JBEBQJ010000007.1, read as the reverse complement.
GTGCATACGAAGATCGTAAAACGAGATTTGATTTTCAACCGCAAATTTTCGAATAGAATTCCGTAATTTATTAGAAGGTTCTTCTTGTAAAAAACAATGCTCAACATCGAGGATTTTATCGAAACGTCCTGGGACATGAAAACCCAAAGCATCCATATTATTGGCCTCCGTAGCTTCATCTACATTCGTCAACCAGCGCTTATTGGAAAATGTATACTCTAACTTATTCCGATAGTATTGGGTCTGCTCAGAACCTAGAATAGGCTCCATACTCGCTGTATCGACTTTACCGATACGGGAAAGTGCATTATCGACCGATTGTTGTTTAAACTTGAGCTGCGCATCATACTCCATATGTTGCCACTTACAGCCTCCACACACACCAAAGTGCGGACAGAATGGGTCTATCCGGTAGGGGGATGGAGAAAGAATCTCCGTAACACGTCCTTCAGCAAAACTTTTTTTCTTACGTTGCAGCTCAACATTGACCACATCTCCCGGAATGGCTTTCTCGATAAATAATACTAAATCATCATGTCGCGCCACACCTTTTCCCTCTTCAGCAATATCAAAAATCTCGACATTGTTTAAGCTTCTTTTTTCTTGCGGTATTCTTCTTCCCATATGTCTGCAAAAATACATTTTTAACAGCATATTAACACCATCTTATAATGCTGAACCGCAGTTATGGAAATAGGTTAAATCGAATGGCTTGGCGCTAGGCCAGCGTAGCCTGAACCAAATAAGGTAAAATCTCTTTTTGGAAAGAGATAAAGTTCTTCTTCACATCGGCATCGGTCACCGCTGTAAAAGCAAACGAGAAGACAATATTCTTACTCGTCTTGATTAAAAAAGTCAACTTCTCTTCGGCAATCGTATTCCCAATAGTCTCATTTTGAATAAAAGAGCTCAATAGCAGAAATTCAAGATCATCCGACAGCGTCTTTAAATATTCTTGGGCATTAGTTGACTCACGTATAAACTCCCAGCCTACAAACTCATTACAAACAGTATAAGTGACCCTACTCACCCTCAAAATTGTATTAGCCAAAAAAGTTGGAAGATCCTTCTCTCGAACACCAGAGCTCAAAATATCCTGCACATTCTCACGTATATAATCCATAAGAACTTCGTGCAAAATAGACTCTTTAGAAGAAAAATATTTATAAAAGGTAACTTTAGATATATTGGACTGTTTTGCCAACTCGTTTACACTGGTTTTATTATAGCCATATTTACGAAACAAATCCCGTGCAGCTTTCTTAATAACAACTACCAGATCTTCTTGACTCATAATTAATTAGAAACAGTATAAGTGGTTCCAAACTTTCCTACTCGATAGGGTTTTAAGGGACATTCAGCAATAGCAAGGGGAGATCCGTCTTTTAGGAGCCATTTAGCCCCACTCACAGGGTCATGTGCAATAGACGAACCATAGAGCTCAACACGATTCCGCTTCTCCGGATTGACAGGACTGCACCGATCAAAGGCAACAAATCCATCCCCGGTATTGTATACAATCAATCCACAAACGCCCCCCTCAACATAATCAGCTCCCATAGCGGCAAACAACTTGGGATGTGAACCCTGTGAAAAGCTGGAATGCACCGTAGTATTAGGTATTACATTGCAACCACTACTCCCACAACTTCCAAGTAAAGTGCTAAGAAAAGCGAATGCAATGTAAATCCCAATATACTTCATTATATAATCTCCGTTTCAAACTGCGACAAGAATCGAGCATCATTCTCAGAGAAAAGACGTAAGTCTTTTATTTCGTATTTCAGGTTTGTGACGCGTTCTATACCCATTCCAAATGCAAACCCACTGTACTTCTTACTATCGATACCACAGTTCTCCAAAACATTAGGATCTACCATGCCACAACCTAGAATCTCAACCCAGCCGGAGCCCTTACACAAGTTACAACCTGCACCTTTACATATTGTACAGGAGATATCCATCTCTGCAGATGGCTCCGTAAACGGGAAATAAGAAGGGCGGAAACGAACCTTTGTACCCTCTCCATAAAGCTCTTGCACAAAATGAAAAAGTGTCTGCTTCAAATCGGCAAACGAGACATTCTCATCGACATACAAACCTTCAACCTGATGAAAAAAGCAATGTGCACGAGCAGAAATAGCTTCATTACGATATACACGACCTGGCATAATAGCACGGAAAGGAGGTTTCCCCATTTCCATCATACGCACTTGCACCGATGATGTATGTGTCCGCAGAGCGATATCACTACCATCTTGCTTTTTAATAAAAAAAGTGTCTTGCATATCGCGAGCAGGATGCTCTGGCGGGAAGTTTAAGGCCGAGAAGTTATGCCAATCATCTTCTATCTCTGGTCCTTCAGAGACGACAAAGCCCAGCTTCTTGAAAATCTCTACGATTTCCTTGCGCACCAAAGAAAGTGGATGTCGAGACCCCAGTTCCATACCCTCGCCCGGCAAGGTCAGATCACTTTCTTTCCTTTCCAAAGCACTAGTAGATTGTTGAAATTCAGCTTGGGCTTCTTGAAATTTATCCTCTGCCAACTGTTTAAATTCATTCAAGACTTTTCCCAACACCCGTTTCTCTTCGGATGAAACTGTCTTAAACTCTTCAAACAAACTTTTTACGATACCTTTAGAAACCAAAAACTTCAATCGGAACGCCTCAACATCAGCGATTGAAGTTGGAGCAAACTGCTCAATCTCTTCTGTATACTGCTTTATCTTATCTTGCAACATAAAGCCAAAGATACGGCAAAAAATAAAATTTCAAGAACCCCTTTTCTATTATTTACAGTTTAAAATGGCAGACCATCATCTTCCTCATTGTTCTCGGTGAAGTCTACCTGTTGCTCCTGTGCTTGAACAGCGGTTCCAGCAGTACCTCCCGTCTGAGGGTTTGTCCCACCTTCAAAATCAGAACGACGACCAAGAATATTAAAGCTCTCTGCGACAATCTCCGTAGTGTACCGACGCACGCCCTCTTTATCTTCATAGGTCCGAGTACGAAGTTTTCCCTCTATGTACACCAAACGACCTTTCGTCAGGTACTTGGCCGCCACATCAGCCAACCCTCTCCACATAACAATATTATGCCACTCCGTTTGCTCCACCTTCTTTCCGTCCCGATTGAAAGTTTCAGAAGTTGCAAGAGGAAAACTAGCAACGCTAATATTACCTTCTAAATAACGTAACTCAGGATCTTTCCCCAGATGACCCACTAAAATAACTTTGTTGACACTTGACATAATAATTTAGGATTTTGATTTGGTCTATAAATACTTATCAATAAAAGAAAAAACAAGTTTATGTTTAGCTAATTTATCCAAATTTTCTAACAAAAAGTAATGCCATGTATCTTTTTTTTCCAAAATATCTTTAGCATTGGGCAATCTAAAAAAACGAGCATATATATTTTGATGACTCAGTATATGTTTCGTCACTCCCCCAAAAGGTTCCACTACCGCATCCCCAAAAGTAGCACGATATTCCTCGGTATGAATCAAATCTTCCAATTCCAACTGATCTTTGGTCTCAATCAGAGGAAATTCGTACATATTCGCCCATACATCTTCGCTTCCTCGCTTTGACATCAAAATCATACCATCATCCTCAATCACAAAATAATTGAAATAACGATCTCGGGACTTCTTCGCTTTGAGTTTGACAGGAAGCGCACCTACAGTATCCTCTTCAAATGCAGCACATTCCCCTCGAAAGACACAATCCACACACAGGGGCGCCTTAGGCTTACATACTGTCGCCCCAAAGTCCATTATAGCATGATTATAGGTACCAGGATCGCTAGCGCTAATCAAGTCCTGAGCCAAACTCTGAAACAACTTTTTTCCCTCTCCTGTATTAATAGCCGTAGAAATACCGAAGACTCGGGACAGCACCCGAAACACATTCCCATCCAATACCGCTTTGCACTCGCCTACAGAAAAAGAAGATATCGCTGCGGCGGTATATTCTCCTATCCCTGGCAGGCTCAACAGACGTTCATAATCACTCGGAAACTGCCCCTGATAATCCTGCTCAACAATCTTGGCGGCCTTATGCATGTTTCTAGCTCGAGAATAATATCCCAACCCCTGCCATAACCTTAATACCTCATCCTCATCAGCGGTAGCGAACTCCGTTACAGACGGAAAATGCTCAACAAAAGTATAAAAATAGGGAAGCCCCTGCTCCACTCTGGTCTGCTGGAGAATCACCTCAGATAACCAAATAATATAGGGATCTTGAGTCTTCCTCCAGGGTAAATCACGGCCCTCCAATCGGTACCACTCTATCAGTTTATTTGCGAATGACATAGCACAAAAGTGAGCATTTTTAACATAGTTTAACAATAACATGTTGAAAATCAATAACAACAAATTGATACTTAAGCACATAATATGTACTTTTGCATGCACCGTATGTAATACACAATAAAAGTTGAGAACATGTTAAAAAAGAAATCATCTGTATTGATTTGCATAGAGGGACATAAAGACAAAAACCTAGTTGTCCCCACAGTTATTGTAAAGAATTTAAAAAAAATAGCATTATCAGTTTCTGCACTCATCGTTACTTTGATCAGCTCTCTGATTTATATGGCCCATAAACAGGAGAAGGAGTTAAACTCACGATATGAAGCGACGTTGAATCAGGTAAACCAAAAGAACCGTCAGCTTACCCTAAAGAAAAATGAAACCGAAAGGGGAATAATAGAAGCAAAAAAATCATTTAACAAAATAGATTCTACGTTGGCCATCATTAATCAAAAGATGAAAAATCGCGGATTAAAAACCATCGCATTACAAAATGCCGGGGGCCCTGTTGAACCTGACGAAGAAAACATCGATTTACTGAGTGAATATTACGAAGAAGCCTTAAAAGACCTTGACAACAAACTCTCCAATTTGCCCATAGGCATCCCACACGGAGGCAAAATAACATCAAAATTCGGTTACAGAGCCAACCCATTTACAAACAGAGGCCGTGAGATGCACTCCGGTGTCGATTTAAAAGGCAATACCGGAGACCCTATTAAAGCAACGGCATCAGGCAAAGTCACTTTCTCCGGATATGATGGGGAATATGGAAACGTGGTCAAAGTACAACATAAAAACGGTTACGAAACACGCTATGCACACCTTTCCAAAACAAAAGTAAAAAAAGGAGATAAGATAGATGCAGGTAAAACTGTAGGTTTATTGGGTAGCACTGGACGTAGCACAGGCCCCCATTTACATTACGAAATCCTAAAAGACGACAAAAAGATAAATCCTGAAAAATATTTCAGACTTTAAGTAACAAGCACTTTTCATACCTATCAACAGCTTCGATAGGTATGAAAGTTTTCTATCTTTGTTTGATGAATCAAACATTCCAAATAAATACCCTCCACAGGGGCAGATACATGCTCTGTTTTTTTGTGCTCCTTTTTGTTTTCGGAGGAATCAGCTCTTATATTCCACTTTCCGAAATCTACAAAATAATCATTGTACTTTCTACTATACCTGTAATCTTATACATTGCGGTCAAATTAAGCCAACGTCCATCAACCTGGACATTAAGTACGGAGAATTTGACAATAGCTTTTGCACAAGAGACACACGTATACCCGTTAAGCGACATTGACCATCTACGGAGTCTAACACGCTCTGGAGGAAACCTCTATGTAATATATCTGCGCAAAAAAAGCCCTGCTAGATATTGGCGCAATAAACTCTTCCAGGCAGACGACGACACCCTAGCGCTGCATGAAGCACTAATACAAAGTGATATCGAATATTTTAAGTTTTAGTACAGTACCAAGACATTTTTCAACCTAGTCTTAGCCAAAATTCACTTCGCTTTTTGTATGTTTGACAGATGAAGTCAAAAGTTTTCTTACTAGCATTAATCGCTTTAATCACTATACAATCAAGCTTTGCTCAACGCAAAGGTTATTGGCAACAAAAAGTCGACTACAAAATCAATGTAGATGTCGATGAGAAAAACTACCGGTACGACGGAACAATGTCCCTAAAATACACGAATAATTCGGGGCATAGCCTATCCAAAGTCTACTTCCACCTCTACTTCAATGCTTTCCAACCAGGAAGCATGATGGACTACAGGCTCTCTAACATCGCAGACCCAGACAGCAGAATGGCCACAAACCTAGGCACCAAAGAAAATCCAAAATGGGAAAGCCGTATCGCCAAACTGACACCAGATCAAATTGGCTATCAAAAGATTAAAACACTATTGATAGATGGTATAGAAACTGTTTTCAAGACAGATGGCACACTATTAGAAGTCAGCCTCCCGCACGCTATCGAAGATGGTGCAACAGCAACCTTCGATTTGACCTGGACAGCACAGGTACCAGAACAAATCAGACGGACAGGACGCAACTCAAAAGAAGATGTTGCATTGTCTATGGCACAATGGTATCCAAAAATGGCACACTTTGATGAATTCGGATGGCACTTAGATGAATATGTAGCACGTGAATTTGTGGCTCCTTTTGGAAACTTTGACGTATCCATACATATCAATAAAAACTATATTGTAGGTGCATCGGGCGTTTTGCAAAATGCAAACGAAGTAAAAGGCTATCAACGCAAAGCAAAAGTAAAAACACAAGGAAATAAAGCTACGTGGCACTATAAAGCGGAAAATATCCATGATTTCGTATGGGCAGCCGACCCCAAATTTGTGGTAGATTCTACCATGAATAAAAATGGAGTCACACTGTACACCGTGTATATACCTGTCGATGATGCCACCATAAAAAACTGGAAACAGGCACTTGGGCTAGCTGCTGATTTCTTCGATTTATGTAACCAAAAGTTCGGTGCCTACCCCTGGTCGACATACACCATCATCCAAGGGGGCGACGGCGGAATGGAATACGGGACAGCAACTTTAGTGACTGGTGGCCGAAATATTAAAAGTCTAGTTGGCGTTATCTTTCATGAGGCTGCACACTCCTGGTACCAACACCTATTTGGCATCAACGAAACGGTCGATGAATGGTTTGATGAAGGTTTTACAAGCTATGTAGAAGAACTAGGTATGCAGCAACTTTTTTATAAAAAAGGAGCACTAGAAACAAACCCAATGATAGATGCTTACAGAGCCTATTACAAATTGGCACTATCTGGTAAGGAAGAGCCAATGAGCCTATTGGCCGACTACTACAATACAAATTACGGATATAGTAATCAAGCTTATAACAAAGGGGCTGTTCTCGCGGAACAGCTAGGATACATTATCGGGAAGTCCAACTTAGAGAAAACATTTTTGAAATTCTATGATATCTGGAAATTCAAACACCCCACTCCTAACGACTTCAAACGGGTCGCTGAAGACGTCTCTGGAATCAATCTCAAATGGTATTTCAACCTATTCGTAAATACAACACGTCATATTGACTACGCTATCCAAGAGGTAACAGACAACAGCGTCACCCTCCGCAACAAGTCGAATCTAGCTATGCCAATAGATGTCCTGGTTGAGTATAAAGATGGTTCTAAAGAATTATTCTATATCCCACTACGAGAGATGCGTGGAGAGAAACCGGCAGAGGACTTTGCTATCTACGAAAACACCAAAAGAACCATCCTAGAAGACTGGAACTGGACTGTACCGACATATAGCTTTCCTGTGGATAAAGTGCCTTCCAAAATATGGATTGACCCAACACAACGCTTGGCCGATATTGAAGCTAGTGACAATTACTACGCACGTTAGATGATTTATTTCCACATCCCATTCTGCAAACAGGCTTGTCACTATTGTGATTTTCATTTTTCAACTTCGTTAAAATACAAAGAAGACGTGTTGCTAGCCCTATCCAAGGAACTAGCAACACGTACCGCATATCTAGAGGACAAAAAAGTACACTCCATTTATTTTGGAGGGGGTACGCCTTCAATCTTAGAACCATCAGAAATACAACACCTGATTGACCAAGTCGCCCATCATTTTGACATAGACCCTCAAGCAGAAATAACACTGGAAGCCAATCCAGATGACCTCACCCGGGAGAAAGTAAATGCTTTAAGACAAACCTCCATAAACCGATTTAGTATCGGGATACAGTCTTTCTTTCAAGAGGACCTAAGCTGGATGAATAGAGCTCACAACGCACAAGAAGCTGACGCATCTATAAAAAGAGTTCAGGATGCTGGTTTCGAAAACATAACATGTGACCTCATCTACGGTTACCCTTTGCTATCCAACGAAAAATGGATAGCAAACATGGATAAGCTAACGACCTTAAGCGTACCACATATCTCCTCGTATGCAATGACAGTCGAGCACAGGACCGCACTAGCACATCAAATTAAAACAGGACGCACAGCAGGCATTCTAGAGGACCAGGCCGAGTTACAGATGCGGATGCTTATGGAGACCCTCACATCCCACGGATACGAACATTATGAAATCTCGAATTTTGCAAAAAACCACAAATATGCCAAGCACAACACAAACTACTGGAGGGGCAAGCACTATCTAGGTATTGGTCCCTCGGCACATTCTTATAATGGGGTCTCCCGCAGCTGGAATGTTGCAAACAATGCAAAATACATCGCTGCACTACAAGAACGAACAGCATACCAAGAAATCGAAGAGCTCTCATTACAGGATCGCTACAACGAATATATCATGACCTCACTCCGAACGATGTGGGGAGTACAGGCAACGCAAATACAGAAACAATTTGGATCAGAGTTCCTTTCCCATTTCCTTCGTGAAATAGAACCGTTTATCTCGGAGCAAAAGATAACATTAGACTCCGATGGCGCTTACAAACTGACCCCTCAGGGGAAACTATTTGCAGATTTCATCGCATCGGAACTCTTTTTTATCGAAAATTAAACGAATGAGTGACTTATAGAATCTTGAACAAAATCGTTTTTATTGAATAATCAATAATAAAACAGCAACAACAATGTTAAATTAAAAAAAGAACACTATAAAGAGATTTCATTTTTATCAATTTTTCAAAATCATTCGCTCTTTACACTATTAATGACCTATTTTTGCAACATAATAGTTATAGCAAAAATTATGGTACAAAAATCGACTTTTGAAGCCGAAATCAAAAGTTACAAAAGCAAACAAAATGCGGCTGTTAAACTGATACAGATTGTCAGCAACCTATGGTACAACCACTCCATAGAACTGGTATTTTTCAGAAACCAACTTTTCGACCGCAGAGTAAGTCGTATTTTAACGCTACATCAAGAATCAAAAGCACTTTCAGATAGCCCAATCAGCATATTTGAGACATTACAAATAGCAGAGGCCATGCAACACTTAAAGCTAGCCCCTTCTCGTTTGGATATTGGTAAACTGGCTTTAGAAGTTCGGAATCAAAATATTGAAGAAGAACATATTCTATACTTTATAAAAAAAGAACTTTTATCCGCACAAGAACACCAGACATTCGAGCCAAGAGATGTTGTTCTCTATGGGTTTGGTAGAATTGGGCGTCTGCTCGCACGCGAGCTAATCAGCAAAGCTGGAGCTGGGCATCAACTACGACTTCGCGCCATTGTAACCCGCGACAATGTCGACATTCATACACTCCAAAAAAGAGCTACTTTACTTCAAAATGATTCTATACATGGAGACTTCGAGGGAGTAGTAGAAGTAGATGAAAGTAAAGGTGCATTAATAATAAATGGAGCAACAGTCTATATTATTTCTGCAAAAAATCCTGAAGAAATCGATTACACCAAATATGGCATCGACAATGCACTAGTGATTGACAATACAGGAGCATTCAGGGACAACAACGAACTGGGCAGACATTTGACTTCTATTGGAGCTTCGCAAGTATTATTAACAGCTCCAGGAAAAGGTGTTCCAAACATCGTATATGGTGTCAATAATGACATGATCGATTTGGACAATTCCACTATCTTCTCTGCGGCATCATGTACAACGAATGCAATTTCTCCTATTTTGGAGGTTGTGCATAACAAATTTGGCATTAAACACGGACATATAGAAACAATACACTCCTATACAAATGACCAGAATTTAGTAGACAACATGCACAAAAAGACCAGAAGAGGTCGTGCTGCGGCATTAAACATGGTAATTACCGAAACAGGAGCCGGATCAGCAGTAGCCAAGGTACTACCTGAGCTCGCTGGAAAGCTAACTTCCAATGCGATACGTGTACCTGTACCAAATGGCTCTCTAGCTATATTAAACGTAGAGTTAACTAAAAAAACAACACTTGAAGAGCTTAATAATACGTTAAAGGAAAGTGCACTGTATGGTAGCTTAGTCGAACAGATCAAATACTCAGACAATGAAGAACTAGTTTCTTCAGATATCATAGGTACTTCGGCAGCATCCGTAGTAGACGCTCCAGCGACCATTGTCTCTGCAGATGGCAAACATGTTAATCTATACGTATGGTATGACAATGAGTATGGCTATACACATCAAGTTATGCGTCTCGCACGACATATAGCAGGTGTTAGAAGATACACTTACTATTAAACAATCACGTCCAATTTTCAATTTTTTAATAAATCGAGGCTGTCTTTAGGGACAGCCTCTTATTTTAGTGAATATCTAAAAGCCCTTCTGTCTCTAAGTACTTCATGATAATCTGCGTCGCTCCAGCTCGTTGCTTCACGTATTCTAGGCCCATCGTTCCTATTTCCTTCCTTTTCTCCACATCTTGGAGAGCGGCAAAGATCTCACGCAATTCCGCATAATTGGATATGGAGAAGCCAACCATAAGCGTCACCAAATCAAGAGCCTCTTGAAACTTTTCATACTTAGGACCGAATACAACAGGTTTACCATAAGCAACAGCTTCCAATGTATTATGAATACCTGCCCCGAACCCGCCTCCAATATAGGCTATATCCGCATAATAGTATAATGACGATAACATTCCAATATTGTCTATTACCAACACCCTTGCATGTTGCAACTCTTCAACCTCATAAGACGCGAACTGCGAATAGAGAAGACAACCAGGAAATAATTCACAGATTTCGTTGATATGGGAGCGATCAATCTCATGTGGTGCCAAAACCAACTTCCAACCGACAGATTCCGCTATCAAAGACTGCAAAAGCAATTCATCCTTTGGCCAAGTACTTCCTGCGACAAGCACCTGCTCTCCACAAGAAAAACGCTCAACAGCCCTATTTTCTACATGTTGTCTTGGTAACTCGACGACCCTATCGAAACGGGTATCTCCCGCTAAACCAGCGTTGGTAATTCCAATCCACTTCAACATATGGACGGAATCCATATTCTGGGTAAAGAAGAAGGAAACCTTCTTTAACATCTGCCGATAGAATCCACCATAGGGCTTAAAAAACAATTGCTCTTCTCTAAAAATAGCAGAAATCATCAGCAACTGAATATCCTGTTGTTTCAATGTATCGAAATAATGATACCAGTACTCATATTTCGTGAACACAGCAAACTTGGGTTGAATAGCAGCAATAAAACGTCGCGCATTCCGCTTCGTATCTTCAGGTAGATAAAACACATAATCGGCAAGTGGGGTATTCTTTCTTATCTCGAAACCTGAAGGAGAGAAGAATGTAATGACAATTTTTTCCTGTGGAAATCTTTTTTTTATCTGCTCCAAAACAGACCTTCCTTGCTCAAATTCACCCAGAGAAGCAAAGTGAAACCAGATATGTTTCTGCCCCTTTTCAATCGTTTGTTCTATTGCACCTACACCTCCTTTACGTCCATCGACCCAGAGTCTAGCCTTCCGATGAAACACTGAAAGTCCTCGCAAAAGCATGCCATAAAACCAAATCCCCAAATCGTACAACAGTCGCATATTGTGAAATAATACTTATATTCGTCAAAGATATTAAACCTTTTCTAATTCGAAACAACGTGCAGGTGAACGTGCGAAAAAGAATATTAATTACAGGAGCTGCTGGTTTTTTGGGTTCCCATCTTTGTGATCGTTTTATACAGGAAGGATTCCATGTAATCGGGATGGACAACTTGATAACGGGAAATCTTCAAAATGTAGAGCATTTATTTGGTCTGGAGAATTTTGATTTCCTTCATCACGATGTATCCAAATTTGTTCATGTACCTGGGCCTTTAGACTATATTCTCCATTTCGCCTCTCCAGCAAGCCCAATCGATTATCTTCGGATACCTATACAGACGCTAAAAGTAGGTTCTCTAGGTACCCACAACCTCTTGGGATTAGCAAAAGATAAGAAAGCAAGAATTCTCGTTGCATCAACTTCCGAAGTCTATGGAGACCCTCTAGTATCCCCTCAATCGGAACAATACTGGGGCAATGTAAATCCAGTCGGTCCACGCGGTGTGTACGACGAGGCAAAAAGATTTCAAGAAGCCATGACAATGGCTTATCACAACTTTCATGGACTAGACACTAGGATAGTGCGTATATTTAATACCTACGGCCCACGGATGCGACCTGAAGACGGTCGAGCATTACCGACTTTCATCGGTCAGGCGCTACGGGGAGAGGACATCACCGTATTCGGCAAAGGAGAACAAACCCGTTCATTTTGTTTTATATCGGATCAAATAGACGGCATATACAAGCTTTTACTTTCAGACTATCCGTATCCCGTTAATATCGGCAATCCAGAAGAACTGACGATATTACAACTTGCACAAGAGATCATCACTTTAACCAACAGCCCGTCCCGCATCCGGTTCGAACCTCTACCCGAAGACGATCCTAAACGCAGGCGTCCGGATATTACACTAGCAACGAAAATCCTGAATTGGGCGCCAAAAATAAGTCTCAACGAAGGGCTAATCAAATCCATTACTTACTTTACAAAAGAAGATAATACAAACACAAATAGATAGATACATATGAGCAAAATATTAGTAACAGGAGGCACGGGATACATAGGATCCCATACCGTAGTAGAACTTTTTAATGCGGGCTATACCCCGATAATCGTAGACAACCTTTCCAATTCTAATATTGAAATTTTAAGTCAAATTGAACGCATTATTGGCATCCGTCCGGAATTTCATCAGTTTGACCTATGTGATGAAAACAAAACCCGGGAATTCATACAAAGTCAACCTGAAATCAGTGGCCTCATACACTTTGCAGCATCAAAAGCCGTGGGAGAGTCTGTTGCTGATCCACTAAAATACTATTATAATAACTTTTTTTCATTAATAAACCTCCTTAACGCTTACAGAGAGGCACCTATCAATTTTGTTTTTTCTTCTAGCTGCACGGTATACGGTGAGCCAGACACACTGCCAGTCACAGAAAGTGCTCCTGTAAAAAAAGCAACTTCTCCTTATGGCAACACCAAACAGATAGCTGAAGAGATTCTCTCTGAAACAGCTGCGGCGTACAGTAATTACAACATTATCGCACTACGTTATTTCAACCCGGTCGGAGCACATAGTTCGGCATTGATAGGCGAACTTCCTAACGGTGTACCACAAAATCTTCTTCCATTCATTACACAGACTGCGATTGGAAAGCGAGAAAAACTAACCGTATTTGGAAATGACTATGACACCCCTGACGGTTCTTGTATAAGAGACTATATCCATGTCGTCGACTTGGCAAAAGCACATGTCGCAGCAATCAAACTCCTTGAAAAAGGAAACCCTAATGGAAAATATGATGTCTTTAATGTCGGAACAGGAAATGGCTATTCTGTATTAGAAGCAATAGCTGCTTTTGAAAAAGCCTCTGGGCAAAAGCTCAATTATACCTTTGGCCCACGAAGAGAGGGAGATATTATCAAAGTCTGGGGAGATGTTTCTAAATCCTCAACACAGCTAAACTGGAGCGCAGAGCTAGGTATAGACGAAATGATGTCTTCAGCATGGGCATGGGAAAAATATCTTGAAGAAAACCCAATAATATAAAGATAAAATCCCCTCCTTTTAAAATAAAGGAGGGGATTTTTATATACAGAGAATAATCTATTCGGATTTATCCCGTAAGAAAAGCTCCTCCCTAAATTTAAACTGAGGAGTCAACCAGTACATCAATACCACCCTTGAATAACGATAGTTAAAAGGAGCCATGATAAATGCTGCCAACAGGGCAACAGTAAGATATAACCATGGTGATTCTAAATTGTGTGTAAAAATATAGGTCGCCACACAGGCTGCCACTAATTCCGCCACTACAAAGGCATAACTAACATACATCGCTACATAAAAATAGCCTGGCTCCTTCTCGAACTTCAAACCACAATGAGGGCAATGGCTCTTCATCTTACGCGATCTGAAACTGAATAAAGGTGCATTAAACATATCACCTTTCCGGCAACGCGGACATTTTCCATCCACAGCACTTTTAAACTCGCCTGGAAAACTATATTCCTTTGCTATTTCTTTATTATTTTCCATAATTATAATTTTTCTTCCTAAACTCTTCTGGAGTTAATCCTTCAATTTTTTTAAAGAACTTCGTAAAATAAGAATTATCATTGAAGTTCAATTCATAAGCTATTTCCGCAATCGAGAAGTTTCTTATTACAAGAAGCCGCTTCGCTTCCAGAATTACCCGGTCTCGAATCACTTCTCCCGCCGACATCCCCAACAGCTCTCTACACAACGCATTCAAATGATTCGGTGTAATATACAACAATGCAGCGTAATCTTTAGGAAGTCTTAGCTCCCTATAGTTCAACTCGATAAGTTGTAAAAAATTCCGCAACAAGGTATGATTATATCTATTCGCCTCAAAAGTACTATCACGAACTTTATCCGATTCCAACAAATGGAACAAATAGAGCAGAGAAGCCGAAACAATCCCCTTATCCCCTTGATATTCCAGCATTTTTTCCAAGACATTGCCCACCACTTCACGCTTATCAACATCCACAACAAATACCTCATCCTTGACCAACCCGGAGAAAAAGGAGAATAGAGAAAGGTAATCAGGGTTTATCAATAGGGTTTTGAAAAGATCCTTATCAAAGTTGACCACATATCCCTGCATTTCACCTTCAAAACTCCACGTATGAATCTGCCCTGGAGACATAAAATAAATCTGCCACTTTTCAATTTCAAAGGCCTCAAAATCTATGGTATGTTGCCCCGCTCCCGCCGTAAATAATAAAAAGTGATAGAAGTTATGCCGATGCGGAAAAACAAGGTTTTTATTGCGCACCAAGTAATCGCTCAATCTTTCGACTGTCACGTCTCCATTGACGCCACTCGACACTGTGCATTGTTCAATTATAGGTACCCGTCCAACCATACACAAAAATACACTAATAATACCACTAACAATGGTGTAATTAGCTTATTAAATGGTACTTTTTAGAGATAAATACAATGTGCAATCCCGACCTACAGGTAGATTGCCTGTTCAAACTCCCTAAACCGGCTTCCCATTTTTTTCTTTAGCCGTTGCCGGCTTTTCTTTACGGATTCTGTAGAAATCCCCAATAAATTCGATATTTCTGTCACAGACAAACCTAACTTAGACAAAATAATATAACGCATGTTAGAGTCTGTCAACTCTGGGAATTCATGCTTTAAGTTAAGGTAAAAATTAGGATAAGTCGCGTCAAAAGACCTCTTAAAGCTCGCCCAGTTCTCTTCTGTCAAAAGATGGGAATCTAAAATCTCCTTTAACAGCCCCTTTTCCTTTTCGAGATAATATGATTTAGAATCACCACCTCCATTGATCATCTGTTGCAATTCATCAATCTGTCTATTTTTCTCCGTCAGATAGTCCTTATAAGATTCCAATGTCTCGTGTGCGACCAACAGTTTCTTTTCTGCAGCAACCTTTCGTAATTGCAATTCGACGACAGTCTTATCATACTGTAACTCCCGTGCCCTTGCCGAACGTTTGAGGTGGATAAAAATAGCGAATACTCCTACTCCAATTAAAACGACCAACGAGCTAAGCACAATTCTTCTATAGCGCTCTGTCTGATAATCAGACGCTAACTCTAGAAGCGCCCGCTGTTTCTTCTCCTTATCAACCTGCCACCTATTCTGTAATAAAACACGCTCACCGTCCAGCTCCACCACCAATCCCTCTAAAACTTCCAATTTCCTTCTGATCAATAGTTCCTCCCGTTCCGCATTTTGACGTATGGCAATATTAAGCTTTAGTCGATTTATCTCTAAAAGGTTTTTCTTGAGGTAAGTCTTAGAGTTGGCATAGCGTTCAGCCTTATTTAACATCTCCAAGGCGCTGGAAATACTATCCATTTTTAAGAGTATCCTAGCTTTTAGCACCTGTGCATACATGGTATTTTGCGCACTGTTATTCGCCTCGGAATACACCAAATCCTTATTAATTAGCGTTAAGGCTTCTTGATACTTACCTCTCCCCAAATGGATCAGTGCTATATTTCCCAATGCCTTCCCATAACGGACATAGTCATTGGACTTTGCGGCCAGAGATTCCGCCTGCAAGAAATAGTTCAACGCAGTAGTTGTATCTTGATTATACAAATGATATTGTCCTAAATTATCCAACAATGTCGCTCGCTGTTTTGGGGTCAACATCGTTGCATATCGGTCTCCTTTCTCTAAATAAGAAATCGCATCTTCATAATTGCCTATAGTGCCAAAAAAGAACCCTAACTTTCTAAAAGTATCCTCTGGGAGAATAACGGCCTCCTCACCTATTGTATCAATCAAGAATACCGCTTCCATAAAAAGGGGCAAAGCCCTCTCCGTCTGTCGAAAATTATAGAAGTAATACCCATAATTAACTAAACTCCAGACCTTCATAATCGGTAAGTTTTCCTTCTCTGCAAGATCAACACTGTGCTGATAATAAGATTCACTATGCGGATTTAACCGATCGTAATGCTTGGCTGAGACATTCCCCAACACACCGTAATACGCAACGAGATTAGAAGAATCTCTCTTTTCAGTTGTGGCAACTGCTTGAAAAAAGCTGTCAGTTTCTAGCGTATCAATGGTCAAATCCTGTGTTCTAGACAACAGAGAGCGAACCAATGATTCACTATAATCGACATCTTCCCTTTTACTATGCGTGCCGTTACAAGACGAAAGCATTACAGCAACTATAAAAAAAAGAAATAGATTAGAGTGATTTTTTTTATGTCGCATCTACCTTTATTTTCAGCGTTATTCTACAAATAGTTTGGACGTATTATATCTTTCAAACATAGATAAAATGCATGTAATTCACGAATAGCACCTCAAAAAAATCCAAACTATACGCTATTTACTCGATAACACCGAAAATTTGGGCAAGTTAAATCCAATTACAATCCTTAAATTTACATCATGTCTCTACATAAAGATCCTGAACTTAAATCAGCTGTACTCAACCTTTCTCAAAAAGAGAAAGACAAGCTACTAATACGACTCATCGGCAAGGATAAAATGCTATTGAAGCAATTACACTATCAACTTTTAGAAAACGAGTATGATCTTGAACATCGGATTGAAGCTTTAAAAGCCAAGCTCGAGAATCTATTACATGATACCGCACATAAAGTATCAAACTCGCCCATCTTCTCTAACTACAAAACAATAAATAATCTATTGCGCCAAGCCAGTGGTTTGATTAATGAGCACGAGAAAGTAACCAAGGACAAATTTAGCACAGCCGAATGTAGACTGTATATATTAGTACAACCTTATAAGATGTACCCTAGGCTATATGAAACAAGTCATCTTCAGGTCGCTGAAAAATTGCACAAATATATAAATGCTAGGATTAAAACGACGCTAAACAATGTCGCAACCTTACATGAAGACCTACAATTCGATCTTCAGGAAAACCTCTCTATTGTAGAGGAAATAAAGGAAAGGCTAGATTTAGTTAAGTCTTAAAGACTATTAAAAATTAGTAATTTTACCAAAAATTGTTACTCAAGTGGGGATTCAAGAAATTTTATCAAAATACACAAATACGGAGCAAATAACTTCACTCGTTAAAAACTTACAGGAGAAAAGTCCAAAAATTCACCTGAAGGGATTAATAGGCTCCTCTGATGCCATGGTCGTCACAGCAGCCTATTCCTTGGCAGAAAGACCTTATATATTTATTTTACCCACTCACGAAGAAGCTTCTTATTTCCTAAGCGATCTAGAAAGTCTTTTTGACAAGCAAATCTTATTTTTTCCAGCTTCTTATCGAAAAGCTTTCGAATTTACGCAAACCGATAGTGCTCATGTACTACAAAGAGCAGAAACCCTTAGCTCGCTAAACCGTAGTACAGGACTTCCAAAAATCGTAGTCACTTACCCCGAAGCCATAGCCGAAAAAGTAATCAATCGAAGTGATCTAGAAAAAAACACACTCCCTATAACACAGAACACCAAACTAGGGATTGATTTTATCAATGAGTTCCTTTACGAGTATGACTTTGAACGTGTAGACTTTGTATACGAACCCGGACAGTTTGCAATTCGGGGCGGGATTGTAGATATCTTCTCTTTCTCAAACGATCTCCCCTACAGAATCGAGTTCTTTGGTGATGAAATAGAGAGTATTCGAACATTCGACATCGAGTCTCAGCTTTCTGTTAATAAAATACATACTGTAACCATTGTTCCCAATGTCCAAGCAAAGTTTTTGACCAACAACCACATATCTTTGCTTGAGTACATAGACAAAGAGGCTGTAGTATGGATCAAAGATGTACAGTTTACTCTGGATATTATCTCTAACGGATATAAAACTGCCTCTCAGTTTTGGAAAGCTCTATCGGAGACCGATGTCAAAAACAACCCCGAATGGCTAGATCCTAGGTTTACATTTACAGACGATAAAAATTTCAGTGCCCTTCTTTTTGAGTTTCCCAATATCGAGTTTGGCAAGCAGTTTTTCTTTAAGGCCGACTATACCATACAATTTGACACACACCCACAACCCTCATTCAACAAAGATTTTAACCTACTGATACACAATCTAAAGGAAAACGAATCGAAGAAGATTAATAACCTCATCTTTTCCGACTCTACCAAACAAGTCGAACGCATCTATGCTATCCTCGACGACCTGGACAAGACCGTATCCTTTACCCCTATTTACAAAGCTCTACGCGAAGGCTTTCGTGATGATCATACCCAACTCGCTTGTTATACTGATCATCAAATATTTGACCGATATTATAAGTACAAAAGGAAAAAGGGATACGAGCGTTCGCAAGCAATTACACTAAAAGAACTGAGGGATTTAAAACCTGGAGACTACATCACTCATATCGATCATGGTGTCGGAAAATATGCAGGTCTTGAGAAAGTAGATGTAAACGGAAAAACCCAAGAAATGATCCGCTTAATCTATGCGGACAATGACTTGCTCTATGTCAATATCAACTCCTTAAATCGAATTTCAAAGTATTCTGGCAAGGAAGGAAGCATCCCAAAGATGAATAAGCTGGGAACAGATACCTGGGACAAATTAAAGAAGACGACTAAGAAAAAAGTTAAAGATATAGCTCGAGACCTTATAAAACTTTATGCAAAACGTAAGGCCCAGACAGGAAATGCTTTCAGTCCGGACACCTATCTACAAAAAGAACTCGAGGCATCTTTTATCTATGAAGATACCCCAGACCAAGAAAAATCCACTGCAGATGTAAAACGCGATATGGAGTCGCCTCATCCGATGGATCGCTTAGTATGTGGAGATGTTGGCTTCGGAAAGACAGAAGTTGCCATTCGAGCAGCATTCAAAGCAGTTGCCGACAGTAAGCAGGTCGCCGTTTTAGTACCGACAACAATTCTTGCACTGCAACATTTCCGTACATTCTCCGAACGTCTAAAAGGCCTCCCTGCAAACATCGACTATATTAATCGCTTTAAAACAGCAAAACAAATAAAGGAAACCCTAAAGAAATTAGAAGAAGGGAAAATAGATATCATCATAGGCACACACCGTTTGGTCAGCAAAGATGTAAAATTCAAGGACCTTGGTTTGATGATCATTGATGAGGAACAAAAATTTGGCGTCTCTGTAAAGGAGAAGTTAAAAGTCATGCGCGCTAATGTGGATTCGCTAACGTTAACTGCGACACCGATACCTCGTACATTACATTTTTCACTCATGGGCGCTAGAGACCTAAGTATCATATCTACGCCACCGCCGAATCGCCAACCAGTACAAACCGAATTGCATGTATTCAACGAAACCTTAATAAAAGAAACCGTAGCGTTCGAATTAGAACGAGGTGGTCAGGTATTCTTTATACATAACCGAGTCGCAGACCTCAAACAACTTGGCTCTATGATTCAGAATCTAGTACCAGGAGCTCGTGTAGGCGTTGCGCATGGGCAGTTGGAAGGTGATGACCTGGAAGACGTGATGTTAAAGTTTATCAATCACGATTTTGATGTCTTAGTAGCCACCACTATTATCGAAGCGGGTTTGGATATACCAAATGCCAACACGATTATCATCAACCACGCCCACATGTTTGGACTCAGCGACCTACATCAAATGCGTGGCCGCGTAGGCCGTTCCAATAAAAAGGCATTCTGTTATCTGCTCAGTCCACCGTTGTCAACACTCACACCGGAAGCCTACAAACGTCTTTCTGCTATTGAAGAATTTTCTGAGCTAGGCTCAGGTTTTAATGTCGCAATGCGTGATTTGGATATACGTGGGTCCGGTAATCTATTAGGAGCCGAGCAATCTGGTTTTATCGCGGAGATAGGATTTGAAATGTACAATAAGATTTTGGATGAAGCTGTACAAGAGCTCAAAGATGATGAGTTCGGTGACCTATTTGCCGATGAACAAAACAAAAAATATGTCACTTTCACACAAATCGACACCGATCTCGAAGTATTGATTCCGGACGAATATGTCACCAATATTAGTGAGCGCTACAATCTGTACAACGAAATTGCTAAACTCGAAAATGAGCCCCAATTGGAAGCTTTTCAACAAGAACTGGAAGATAGATTCGGCCCTATTCCAGAACCTGTATTTGAATTATTTAACACACTTCGATTGCAATGGCTGGGTAAAGAAATTGGGTTTGAAAAGATTTCATTTAAGAAACAAACACTTAAGGGCTATTTCGTAAACAATCCCAAGTCTACCTATTTTGAATCAAATCAATTTGGCAAAGTATTGGCTTTTGTCCAAAAGCATCCTAGCATCAGTAATTTAAAAGAAGTAAAGGGTCAGTTAAGAATAGCCTTGAGCAACATCAATACAATCGATTATGCGCTTAATCTATTAAAAGAAATGGTATAAAAAAAGGGAGCAAGGTTATCCCCTTAAAAATGGTTTAGAATAAAACAGAAGGATTTTGCATCTATTTGCTATAGACTTCTGTTTTTTTTAATACAAAAACATCTATCAGTTGGGAAACAATAACGGCGAGTAGACTGGCTATAATATCATTCCAGTCAAATTTTATACCGTCCAACCAGACATTTACTGTTTCATGCAAAACTGAATACACGACAATAAACAAAGAAGCTTTTAGTCCATTATAACCTTTCAGAATTCTTGTAATAAAAATATACAATATAATGGAACCTAAAAAATTAGGCAATGAATTCAATATCACCCTTACAGTCGTCAAATCAGGATACGTAGTTCGAATATACGGGCGAAGGAAATGCCTATTTAAAGCATAAACACCCGTAAGTAAAACAATTAAATACGTATGCCATTTTTTGTAAAAATAAATATCAAAATTCATAGGTTGTCATATGATTCTTTAATATTAAAAAATCAAAAGGACCGAACCAAAAAATGGTTCAGTCCTTTTACTTTGTCTTACCACCAGCCCATATCACATCCAGCGTAGTAAGCTACTGCAATTGGTCCTCCAAGTGCTATTCCTACTGCTCGACCAAATAATTTAGCTCCGGCTTTTGATCCTGCATCACCACCGTTGCAGTTGATCATTTCTTGTTCATTTAAATTTTCCATTTCGAGTATTATTTAATTATCTTCCTAAAAAACCATCACGAAATTCTCTTGGATTTTCGATTGCACTTACGATTCCGTAAAGCAATAACCCACCTAATACTGTTGGCCAAATACCG
This sequence comes from Sphingobacterium yanglingense, assembly GCA_040395455.1. Taxonomy (GTDB): domain Bacteria; phylum Bacteroidota; class Bacteroidia; order Sphingobacteriales; family Sphingobacteriaceae; genus Sphingobacterium; species Sphingobacterium yanglingense_A. Next base: position 5,742 of record JBEBQJ010000007.1, on the reverse strand, counting down.
CCATCAACCATTTTCATTTCTTGAGCATCCAACTCTTGGACATCAAGACCATTTAATTTTAAATTCATCATTTTTCTATATATAAATTGTTTAAATTTTCTGATTTACTTTCACGGTATATCCACCTCCTCTACTAGCACTCTCAAACATGATGTCTAAAGTGATGTAACTTCCTTCCAAATTTGCACCACCTTGTATCTCTAAAAGTTCCTTTTCTGTTAAGTTTTCCATCCTATTCATTCTTAATAATTATCATTTATTTTGTTGAACCCTCTGTCATTTTCTTACTCAAAATTATTCTGTGACAATGCATAAAAAAAGCATTGGGATTTTATTTTTTATTTTTTTTCATTACCTATTGAAATCATATTTCCTTTTACCTTATCCTTAATTTCTACCTCAAAGATCTATTGGTTCAATGCTCAAAAAAAGCAGTGTATTTTTTTTTCCTAGCTATCAAAACTCACACAAATAGCGTTACGGATATTAACGAGTGTCATGAGCATAACATGCAAAAGGCTCTTAGTTTTAAATGAGAAAAACAACCAAATAAAAACGGGGTTTAATATCTCTATTAAACCCCGTTTCTTTATATTAAGGAATATTACTGAAGTAGTTCCGCTAGTTTAGCTTCTAAAGCCTCTCCACGTAGGTTGGATGCAACTATTTTACCATCTCTATCCAGTAAGTAATTTTGTGGAATACCACTGATAGCATACAGCTCTACGACAATTGACTTCCATCCCTTCAGGTCGGACACATGTTTCCATTGTCCCAACTTATCTTCCTCAATAGCAGCCACCCAAGCGTCCTTCTTTCCTGGATTATCCAAGGACACACCAAACACCGTAAATCCTTTATCTTTAAACTTGTTATAAGCAGCTACCACATAAGGGTTTTCATGACGGCACGGGCCGCACCATGATGCCCAAAAATCAACAAGTACATATTGTCCCTTAAGCGAGGAAAGGGCAATATCATTCCCATCAGGATCAGGCAACGTAAAATCAGGTGCAAGCATCCCTACAGCCAGTTTGCGCATAGACTCTATTTTAGCATTCACGCTTTTACCCTTCGCTGTAGCTTTTAACCCCGGAGATAATGCCTTAAAGTTCACTTCCAGTTCCAGTACATTCTCAGGGCTTATCTTTTCATCTAAAAGCGTAAGTGTTACATAACTATTAGGATTTGCTTTGATATATTCGCTATCAATCCCTTCCTGCTTTTTGTAAATTTCTTGTGCTCGTTGCTGTAATGAAGCAATAAACGCCTCATCACCTTTCTGCTCATCAGTAGCAGCATAAAATTCGCTATTCAAGGCATCCATAGCTGCTGATAAATCTTTACCTGCTAATTGATACTTTGCAAATTCTTCGTTGATCGAATTACCAGATACTTTTGCTTCTTTCAATGTACTTCCAACGACAGATATTACTCCCTTAGAAAGATATAAAGAACCAAAATCGGGAGCCTGAAGCTGACGGAGCGCCTTCCCTTCTGGAGACAATATCAAATAAGCTTGTAAGGGCTCATTGACAACACCGTTAAACTTAAACTCTCCATTTGAAAAAGAGGCCGAGTCAAGTTTTTCTTGTCCATTGTCTCTATACTGCATATACACCTTAGCAGGAGCATTAAGATTTCCGATTTTACCCTTTATGGTATATTCCTCTTGAGCAAAAATAAGTGTAGGAAGCACTGCTATACTACACATTAACATTTTCTTCATCTTCATCATATCTATATTTAACTAACTTACCTTAATCATTCATTGTCTTACCATCGGCCACTAGCACCTCCGCCACCAAAACCACCTCCACCAAAACCTCCGAAGCCACCACCGCCGCCTCCGCCAAAGCCACCACCAAAACCACCATCATCTCTATCCGATCCGCCACGTCCCAATCCACTTAATAACATCCACCAGAAAAGATCAGAAGATCCCTTACCATCAATTACTCTTCTTCCTTTATTGCGCCCTCCTCCTTTGGAAATCAAAGAAATTAGGATAAAAATAATAATGATTACAACCACTCCTCCTACACGTCCACCTTCCGACTCCGAAGAAGCCTTAGGTTCTGCTTTATATTCACCTTTAGTATAAGAGATAATAGAACTAGTTGCATTGTTCAGTCCAGTATAATAATCTCCTGAACGAAAAGCGGGCTTGATATCATTTTCAATAATCCGGTAGGCAATAGCATCCGGCAACGCACCTTCTATCCCATATCCCGTTTGAATAGTAATAGCACGATCTCCAATGGCAGCCAATACCATTACACCATTATTATACTTCTTATTCCCTACTCCCCATTTTTGAGCGAGACGAACAGCATAATCAGCGATATCATAACCATCAGTAGAGTTGACCAATACTACCGCTATCTGCGTAGAGGTGCTATCGTCAAATGCTACAAGCTTACGCTCCAAAGCCTGTACTTCAGACGAGGTTAACGTATTGGTATAATCAGTAACTAGTGTTTTTGATACGGCAGGAAAATCCTGTCCTACTGCGACCGATACACCTACAAGGATCAGTACAGGCAAAACAGCCATTTTTAAAATCAACGAATAGAAGATTCTCCTGACATTTTTCATCGAAATAGTTTTTTTGAGTATTTATATTCTTCTCTAAGAAAGAGAGCAGATGTGTCCGTCGCCCTATCGTTAAGGTTATCAGAATCCGGAATTTTCCTGAAGGTATACATCGTTAATTCCTTCCAAAATAAACTTCATTTGGCAATTCATTGATATCGTCCTCTTGCCTTGGAAAAAAACGATGAAGCTGTTCTCCTACCTCATGTATACCTTCAACCAGTCCACCAAAAAAATTACCGGCCCTAAAATAGACAAGCATTTTTTCTTTTGTAGTTTCCCAAAAATCATCTCCTACACGCTTATTGATACCAATATCCCCAATAATAGCAAATTGATGATCTACAACTGCCAAATAAATCAACACGCCATTTCTCAGCGCAGTCTTGTGCATATCCAACTCCTCAAAATATTGGGAAGCCTTATCAAGCACATCTACATCACCCACAACGTTCTCAATAACGATTCGTATCTCTCCTGAAGTCCTATTTTCAGCAATACTGACCGCGTGTGCCACTCGCTCTTGCTCCTCTGTATTTAAGATAGACATACTATACCGTTTTAAAGTCTATAAAAAAGAAAGATGAATACTGGACACCAATACCCATCTTTCCTCTTATAGTATAAATAATTTTGACAACTCGTTAGAAAGATACTGTTGGCGCTTTATCAGCTCCTTCTGTAGCCTGGAACGTACCTTTCGATTTGAAACCAAACATTCCTGCCATAATATTATTCGGAAAACTTCTTACCGTTGTATTATAGTCCTGTACGGCTTCATTATAAGCTCTTCGCTCTACAGAGATACGATTTTCTGTTCCTTCCAATTGAGCCTGTAACTCCTGAAAGCTTTGATTTGCTTTTAAATCAGGATAAGCCTCCACACTGACCAACAGACGACCGATCGACTGCGACAAAGCATCCTGTGTCTTTTGAAACTCGGCAATAGATTCCTCTGTCAAATTTTCAGGATTTACAGTTACGGAAGTAGCCTTAGCCCTAGCCTCCACCACAGCGGTCAATGTTCCTTGTTCGTGTTGAGCGGCCCCTTTCACAGTCGAGACTAAATTTGGAATCAAATCTGCGCGGCGTTGATACGCATTTTCTACCTGTGCCCATTTAGCTTTAACATTTTCGTCCTTAGACACCATCGTGTTATAACCGCACGAACTAAAAGAAAGCGCAGTAAACAATCCAACAATTGCAATTAATAGTCTTTTCATGTGTATTTAATTTGTATCTCTTTTACCACATCAGAGTACCTAATTGTACTTCAATGTTTATTATTTTTATAACAGAATAATTTGTTCCCTACTATTTTTTAGCTGCTCCACAACAACTTCAATCCAGTTTTTTAAAAATACAAATTACTTTTTAATTTCAAACTAGACAAACAAAGCTAATGCCAACTTTTTAATATAGGTATATGTCTGCTAAATTGTTACTTTTGCACTTATTGTGGGATAAAAACCCAACTTAAAACACTATGCAGAAAGAGATTGAATTGGCTGTAAGTCCGGATTTTATACACGACGAAAACTATATTATCCAACAAGGGGCCGCCAAATTAAAAGTAGATCGTAACCAGATTAAAGGCATACATGTCCGCAAGCGTTCCATAGATGCCAGAGCGCGTACGGTAGTATATAGAATACGGGTAGTGTATTTTGTAGACGAACATCCGAAGCCACTACACTTCAAGTCTGATTTACAAAACATCAAAGATGCCAAACCGGTCATTATTATCGGTGCAGGCCCCGCTGGGCTATTTGCTGCATACCGTTGTTTAGAGGTTGGTCTCAAACCTATAGTTTTAGAACGAGGAAAACCTGTCCGAGAGCGGCGTAGAGATTTGGCAAAAATAAACAGAGAAGGTATTGTTAACCCCGACTCCAACTATTGTCATGGGGAGGGGGGCGCAGGGACCTATTCTGATGGTAAGTTATACACCCGATCAGACAAAAGAGGAGATGTCAACAAGGTACTTTCCATTTTTGTAGAACATGGTGCCGATGCTGATATTCTTGTCGATGCCCGTCCCCATATCGGCACAAATAAGCTCCCCCACATCATTGAGGATATGCGCGAGCGAATCTTGGAAATGGGAGGAGAAATTCATTTTGACAGTAAAGTCGACAATATCCTGACACAATTTGACGAAGTCACTGCAGTAACGACTGCCGATGGAAAGCAGTTTGATGCTAAGCATGTTATTCTAGCGACCGGCCATTCCGCCAGAGATATCTATGAATTATTTCGAACAAATAATTGGCACCTTGAAGCCAAGCCCTTCGCACTAGGGGTCCGGATAGAGCATCCGCAAGCGATCATAGACCAAGCACAATACCATTGTAGTACCCGCCACGAAAACTTGCCTCCAGCATACTATAGTCTAGTTGAGCAGGTAAATGGCAGAGGTGTATTTTCATTTTGCATGTGTCCGGGAGGCATCATAGCTCCCTGTTCGACCCAACCTAACGAGATTGTAGTAAATGGCTGGTCTCCTTCCAAAAGAAATAACCCAACCGCAAATTCAGGGACGGTCATACAGATTAACCTAGAGGATGTATATTCATCCGCTCACGATCCTTTTGCACTATTGGATTTTCAACGTCAAGTGGAACAAAAAGCTTTTAACCTAGGCGGAGGTCGTTTGGTAGCTCCTGCCCAACGAATGGTTGATTTTGTTCAAAATAGGCTATCTAATGACCTACCACAGAACTCCTATAAGCCAGGCACAAAATCAGTTGATTTGAATGAAGTCCTTCCTGATTTTGTGCACCAAGCTTTACGTGGCGCACTTCCAATATTTGGAAAAAAGATGAAAGGTTATTACACCAATGAAGCCATATTGGTAGGTGTAGAATCTCGTACCTCATCACCTATACGAATTCCCAGAGACAGAGAGACTCTACAGCATACGCAGATTAAAGGTTTATACCCCTGTGCAGAAGGAGCCGGTTACGCAGGAGGAATTGTTTCTGCCGCGATTGACGGAATCAACTGCGTCGATGCAATCTCTAAATTGCAGTAAGTATTTTATTTTTACCCTTGACAAGCATACTAAAATAGCTTACTTTTGTATCACAAAACAAGCGAAAGTAGCTCAGTTGGTAGAGCACAACCTTGCCAAGGTTGGGGTCGCGA
>JBEBQJ010000006.1:0-77214 GCA_040395455.1 Sphingobacterium yanglingense | reverse complement strand
ATAATCTCAGCCTTTTTTGTGTTCTGAATGAACAAGGCACCCCTTTTCGATGGCGCAAACATAGCCTATTTTTTTTACAAAAAAAATATCTATCAACTTTCTGTAAAAAAAAATTACTTAATTTGTCAAGACTATTGGTTTAAAGCAATATTTTGTGTTAGATTTACATTTTCTAACGGGTTAAGTCTTTTTCCTTTAGAAAACATACACACTAACTATTGGTATATAAATGGTTCATTATTATTCAGCTGATTATGTGATGCCAGTCACGTCCAGCCCTATAAAGAATGGGGTCATTGCAATGGACGAAAATGGTACAGTCTTAGGAATATATGATAATGATTCGGTGCCTAAAAATGTAGAAATTGAACGCTTGAAAGGAGTTCTAATTCCTGGGTTTATTAACGCACACTGTCATTTAGAATTGTCTCATTTGTTGGGCAAGATTCCTCAGAAACAGGGCTTGGTTAAGTTCATCACGGAGGTGATGTCCAACCGTGGCGCTGACGATGACCTTATTCAAGAAGCTATGGTCGCTGCCGATCGCGCAATGTATGCGAATGGTGTGCAGGCTGTGGGAGATCATGTTAATTCAGCTATTTCGGCTAAAGTAAAAGAAAACAGTAAGATCGTATATCATACTTTTGTAGAGATATTAGGCTTGCGTGAACAAGAAGCGGCGCAGAAAATCGATGAAGCGCGTGAAGTCGAATTTAATTTCGATTCGGGACACGCTTCTATCACATTGCACGCCCCTTACTCTTGTTCTAAGACACTTTTCAAAGCTTTTAAAAAGTCTGTTTCGGACGATAATATAATTTCAATCCACAATCAAGAAAGCGAGGAAGAGAATAAGCTTTTTCGGTATAAGACCGGAGATTTCTTGGACTTTTATGAGAAGATTGGTTTTCCTGCGGACGAATTTAAGGCGCAAGCGCGAAATTCGGTACAGACCTACATGTCTTATCTCCCTACAGGGAATAAAGTTATCCTTGTGCATAATACGTATACCTCATTGAAGGATTTGGATTTTATCCGAAGGATGGGTAGGGATGTGGTGATGTGTATCTGTCCAAAAGCAAATTTATATATCGAGGATACACTTCCAAAGGTGAGTATTTTTGAACAGAACGGTTGTGAAATAGCTATTGGTACAGATAGTCTGGCTTCCAACGATACATTAAGTATATTGGATGAGTTGAAGTTGCTACATAAACATTTTCCGGAGTTGGATTTTATTCAAACGTTGAAATGGGCGACTATCAATGGTGCTAAAGCGTTGACACTTGAGGAGAGCCTAGGGTCTCTTGAGGTTGGGAAAACACCTGGATTACTGTTGTTAAAAAATATGAATCATTTCAAGGTAACAGACAAAGTGGAGATTGAACGTATTGCTTAAATAATTTGATTACTTTTGCGGTAATAGGCTCTGTTTAATGGCGGATTTGCTACTTAATTGTAGAAGTTCTGTCATTAGGGGTTTGATATCAACAAAGAATTGAATTTGATGAGACATTACAATATTACCGTAAAAGGAAAGGTTCAAGGCGTTTATTTTAGAATTACAACTAAAGCAGTAGCTAATCAGCTCGGGGTGAAAGGATTTGTTGTCAATCAGGCTGATGGTTCTGTCTATATGGAAGCCGAAGGGGACGATTTCGGATTAGAGTCGCTGTTGGAATATTGTGCAGAAGGACCGGATAGAGCGGAAGTAGAAGAGGTGGCTTATGAGGAGGGGGAACTGAAAGGCTTTAAGAATTTTGAAGTTCTCAAACAACGTAAATAAACCCAGTTGTGTCCTCGATAAAGAAATTTTTAAGTGATACAGTGATTTATGGTTTCACGACCATAATCTCACGTATGATCAGTTTTTTGATGACTCCTGTCTATCTGCGGAAGTTTAAAGATGCCGCAGTATATGGCGTTTACTCCAATTTTTACGCATGGGTTTCTATGTTGAATGCAATTCTTGCGTTTGGTATGGAAACTACTTATTTTAGATATCTCCAGAAGCAGAAAGAAGAAGACAAGGATAAAATTTATAACAATAGCTTTATTGTTACCCTGTTTACCTCTGCTTTGCTCCTTGCCACTGTATTTCTTTATACCCGTCCTATCGCATCCTGGTTTGCCGATGGAGGTGATGTGGATGTCTATGTCCAGTATATCAAATACTTTGCGTTTATATTGGTCGCGGATGCATTGGCTGTAGTGCCTTTTGCCCGTCTTCGTGCCAAGGGGCGACCTATTCGTTATAGTTACCTTAAGTTCATTAATATATTTGTGACTGTTGGGCTTAACCTGTTTTTTATCGTTTATCTCCCTTCGTGGAAGATATCGTCTTCTTTCTGGTCCGACTTTGCCGGTGAATGGTTTATAGAGGGATGGATAGGTTATGTTTTTCTTTCCAATCTTATGGCCAGTGTCGTGACGCTTGTTCTGTTGTTGCCCGAATTGTCAAAGATTCGCTTCAAGCTTGATAAGCCCTTGATGAAAAGCATGCTGACTTACAGTTTCCCAATATTGATTGCCAACATTTCGTTTATTATTAATGAGAATTTGGATAAGATGTTTTTTCCTAAGCTTATACCTGGAGAAATAGGAAAGATAGAGTTAGGGATATATAATGCGGTGACAAAAATAGCGGTATTCTTAAGCTTATTTGTTACAGCTTTTAGATTAGGTGCCGAGCCTTTTTTCTTTTCGCATGCAAAGAGCGAGAACGCCCAACGGACGTATGCTATGATTATGAAGTACTTTGTCATCCTGATGGTGATGGTCATGGTGGGGATAACGGCAAATATTAGTTGGTTGAAAATATTTATTCGGGGAACAGAACTCAACCCCGAAGTGTATTGGCAAGGATTGAAGATTGTGCCCATTCTGCTGTTCAATTATGTCTTATTGGGGGTGTATATGAATCTCTCGGTATGGTACAAGCTGACTGATAAGACGAAGTACGCAATTTACATTTCTGGAATTGGAGCTTTAGTAACCATTATTCTGAACGTCTTGCTTATTCCTCAGTATTCTTATGTGGGCGCTGTGCTATCGACCACTATGGTGTATTGTATTATGATTGGCTTGTCGCTGGCCTGGGGGCAGAAATACTATCCTATACCGTATGCTTTTAGAAGTATAGGTGCCTATTTATTAGTGGGCTTGGGTATCTCTTTGGCGAGTTATTTTATCTTTGAAAGTAATGTCTGGATTGGAAATCTACTTTTAGTTGCTTTCTGTGTCACAACTGGGCTATTAGAGAAAAAAGCAATTATAGCAATGATAAGAAAGGTCGCTTAGACGACCTCTCCCACAAAATTTTCTTTAATTTCTTCGAGTACTTCCTGAATTTCATTATAAGAAGAGAGGCTGACTAATTTCATGCGATACTCTTTAAAATTGGGTATGCCTTTGAAATAGTTGGCATAATGTCTACGCATTTCAAATATACCCAGTTTATCTCCTTTCCATTCGATGGATTTGGTGAGGTGCGTATGGCAGACCTCGACCCGTTCGGCGATTGTTGGGCCTTCTAGGCGTTCTCCGGTTTGGAAGAAGTGCTTTATCTCCCGGAATATCCAAGGATAACCAATCGATGCCCGACCAATCATAATACCATCTACCTCGTATTCCTGCCTCCAGGCAGCGGCCTTTTCCACAGAGTCAACATCGCCATTTCCGAAAATAGGAATCTGTATTCTTGGATTACGTTTTATGTCTCGTATCATAGACCAGTCGGCCTGTCCTTTATAGAGCTGCGCTCTGGTACGGCCATGTATAGCTAATGCTTTGATGCCTACGTCCTGAAGGCGTTCGGCCACCTCATATACATTCTTGGTGGTGTCGTCCCAGCCTAACCTTGTCTTTACTGTAACAGGAAGGTGTGTTGCCTCTACTACGGCCTTGGTCATGGCTACCATTTTGTCGATATCTTGCAATAAGGACGAGCCAGCACCTTTACAGACCACCTTCTTTACAGGACATCCATAGTTGATATCGATAAGATTGGGGTTTGCTTTGGTACAGATTTCTGTCGACTGTCGCATGGATTCGATATCGCCGCCAAATATCTGTATACCGATAGGACGCTCATATTCAAAGATATCCAATTTCTGTACGGATTTAGCCGCATCTCGAATCAGCCCTTCCGATGATATAAACTCGGTGTACATCATATCCACACCATTCTGCTTGCATACGTAACGGAATGGGGGATCGCTGACATCCTCCATCGGAGCCAATAGGAGTGGGAATTCGCCTAAATCTATGTTTTCGCCAATTTTTACAGACATGGTGCAAAATTAGGAATAATTTTGTTGGTAAATTGTAAAACAGTGAAATCGTAAATTTCTTTAGAATGGAGGTACCTGTATTTCTATCCTTTTAATTCGTTTAGAAAGCTCTTCATAGCCTCTCCTGGATTGTCTGTTTTCATAAAATTCTCGCCAATTAGAAAAGAATGGAACCCTCGGGTTCGGAGGTCTCTAATGGTGTTGGGGTCAGAAATACCGCTTTCGGAAACTTTAATGAAATTATCTGGGATCTTATTGACCAAATCATATGAATGGGCAAGTGAGACAGAGAAGTCTTTTAAATTCCTGTTGTTTACACCTATAGCATCTATTGTGCTGCAAACACTGCGCTGCAATTCTTCCTCATCGTGGACTTCCAACAGTACGTTCAGCCCTAAGGATTTGGCGTAGGTGGATAAGGATTGTATTTCTTCTGATGTAAGACAGGCCGCTATGAGCAGGATGATATCAGCTCCATATGCTTTTGCTTCTGCGATTTGGTAGCTATCGATGATAAACTCCTTGCGCAATAGCGGAAGATGCAGCACTGCACGCGCTGCAGTGAGGTCGGCCAGGTTGCCCTGGAAAAAGTCGCTATCAGTCAATACAGAGATTGCAGAAGCACCAGCTTCCTGATACCCCTGTACAACCTCTTGGACGGTTGCTTTACCATTGATGATTCCTTTGGAGGGAGAGGCCCTCTTGTACTCTGCTATGATTCCTGAGCGCTGTGGATGCTCAACCGATTCTTTTAAAGAGTAGCAGCTCCTCGAAAATAAAGGATACTGTTCCAGTTGTTGTAAGGAGGTTTTAGCCTTAGCTTCTGCAACTTCTATTTTCTTTCTTTCGACAATTTTATCTAGTATAGTCATGTTTGTGTTGTGATCTAGTGATCTTGTTATCCAGTGATCTTGTTATCGAGTTATTTAGCTATCTTGATAAACTGCTCACTTGATAACTCGTTCACCTGTTAACTTGATAACTTATTATTTCAGCCAATTCTCAATTAATTTCTTCCCATTATCGGTTAATATAGACTCGGGGTGGAATTGCATGCCACGGACATCATATTCCCGATGTGTCAATGCCATGATTACGCCTTCTTCGTCTATTGCAGTTACTTTAAGGGATTCTGGGAAAGTTTCATTATCCACTGCCCAAGAGTGATATCGGCCTATCTTGGAGCTTTGAGGGAAGTCTTGGAATAGCTTTTCTTCTTTGTCTGTCACGATGATGGATGAAGCCACACCATGGAGTGGCTTGGGCATATTGTATAGTGTGCCGCCAAATACTTCAGCGATTGCTTGCTGACCAAGACAGATGCCCAATATACGCTTGCTTGGTGCGTATCTACGTATTACATCCATAAGCAATCCTGCTTCTTCAGGAATACCGGGGCCAGGGGATAACAATATATTGTCAAATTGGTCTACATAGTCGAGTTCGAATTTGTCGTTTCGTACTACTTCGTAGCTTTCGCCCAATTCTTGTAAGAGATGTACTAGATTGTACGTAAAAGAATCGTAATTGTCTATGACTAGAATTTTACTGTTGTTCATTTTGTAACAATTGGCTGGTTTCTATTAGTTGTTTGATCTCCTCATTGACCGCAGGCAAATTTATTAAATCTGCTTCAGCATCGCCCTGTATTTTTTGTTTTTCGGCGACATATTGCTTTCTAAGGTGTAGTAATTCGAGTATCCTAGAGTCAATAGTTTCTATGCTTGCGGCTATTTGCGCGGTGTTTTCACAATATTCAAGTGGACGTATCATAGGGTTTGTGCTATTTCTAATGCTCTGCGCAACGCAGCTATTTTGTTATTTACTTCTTGGAGTTCTTTTTCTGGATCAGAATCCAGTACGATACCAGCACCGGCCTGATAATGGAGTACATTCTTTTTACTCAAAAAGGAACGTATCATGATGGCATGGTTAAAGTCGCCATTGAATCCCATAAAACCTATAGCACCGGCATAGAATGAGCGCTGTAACCCTTCATAGCGGTCTATTAGCGTGAGAGCCATATGCTTGGGAGCACCTGATAGCGTGCCAGCGGGGTAGGTGTCGCCAACGATATCAAATGGATTGGCTGTAGGGTTTAACTTGCCTGCTACTTTGGATACCAGGTGGATAATATGTGAATAATACTGAGCTTCTTTATAAGATTTGACCTGTACTTCAGTACAATGGCGGCTTAGGTCATTGCGTGCCAAATCTACGAGCATCACATGTTCTGCAGATTCTTTGGGGTCATTTTTAAGCTCTTCCGCAATGCGCTCGTCCTGTTCGAGGTCACCTGTACGTTTGAACGTTCCGGCGATAGGGTATATGGTAGCTTCGCCTTTTTTTATGGTCAATTGTGCTTCTGGCGAAGAACCAAATAATTTGAAGTCGCCATAGTCAAAGTAAAAGAGATAGGGTGATGGGTTGACAGATCTTAGTGCACGGTATACATTAAATTCATCTCCTGAAAAAGTGGTGGAAAATGCTCGGGAGGGGACAATCTGAAATACGTCTCCTCTACGGATATGTGATTTCATTTTCTCTACAAGCGCCTTGAATCCCTCGTCTGTGGTATTTGACTTCTCATCCCCCTGAGTGTGAAAAGAGTACTCAGGGAAATTCTTGTTTTGAATCAGGTATTCAATTCTTTCCAGTTCACTTTGTTCTTCGCCTAAAAGGTGCTCGAAGATATAGAGTTGATTGCGGAAATGGTCTATCGCTATGACATATTTATAGATGTGGTACTGCAAGAATGGTATTTTACGCGATTCATCTAGCTTGGCAGTAAGTGTGATATCCTCAAAATGGGCAACGCTGTCGAATGAAAAGTAACCAAATAGACCATTAGAAATGACATTGGTGTCGGCAATAATTTCTTCGTCGAAAGATTGTCTGAATGCCGAAACTTCACTCCTTAAGTCTATCGCTGAAGCTTGTTTAACAACTTTTTCTTGATTAGGGTAGCTGATGGTAAGGGTTTCCTCATTGAGTACGAGACCCGCTAACGGCTGGCAGCATATGTAGCTGATATTATTGTCCCTACTGTGGTACTCCGAGCTTTCTAATAGCAGGCTATTGGGAAATATATCCCGGAGACGAAGATAAATACTGACAGGTGTCGTCGTATCGGCCAGTATTTTCTTATGGTTTGTCTTGAATGTATATCTCATATTTATCTTTTAATTTCTTTTGTTTGCAATGCATGTTGACTGTTCATTTTCACTAAGTGGGCTTGTAGTTAATACCACAAAAAAAGCCCGACGAATTACGTCGGGCTTTTTGATTTATGGTTTTGGTTGATTAAAAAATCCTTATTCTGAAAACCAATAGAGGTGCCTCCCGACGCTATTTGCTCCAGGCCACCACCAAAATTGATATGTGCTTTGTGTTATCATTACACCACAAATTTAGAATAATTTTTAAATAATCAAATTCTTTTTGTTAAAAAAATAATAAAAGTTTGAAATGCTTACCTATTTATCAACAGATATAACTTGTTTTAAGACGTTCTATTCATCTGTCAGTAAATCAGGTCTTCTCTCCTGTGTACGTTGTAGTTGTTGCTCGTCGCGCCATGCATTTATTTTCGCCTCATTACCACTTAGTAAGATGTCCGGGACCTTGTGTCCGCGCCATTCCGCTGGTCTAGTGTAGATGGGGGCATCGAGCAGGCCGTCTTGAAAGGAGTCCGAGAGGGCAGAGGTCTCGTCCGAGAGTACTCCGGGGATTAGTCGCACAATAGCGTCGACAAGAATCGCCGCAGGGAGCTCCCCCCCTGAAAGAACGTAGTCTCCAATGGATATCTCGCGGGTTACAAATATATCCCGTATACGCTGGTCAATACCTTTATAATGTCCACATAATATAATCATGTTGCCTCGAGTCGATAGGTCATTCGCTATAGCTTGATTTAGCGTTTCCCCATCGGGTGTCATATATATGACTTCATCGTAGGCTCTTTCACTTTTTAGCTTTTCGATGCATGTAGCGAAAGGTTCGATCTGCATCACCATTCCCGAACCACCACCATAAGGGTAGTCATCTACCGATTTCTGTTTGTTTGTCGTGTAGTCCCTTAGATTGTGAACATGGATTTCGCTCAGCCCTTTTTTTTGTGCTCGTTGTAATATAGAGTGTGCGAAAGGGCTTTCCAATAGGGAAGGGAGTACCGTAATGATATCAAATCTCATGTTGCAAAAATAGATAAAATGCTTTGTATTCGCGAATGTTTCGGACGTGAGAGGTGACTTATATAATTGGTTATTTGGGGCCTGCTTGCGTGTGAAATGTTACAATAACTTTTAGAATATATAGATGTTAGAACAAATAATATAAAAATATAGCTGGACTGAATCTAATTAGCAACTCTTTTGCTTGATATATTATTTCGAAATATTGTTTTATTCAAAACAATATTTCGAATATTATCTTTTTCTTAAAAGATGTTAAATCCAAGCTTGGGGTTGCCTGATTTCTATCAGTCTGATATTTTAGTTGTGTTTATTTTAATAAAAAGTGTTTTGAATTAAAAAACTTGTAATGACAACTTGTGTCTGCTATATTTGTCTCCCTGATTCTTTTGGATTAAGGCATACTGACTATTTATCTTCTCTTTAATTATGGAAAGTGGTTTATTGGCGCTTTCTATATCTTGTATATCGCAGTTTAGTTTGTGCTAATTAAACAGTTGTATTATATACTAATGTTTGGGCATTTAAAATTATTATTACAAACATATATTGATTAACATGAAACAAAAATTACTCAGTTTTATTTTTGTGTTTACGTTCCTTACAGGGATATCGTTTGCACAGAATCGTCAGGTGAGTGGTAAGGTAACATCCTCAGTAGATGGGGCTCCGATTGTTGGGGCATCTGTTTCTGTCGTTGGTACGAGTACCGCTACACAAACGGACAATGTAGGTAGCTTTAGGTTATCTGTTCCAGAGGGAGCTACTTTGAACGTATCTTACATTGGCTACTTGAGCCAACGTCTCGCAGTAGGAGCACAAACTACAATAAACGTTGTTCTGGAGTCTGAAGAAAACTCTTTAGAGGAAGTCGTGGTTACGGCAATGGGGCAGTCTCGCCAAAAAAGGGCTTTAAGTTACGCAACACAAGAAGTTAAGGGGGATAAATTGACGGAAGCTGCCAATAGTAACTTAGCTACAGCGATCCAAGGTAAGGTATCTGGAGTACAGGTGACGCCTTCTTCCGGTATGCCAGGTGCATCAGCAAATATCACCATCCGTGGAGCTCGCTCATTTACAGGGAACAACTCTCCTTTGTATGTAGTGGACGGATTGCCTATTTCCTCTACTGCTGAGGTTTCTACGCTGAATAGTGTTACCGGTGCTGATTACTCTTCTAGAGGTCTGGATATTGATCCTAATGATATTGAGAGTATCAATATTCTAAAAGGACAGGCAGCATCAGCTTTATATGGTATGCGTGCATCGAATGGAGTGATCCTTATTACCACTAAGAGTGGTAAAGGAAAACAAGGAAAGCCACAGATTTCATACAATTCTAATGTCTCTTTTGATAAAGTTTCGGTTCTTCCGAACTTTCAATCTACTTATGCACAAGGTGTCAATGGCCTATATGGAGAAAAAAGCGGTAACACTTCTTCCATGTCCTGGGGACCAAAAATTCCAGATTTAGCAAATGATGCTATATATGGTGGTAATACAGATAATGAGTATACCCAGCAATATGGTATACAACCAGGAAGGTACTATGTAATACAGCGTGCTAATGCGGGGTTAGATCCTTGGGCTACTCCGCAATCATATAATAATGCGAAAGACTTTTTTGATATCGGTAATACCTTCAATAATTCATTCAACATTGTTCAGGGATTTGAAAAGGGTAGCTATGCAATGTCTTTGGGGGCAACAAATGCAAATGGTATCGTTCCCTCGACAGGTCTGGACCGTTATACTGCTAAATTAGCTGGAGAGGCTAAATTGTCGGACAAGTGGACAACGGGTTTTACCGGTAACTATGTGAATTCAAGAATCACTAAGCAGACAGGAGCGAATAATGGTATCATGGCTACTTTGTTTGGTGCCCCAGCTTCCTATGATTTGGCTGGAATCCCATCTTATTATTTGAATAACCCAACAAAGCAAAATACATACCGTGGTACAACAGGTTTTGATGGTGTGTATTGGGCTGTTGAGAACAACAAGTTTTCTGAAGATAATCAACGCTTTTTTGGTAATGGATTTGGACAATACGCTACTGATTTGGGCAACAATCAAAAATTAACATTGAAGTACCAAGCAGGTGTTGATTCCTATACGTCAAATTACACCGATCTATGGGGTTACGGTCATGCAAATGGCCAAGGTGAAGTGGAGAACTTCCATATTTCAGTAACCGAATGGAACTCGTTGGGAACAGCCGCATACAATTGGAAAATCAATGATGATTTAGTATTGGATGCCATGGTCGGTAACGAGATTGTAAACCGGGTACGTAGAAGAGATTATGCTTATGGTATGAATTTCAACTTTCCAGGATGGGATAATATCAATAATGCATCTACTGTTACCACCGAGCAAACTTTACGTCATACACGGACATTCGGTACGTTTGGAAGTTTAGCATTAGCGTATAAAAACATGTTGTTTTTAAATGCGACCGGTCGTAATGATATCGTTTCTTCAATGCCACGAAATAACCGTTCCTTCTTTTATCCTTCAGTAGCGGGAGCTTTTGTATTTACAGAATTGGATGCGGTCAAAAACTCCATTTTGACTATGGGTAAGCTGAGGGCGTCATTTGCAGAGGTAGGACAAGCAGGAGATTATTACGAGAGTTATTTTGATAAGCCGCTATATGGTGGAGGTTTCTCATCAGGTACACCGATATTATATCCAATCAACAGTGACGGGGTGACTTCTTATACAACCTATCCGATTGTATACGATCCAGCCTTAAAGCCTCAAAATACGAGAGCGATTGAGGTCGGAACGGATTTAATGTTCTGGGATGGATTAATCAACTTGAATTATACATTCTCTCGTCAAGATGTAAAAGACCAGATTTTTGAAGTGCCTTTGGCCGCTTCAACGGGATACAAGAGCTTAGTGACGAATGGCGGAAAAATCCATACCAATGTGCACGAATTGACGTTGGCAGTCGCTCCTTACCGTAATGGAGATTTTAAATGGGATTTTGCTTTTAACTTCACCAAAATTGATAATTACGTAGATGATTTGAAAGAAGGTGTAAATAGTATCTTCATGGGCGGATTCGTTGAGCCACAGGTGCGTGCTGGGATAGGTTACAAGTACCCTGTTATTTATGGCGTTTCTTACCTAAGAAACGATGCTGGACAGATTGTTGTAGATGAGGATGGTTTGCCGCAAGCGGGTGAAGAAAAAGTAATCGGGAATGTGGCTCCAGATTTTAACTTAGGTTTTAATACGAATCTTGAATATAAGAAAATACGGTTGTCTGCTGTGTTGGATTGGAAGCAAGGAGGACAAATGTACCACGCTACGTCAAGATTGTTGGATGTTTATGGCGTAACGCAACACTCTGCTGATCTACGAAATGGAAATGGCTTCTTGTTCGAATTGCCAGCGGTAAAGGCGAATGGGGACGTAAATGATATAATGATTGATGCGCACCCAATATTGGATGCAGATGGGGAGGCAATCAATACTTCAACTTATGATTATTTTAACCGTTTGAGTGATATTTCTGAAGCGTCTATCCGTGGGGCCTCATTTGTGAAATTACGCGAAGTAGCTGTAGGTTACCCTGTCTACCAGACTTCTAAACTGAAGGTAGATGTCAATGCATTTGCGCGTAATATCATCCTTTGGTCCGAACTGAAAGGTTATGATCCAGAAGTGTCACAAGGAAATACCAACATGCAGGGGGCTTTTGAGCGTTTCTCTTTACCGGGAACATCAAGCTATGGTCTAGGTGTAAACATTAAATTCTAAAATTTAGAACAATGAAAATGAAATTAAATATAGTGGGATTATTAACGGTGGCTGTTTTGGCTACTCCTACAGTCTTTACTTCTTGTTCAGAAGATGTAATGGACAGCATTAATGAGAATGTTAACAACCCAAAAGATGTTCAGGCAAAGTTTATTTTAACAGATGTCATTACAAGGACTGCTTTTTCAAATGTTGGGGGTGATTTTAATACCTATCTCTCTAGCTATGTGGAGCATGAAGTTGGAACAGACGGACAACTTTGGAATGCAGAGCGTCGCGAAAGTGAACCTCAAAAGTCATCTACTTTTAATAATACATGGGGCAGTGTTTATATAGCATTGAAAGATGCTCGCATGGTTATAGAAAAGTGTTCCGCTGGTGG
The DNA here is from genome assembly GCA_040395455.1 of Sphingobacterium yanglingense. Taxonomy (GTDB): domain Bacteria; phylum Bacteroidota; class Bacteroidia; order Sphingobacteriales; family Sphingobacteriaceae; genus Sphingobacterium; species Sphingobacterium yanglingense_A. The sequence continues at coordinate 64,573 of JBEBQJ010000006.1, read as the reverse complement.
TAGTCAGGCAGGTAACTATGCTACTTTGGGGATGGGGCAAATCATGGCTGCATACAATCTGGCATTATTGACAGATATGTTTGGTGATGCACCTTATTCAGAAGGATTCAAGCCTTTGGAAATCCGCAATCCTAAAATAGATAAGCAGGAAGAATTGTACAAGCAAATCAATGCCTATCTGGATGCAGCAATTGAAAATCTTCCAAAAGGAGATACCCATGCGTCAGGTTCGGTAGGTGTTCAAGATCTCCTGTTTAAGGGGAATACAGATCGTTGGTTAAAATTTGCACACGGTTTGAAAGCGCGGTATGCGATGCGTTTATTGAACGTGACTTCGGACAAAAACGCTGCTCTCGAGGCAATTATTACTTCTATTGATCAGTCTTTTACTAGTGCAAACGAAGAAGCTAAGTTTGCTGAATATAACGCCTCTAACTTAAACCCATTGTTTGACTTTCAGTGGTCTAGAGATGGTCTGGCTGCGAGTCAGAGTATCGGTGATAAGATGTTGGAACGTAATGACCCTCGTTTGAACCGTAATTTTATGACGGCGGATTGGGTGCAGGTTAATGACATCGCATTAGCAAATGATTCGTATAGTTTATTAGCACCTAATGGAAAAAATACGCAGGTTAAATATCACTACTTGACGTCGACATTTGTGTATGCTCAAACAGCGCCGACCCAGTTATTGAGTTATCATGAATTATTGTTCTTGAAAGCTGAGGCTATGCAAAGGTTAGGTAAGGGAGCTTCCGAGATAGCTACAGTCTTAGAGGCCGCTGTTTCAGCAGGTATCAAAAATTCGGAGAATTCGGTGAAAGCGGCATTTGTTGCCCCTACCGTACTGGCCAATGGAAAGATCAAAGAGACATCTGCAGCCATTACTGATGCTGATATTACTAGTTATTTTGCAGATTATGTAAAACCGTTGTTCGCTGCTAATCCGTTAAAGGAAATAGCTAACCAAAAATACTTAGCATTCTTTGGTGCATCGGGCGAATCTACGGAGATGTACAACGATATCCGTCGTTGGAAGTCAAATGGTGAAGAATTAATTGAGTTGAAAAATCCTGGTAAATTCCCATTGCGTTTGCCATATGGTAATGACGACACAACTACCAACCCTAACGTAGAAGCTGCCTATGGAAATGGACAGTATGTCTATACGGAACAAGTATGGTGGGCTGGCGGTACAAGATAAATTCTTTTTTATAAGTTTATAGAATGCCTCTCATGAAAGTGAGAGGCATTTTTTGTGCTTAATATTTCTATTTCCTTTTGGTGTGCCATTATCTCTGTTTTATAAATGTTACCATGCTTTGTTACAATTGATATGTTGCGCTGTATTTTTTCTTGTTTAAACCACTGTTTCAAAAAAAAAAATGTTAAAAAGTGTGAAAACTTATTTTTTTTTATATGTTTGCATAGTAATATACCTGTTACAGTTGTATTGCTACTAACACACGAACAATTTATAAAAACTAAACACACACAAAATGGAACAAGAATTACTCACTTTATCCCGTTATCTCCGGATTTAGGCTTTTCCGTCTGAATTAGCTTGATTTATTTCGTCTGGCTGGATTTATGGACTTTTTTGATAATCTATACAACGGTCTCTACTGCTGTTGACAGGTTGGCGTTTTTTCTTTTTGATAAAACGTTTTACTGCTTCTTTCTTTTGCTCACGTTATTTGGTGAAGGGATTAGGGGTATGCATTTATGGATTAATCAATAATTAATTAAACACAATTTTTAACTAAACACATAAACACATGAAACAAAAATTACTCAGTTTATTTTTTGTGCTGACTTGTCTCATAGGCGTGTCGATGGCACAAAATCGCCAAGTGAGTGGAAAGGTTACTTCTGCAACTGATGGTGCACCACTGTCTGGTGTATCCGTATCTGTTGTTGGGACATCCTCCGCTACACAAACCGATGGAAGCGGGAATTATTCTATTTCCGTAGGACAAGGAGCTTCGCTTAATTTCTCTTTTATTGGCTATGGGGCTCAAAGAGTTAATGTTGGTAACCAGAGCACAATTAATATACGGTTGAGCTCTGATGATAATGCTTTAGAAGAGGTGGTGGTAACTGCGTTGGGTATTGAAAGAGATAAGAAAGATTTAGGATATGCTGCTACTACTGTCAGAAATGAAGACCTGACTAAAGTTAACGCTGTAAACGTCGCAAGTGGATTGACAGGGAAGGTGTCAGGATTAAATGTTACTGGAGTTAATAGTGGGGTATTCGAGAACGTAAAAATGAATCTTAGAGGGATAAGATCATTAACTGGCAAAAATAATCCATTGTTAGTAGTAGATGGAATTCCTATGGATTTGAATTATTTGTCGTCTATTAATCCGAATGATATTTCAAATGTATCAGTATTGAAGGGGTCGTCTTCAGCTGCCATATATGGGCCAGATGCTCGTAATGGGGTTATTGTTGTTACAACAAAGAAAGGTAGTTCAGCGCCTGTGGTAACATTAGGACATTCCACACAGTTTCAGAATGTATCTTATTTTCCGGCCATGCAGAAGCAATTTGGTACTGGTTATGATGGAGATTATGACCCAATTGAGAATATGTCTTGGGGACCGGCTTTTGATGGATCTACGGTGAACATTGGACCTAAATTACCGGATGGTTCGCAACAAACAGCTGTCTATAGTGCAACAGACGAACGGAAGAAGTTTTATGATACTGGAGTTACTCACCAAACAGATTTATCTTTATCTACGAGTGATTTCTTTCTAAGTATACAGGATGCTGTAGTCAAAGGAATTGTTCCAAACGATAAGAATAGAAGAACAGGAATTCGACTAAATACTAGTAAAGAATTCGGCATGTTTAAAGTCGGGTTTAATTCGAACTACATTCAACAAAATTATAACGTTTTTGATGGCACCGGAGCTGAAGAAATGTTTAAAGTTTTAGGTGTAGGAGGTAATGATGGTATTTTCAATCAAATAATTAATACACCAGCTCATATTAAAGTTACGGAATATAAGGACTTTCAAAATGATAAGTGGTCTCAGCACGAAAATTGGTTTACAAACTATGGTTTAAATCCTTATTTTCAAGCTGGAAATTGGAGAAAGGATGGTAAAAAGCAGGATCTAATTACTAATTTAGACTTATCTCTCAAAGCGACTGATTGGTTAAGCTTTACTTATCGCGCGGGCTTAATTTCTCGGAATACAGCAGAGCGGAACAGCTCGCTAGGCGTTAAAGTATCTCAGTTTGGAATTGACAGAGAAAAAGAGTCAATTCCAGCATCCATTGAAGAGTATAGCTACAACTACACAACACTGTCTTCCGAATTGTTTGGTGAAGTAAATAAGCAATTAGATGATGATTTCAAATTGTCTGCTATTTTAGGTACTTATGTTAGACAGAATGAATATCGTACAACTCGGGTTCAAGCAGGTTCTTTACTAGTACCAGATATTTTTAACCTTGGTAATCGTTTAGGAAATTTGACTGGGTCTTCTAATGGATATAAAGCTCGGTTATTCTCCTATTTCGGTAGTGCAGGATTGAATTACCGTGGTTGGGCTAATGTAGAGGTGACAGGGCGAATGGATAAAACTTCATTATTAGCTTCTGAGCATAACACCTATTTTTATCCTGGGGTGTCAGGATCGTTAATCCTTACGGAGGCAATAGATGCATTGAGGTCTGATTATTTATCATTTTTGAAAATTAGAGGAGCATGGAATAAAACTGGTAACGCGGATATTACTCCTTATCTTCTGCAGGCAACATTTTCTCAACCAGGTGATACTGGATATCCGTACGGATCTGTACCCGGATTTACTGCTGGAAATACTGCTTATGACCCTAACTTAAAACCTGAATTTATTAACAGTACAGAGGTTGGTTTGGAAACAGGCTTTTGGAATAATAGAATCCGTTTAGAGGGAACTTATTTCTATCAGAAAAATACTGACCAGATTGTAAATGTAAGAGTCTCTGATGCTACTGGTTATAGGTCTATGTATAGAAATGCGGCCTCTTTTATAAACAAAGGCTTTGAATTAGATTTAAATTTAACTCCATTAGTGAAATTTAATGGCGGAGATATTAGATTCAGAGCTAATGCTACTTACAACGACAGTGAAGTAACTTCTATCTTCGATGACCAAGATTTGAATGAAATTGTAATAGGTACGAGTTATGCAAGAGTTGGTAACTACGCTATAAAGGGACAGCCTGCTTTTGTCTTTAAGGCTACGGATTACGTTAGGGATGATCAAGGACGAATCATTGTGAATGAAACTACTGGACGTCCTAGTGCTTCGAATGCATTGAAGGTTTATGGACGTACAATGCCAAAATGGATTATTTCGTTGAATCCTTCTGTTAATTTTAAATCTTTCAATTTATCAGCATTGTTTGAGCACAAAACTGGTCACCAAGCATCCTTTAACGAAATGGGAACTTCTATGGCCTGGACAGGCGTTTCTGAAGCAACTGCTTATAATAATAGAGAGCCATTTATTCTGCCTAATTCTGTTATTAAGGATCCAAATAATCCTGGAAAATATATTGAGAATACAACGGCTAAAATCGGAGCCAACGAGCATGTATTGCAGCACTACATTGCAGAGTATAGGCAAGCTGCTTCTAATTTCCTAGTGGATGCAAGTAGTTGGAGATTCCGAGAGTTAGCGCTTACATATAGTGTGCCTGAGCAATGGTTAGCATCTAGACAAAGAGTTGTGAAGTCTTTGTCTATAGCATTGGTAGGGAGAAATATTGCTTTATGGTTACCTAAAGAAAATAAATTTATGGATCCTGATTTTAATAGTTTTTACGATGATGGAAGTAACTCAATGGGTATGATAACGTCTACACAAAATCCACCAACTAGAAATTACGGATTCACAATTAATGCCAAGTTTTAGTATTTAAAATTACGAAAATGAAAAATAAAATAATAGCAATTATATGTGCTTCTACTCTGACTTTTTCAGCTTGTAAGGATAGTTTTTTTGATATCAACAAAAATCCGAATCTACCGACAGAAGAAGCAATTACACCAGATTTGTTAATGACATCTGTTATTACAAATGTGGTTAAAAGAAGTACGTCATCATATAGATTTTCCGCGCACTGGATGGGATACTGGGCCCGTGGTAGTTCGTTTGGGATATCCGTTCCTTTAGAGAATTATAATATTGATGCGGCTTTTGAAGCGACCCAGTGGTCAGGAATTACGCCTGATGCCGGATGGTATGATATTTTGATGGATAATCATGTTATGGAACAGAAGGCTACTGTTAGTGGAGAACAATTTTATGTTGGAGTAGCCAAAGCACTAAAAACGGTAGGCTTTATGTATTTGGTGGATATGTATAATAATGTCCCCTATTCAGAAGCTTTCAATTTAGCTAAAAATATTACTCCAAAATATGATAAAGGAGAAGATATTTACAAAGATTTATTAATACAGCTTGATGAAGCGCGTAAGATCTTTGCTAATTCAAATCTTTCCGTGTCGGATCAAGCTGTGGCAGCGGATTTGGTATTTAAGGGAGATTTGAAAAAGTGGAGAAAGTTCGTCAACACCCAAACACTTAAATTATTGATTCATCAGTCTGAGAAAGTTACAAACCCATCAGCTGAGATTGCAAAAATTGTAGCGGATGGAAGTGGCTTTTTGGATGAAGGAGAAACTGCATGGGTGAATCCAGGATATTCTAATGATAAGTATAAGCTGAACCCAATGTATATTGCATATGTCAGGGATGAGAATAACACTTTAGTAGACGGATTTAATAGAGCGAATAATTTTGTCTTAGATAAATATAAGCAAAACGATGACTTAAGGTACCAACAGATTTTTTTAAAAGCAATAACACCTGTTGGCGGTGAATTATGGAGAGGTAAAAACTTTGGACAAAATAATGTGCAAGGTGAGTCTTCCTCTGGGGAGTCTATTGTGATGGGATTAGGACTGGTTCCTTCTCCTGATGCACCTGCATGGTTATTCACTTCAGTAGAAAGTTTGTTTCTACAAGCGGAAGCTGTTCAAAGGGGGTGGTTGTCAGGAAATGCAGAGTCAATTTATGAAAGAGCTGTTGAAGAATCTTTCGTTTTTTTGAAGGTTCCTGATGCACAAACTGAGGTTGCTGGATATTTACAGAAGAATATAGCTTCTTGGGCAAATAATTCTAATAAGTTAGAGTTGATTGTTAATCAAAAATATTTGGCGCTTCCGGGCATTAATAATTTTGAGGCCTGGGTGGATTATAGAAGATTGGGATATCCAAGTGATGTGCCTCTGTCGCTAAACTCTTCGCTTAATGGAAGAAAAATTCCTTTGAGATTACAATACCCTCAAAATGAGTTTAATTACAATGCCGCAAATGTTGCTGCGGAAGGTGATATTGATCCTCAGAAGGATAAGATTTGGTGGGATGTTAATTAACCTCATACAGTTGTTTTAAAGAAAAGGGAGTGAAATTTTGTTTTCACTCCCTTTTTTGATATTATGTATTTCCAATATTGTAAATATTATTCATTGTTATGAATTAGTTATCGCACTAAAAACCGAACAGCGATAGACCAGTCTCTCGCTCCGTTTTTTAGTGCGGGCTCTAATACTCAAATAAATATAGCTTCCCGTCATAAATCGATCTTGATAGGTACATATCGGCTACTGTATCGACACCACAAACCCCTTTATAGCGTTTGGTAAAGTAGAACAACACATAGTATTGAGTTCCGTTTTTAAGGAAAGAGCACTGTGAAGGAATAAAAGTCCCCTCAACTCCACTTAAGTCCGCTCAAGTCCCCTCAAGTTCGTTATAGATTCGACTATCCTTCGATATCGCTCCGTACCATCCTCGGGATTCCTTCGGTATAGCTTCGCCTATCCTTTGCCTATGTTTTGATTCTAAGGCAAACAAAAGGCAGACAACAACCGAACATACCCCAAGCTTGTCTTGAACACGGTGCCTACCTATCTCGAAGGGGCTTGCAAGAACGAGCGAAAGACATGGTATAAACCCGGACATACAAAAATGCCTTAGATGATATGATATGACTACTTGACCAAAGTAATACGGAGAGAGGTTTAATCTGAGATATCATCTATTCGCCAATATGCTCACCTTTTGGGTGGTATTCATATTGGTAGGTATATTAAAGTTCTGATTACAGAGGCGGTTGGCGATTTGTTGCAACTTTTTAAAGCGACAGTAAATTTAAGATACGTAGAATGTAAATCCATTTGTCATTTATCTTTCTATATCCTATATTTACTAGTATATGCAAAGAAGGTGTATATAATCAGACTATATTCCTAGAGGAGAGCGAGGATGAATTTCGAGGATCAAGTTGAATTCAAAAAACATTATAAAGTGCTATGTTATTTTGCCTGGGATATGGTGAGAGATACTGAAGTGGCTGAAGATTTGGTACAGGATGCATTTATAGCTTATCTAAATAATAAACATAAGATTTCGTCTGAACCAATTGCGATTCGCGCCTTTCTTTACAGTGCTATCCGTAATGCCGTATATAATCAGAATCGCAAAAGTAAGACTATACAAAAGTACTTGGACCGACAATCCGTGGGTGAGATGGATGACATAGATTACGAACATAAGGTAATTCGTGCAGAATTTATGGCCGAAATAGCACGAGTAGTCGATGGATTGCCTGACTCCTGTCAGCATATATTCAAACTAAGCTATTTAGATGGATTCTCCAATCAAGAAATCGCAGAACAGCTCGCGATATCTGTAAATACGATAAAAACACAGAAACAACGAGCCTTACAGGTGTTGCGTAAGAAAATTCATCCTGAATTCTTTTTTCTTATTTTGTTATTGGTGCTTACCAATAATTGAGTCGCCCCTCTTCGATTTGTCGTGTAATATTTCTTTGTTAAAAAAAAGTTAATTTCTTGTCACCCGTTTATCTTCTTTCCGTTTCTTATATACAAACCTACAAGAATTCGCCTTTAAGTGCCATAGAATGGAGGCATAATATAAAAACGAATTTTGTAGTTCTCCTCATACATTTAAAATTTTTATAGAGGAAATTATGACAATAGATTTCGTAGACATAGCCCAATTGCTTCGTAAAAAATTCAATGGAGAGATGAGCCAGCAAGAAGCTTACAGGCTTCAAGTATGGTTAGATAGCGATGCTCGCAACGCGAATCTCCTTGAGAAATTGGAAGAGGAAGTCAGAAATGGCGGAGATATTGGTGTTATCCGTACTTTTGACGAAGAGAGAGCATGGTCAAAGGTGCGGAATAAAAGACGTAAACAGATTGTATTGTATTGGGGGCGCGTAGCTGCGATTTTAGTAGCTGTGGCGACTTTTTCATTTTTTGCTTTGCGCATCACTAAAAATAAGGATTACTCGAGGTTGGTCGAAAGCAAAGATACGAGGTACAAAAATGATGTTCTTCCCGCGGTAAAAGGAGCAAAGATTATACTTGGAGATGGTAGGGAAGTTAAAATAAATGACAGTATAAGGCTTCTTGCAGACGGTAGTATTGCAACGGAAGAGAAAACCGTATTGATGGAAGGGCCTGCTGTTACATGGAATACCCTCGTTGTTCCTGTTGCTAATTTTTTGAACTTGACACTGTCGGATGGAACGAAAGTGTGGGTAAATGCAAGTAGCAAGCTGATGTTTCCAAATCGATTTTCAAAAGATAAGAGACAGATTAAGTTAGAAGGAGAAGCCTATTTTCAAGTAGCTAAAGACGTGAGTAGACCTTTTGTTGTAGAAACAGTAGGTGGAGACGTAGAGGTACTAGGTACTAGCTTTAATATCTCTGCTTATGACGATAGTGCGATAACGACCTTAGAAGAGGGAGAAGTACGTGTTTCTAAAGGTGATTTGGAGGAAGTCTTACATCCAGGAATGAAGGCTCAAATGCTGGGAAGTCGTATTGACGTGCGTCAAGCAGATGTGCAAAAGGAATTGGCCTGGAAAAACAATTCTTTTTATTTCAAAGGGGACAATATTGTCACCATAGCGAAGCAGTTACAGAATTGGTATGATTTGGAAATTTCTTTTTCGAAAGGGGTCTCCCTGTCGCAAACGTATACGGGAGAAATAAGCCGCAGTTCAAATTTGACAGAAGTCTTAAAGATGTTGGAGTTCGTCAGCGATTTAGATTTTAAAATCGACAATAATAAATTATTAATCCTAAAAAACACTAAAGTATGATTTAAAGTATACACCCCAAAAATGAAAACAGAGGTGTTGCAGCACCCCTGTTAAAATTCATTAAGCTAATCAGAATTAAACCATTAACATTAACTCAATTACTCAAATGTATGAATAACTTATCATTTGGCAAAGGGCGTAGTGCCTCTTCTGGGACCCCCTTTCCAATAATTTTCCGGATTATGAAAATAGCAACAGTCCTGATGTTGGTTTTTATGACCTGTGCATATGGGAGTAGCACAGCGCAAAAAGTTACACTTTCCTTAAAGAATGCGCGGTTAGAAGATGCTTTTAAAGAAATCGGTAAACAGACAAAATTTAAATTCCTGTATAATGATGCGCTTCTTAAAAACGCCAAGAGAATCAACGTTCAGTTTGAAAATAAGCCATTATCTGAGGCATTGACGCAACTGTTGGCCGATAATAGGATGGCTTTCAAAATAATAGATGAAACGATTACGATTAATGCAAGAGTAGAAAGCAATTCTGTCCCTAGTATTACATATGAAGCTCAGAATAGGGTTCGGGGAACTGTCCGTAACATCGAAGGGAAGCCATTGGTTGGTGCATCAATCTCTGTAAAAGGGTCGACCGTTGGAACAACGACAGACGCGCAGGGGAATTTTTCAATCCAGGGCGCGAATGGAGCGACCCTACTGGTTAAATATATCGGCTATTTACCTAAGGAAGTGCCTGTTGGCAATCAGGAAAGTATTACTATTACGCTATTGGCTGATAACGATGAAATAGAAGAGGTCGTCGTAACGGGATTAGGGGTGAAAATTGATAAAAGGACATTTACTGGTGCAACTAGTAAAGTCAATATGAAAGATATTGAACTTGGCGGGTTGCCCGATCCGTCGAGAGCGCTAGAGGGGCGTGTAGCTGGTGTTGTCGTGCAAAATACGACTGGTACATTTGGTACAGCTCCGAAAATTCGTGTCCGGGGAGCAACTTCTATATATGGTAGCTCTAAACCATTGTGGGTGGTCGACGGAATTATTATCGAAGACGTAGGGAGTGTTTCATCCGATGAGTTGTCTTCTGGAGATGCTTTGACGTTGATCAGTTCTGCTGTAGCTGGGTTGAATGCAAACGATATTGAGTCTTTTACCGTTTTGAAAGATGGTTCGGCTACTTCTATTTATGGAGCTCGAGCAATGGGGGGAGTAATTGTTATAACGACAAAGAGAGGGGCTGCCGGAAGGAATTCTGCGAGTTATGTCGGTGAGTTTACAACAAGAGCAATTCCATCTTACAACAATTTCAACATCATGAATTCCCAAGAACAGATGTCATTTTATCAGATCTTGGAACAACGAGGATGGTTGACGATGGCTGACGTAGCTAGTCGTTCGCAGTCTGGTGTATACGGTAAAATGTATGAATTGATAAAGGCAGGAGTATTAGAGAATACGCAGGAAGCTCGGAATGCTTATTTGCGGCAGGCAGAATATAGAAATACAGACTGGTTTGGTGAGTTGTTCAGTAAGACTATAATGCAAAATCATTCTGTAAGCCTTTCCTCCGGGACAGATAAAGCTCAGTATTACACTTCTATCAGTGGTGTTTTTGATGATGGTTGGGCAAAAAAATCTGACGTTAAGCGTTATACCGGTTTGTTCAATGCTTCTTATAATCTATATGACAATTTGAAGCTTGAGTTACGGAGTAATGGGTCTTACCGTGATCAACGCGCGCCTGGAACTTTGGGGTCTACTGTAGACCGAGTATCTATGGAGGTAAAACGTGATTTTGATATCAACCCTTATTCTTATGCCTTAAATACCTCTCGTACTTTAGATAAGGATGAGTTTTATGCTAGAAATTATGCTCCGTTTAACATCTTACATGAGCTTGAAAACAACTACATGGATTTGAATGTAGCTGACATCAAATTTCAAGGGGAGCTTAAATGGAAGCCTATAAAACCATTGGAGTTGGGTATAATGGGAGCTGCTCGTTATCAACAGACGTCACAGCAGCACTACATAAAAGATCAGTCTAATCAGGCGTTGGCTTATCGTTGGATGCCAACTACTTTCATACGAAATGCAAACCCATTCCTTTACAAGGATAGGAGTGATCCTTATGCTATTCCACAGACTGTATTGCCTAATGGTGGTATTTATGATAGAACTGACAATAGGATGTGGACGAAAGATTTTCGAGCTACCGCTGCGTATGACAATACTTTTAACTTGGTACATAAAATATATGTTTTTGCTGGGGCAGAATCAAACGCTGTCGATCGCAACAATAATTGGTTCAGAGGCTGGGGATTGCAGTATGATTTGGGAGAAATACCGTTTATTGATTATAAACTGTTTAAGAAAAGTCAGGAAGAGAATGCTGATTACTATTCTATAGATAGACGCAAGAATGGTTCTGTTATGCCAGCTCGCACTCGTCAAGTAGCTTTTTATGGTACAGCAAACTATACCTACGACAATCGTTACACGGTGAATGGTACATTGCGCTATGAGGGGACAAATCGTTTGGGTCGTACTACCTCAGCACGCTGGATGCCGACATGGAACGTGTCGGGGATGTGGAATGTGAATGAAGAGAAGTTTTTTAAAGAATTGGAAACTCCGATTTCCAATCTGGCATTTAAAGCTTCCTATAGCTTGACGGCCGATAGAGGGCCCGACTTTGTGACCAATTCAAAGATTATAATTCAAAGCTACAACCCTTGGAGACCAAGTACTGCGGATAAAGAGTCGGGGCTTAATATCTCGGATTTGGAAAACTCAGAGCTGACCTACGAAAAGAAACACGAATTGAATCTAGGTGCTTCTTTAGGGATTTTTAAAAATCGTATTGCATTAGATATCGATTACTATAAGCGTAAAAACTTTGATCTGATCGGAATTGTGAATACACAAGGATTGGGCGGAGAAATTTCAAAATATGGTAATGTGGCCAATATGGAGTCAAATGGCCTGGAGTTTAGTTTGGCCGCTACTATCTTGAAAAATGAAACTTTTTCATGGGTGTCGAGTTTTATTTATACCAGAGCAAAAAATAAAATAACCTCATTAGAAAACAATAGCCGTGTATCCGATTTGATTGCAGGTAATGGTTTTGGGTTAGAAGGATATCCTGTTCGTTCTTTATTCTCTATTCCTTTTGTTCGGTTGAATTCGAGTGGGCTACCCGTTTTTATGAATGCTGACGGAAACGAGACTATAACAGGTGTATATTTCCAAAATAGAGATAATATAGGCTTTTTGAAGTATGAGGGACCTACTGAACCTACGGATTTAGGAAGTTTTGGTAACGTGTTTTCGTACAAGAATTTTAAGTTGAATGTATTCTTTACCTATTCTTTTGGGAACGTGGTACGTCTTGACCCTGCTTATAAGACAGGATACTCTGATCTGAATGCTATGCCTCGTGAACTATGGGATGCATGGACTATACCTGGGGATGAGCATATTACCAATGTGCCGGTAATTTTAGATAGTCGTTTTATCCGTAATGATAGCAAGTATGGCTATGCTTATAATGCCTATAATTATTCTACGGAGACTAGAGCGAAGGGAGATTTTATCCGTTTGAAAGATATCTCTTTAGCTTATGAGTTGCCCAAGGATATTGTAAAACGTGCAGGAATGTCTAATCTGGGTTTGCGCTTGAATGTGATTAACCCTTGGCTAGTCTATGCGGATAAACGTCTGAATGGACAGGATCCAGAGTTTGTGAATTCCGGTGGTGTGGCTTTGCCTATCGCTAGACAGTATACATTAACATTAAGAATGGGATTTTAAGATTATGAAAAAGAAATTGTTTTATATGCTGTTTTTTACAGCGATAGCATCTAGTTTTTCTTCTTGTGAAAAGTATTTGGATGTATTGCCAGACAATCGTTCTGAATTGAATTCTGTGGATAAGATAGGAAAGTTGTTAGTAGGTGCTTACCCGAGTAATTCCTATGTGGTTGTGGCAGAGATGTCTTCTGATAATGTCGACGACGTCGGTTCCGTATATTTGAATTACCCTAAGTTTATAGAAGAAGTTTATAAGTGGGATGAGATAAAGGAGACGGATAATGATGGGATTGAAAGAATATGGTCTAGTTGCTACAGTGCTATTGCCAGCGCAAATGCCGCTTTGCAGGCTATTGATGAACAAGGTAACCCTGCATCGCTGTCCGCACAGCGTGGAGAAGCATTGTTGGCACGTGCTTACAGTCATTGGATTTTGGTAAATATCTTTGCGCAAAACTATTCAAAGATACACTCATCGACCGACCTAGGCGTGACCTATATGACCAAAGGAGAGACTACGTTAAATCCCAAGTATGAACGGAATACCGTTGCTGAGGTTTATGATTATATGAAGAAAGATATTGAAGAGGGCTTACCTTTGATCAATGATGCAAGTTACTCAAACTCCAGTGTGGCCAAATATCATTTTAATCGTGCTGCTGCCTACACATTTGCCTCTCGTGTCGCGCTGTTTATGGAAGACTGGCCTAAGGTGATTGAGTATGCAACACAAGCTTTGGGCGACAATCCATCGACTACCTTGAGGGATTATCAAACTATAGCAACATTTGCTGCCGACTATGCCAATATTACGAGAGAGTATAACTCAAGTTCAATAAAGGCCAACTTTTTGTTGGCGGCGGCAACCTCGTCTATGGGACAGACTTTTGGCAATTATTCCACAATTAACAGGATTGCACATGGTGGAAGTATAGGGATGACAGAAACAACATTCGCTCGTCAACCTTTTGGCAAAGCAAACTCATCGACAGATTATAGGATCAAAGCTTCTACTTATACTAGTACGACTACCAACAAGGTTCTCTTTCCACATGTAGCCCGTATGTTTGAGTATACAGATCCCGTTAAAAAGACCGGATATACCAAAGGGGTGTTTGCTCCTCTAACCTCTGAGGAGGCTCTTTTAAATAGAGCTGAGGCAAATATAATCTTGAAGAATTATTCTGCAGCAATTGCTGATATGCAAATCCATATCAATAATAATACGATTAAGAATCCATCTACGATTAGTGAAGCCTCTATCAATACATGGGCAAATTCGTACGCCTACTTCACGCCTACGGCACCGACACCCAAAAAGGAATTGAATCCAGAGTTTGACTTCGAGCGAGGAGGTACACAGGAGAGTATGTTGCATGCAGTATTGTCGTTGAAGCGATTACAATTTCTTCATACGGGAATGCGTTGGTTCGATGTGAAGCGTTACGGAATTGTAATTACGAGAAGGGTCGCTCCAGCGGTATTTAGTGCCACTGGTGCAAATTTAACTTATACAGTTACAGATAATAAGTTGAAAGTCCGCGATAATCGTCGAGCTATTCAATTGCCACAGGACGTAATTAGTGCTGGTTTAACACCTAATCTGAGATAAAAATGAAACTAAGAAATAATATAGTCGTATTAGTAGCTTCGTGTGGCCTATTGTTCACTGCATGTAGCAAAGAAGATAAACTAAATTCAAATAGCGTATTTGTGGATTCGGATATTCCCAAGAATCCATTGGATAACTACTTGTATAATAATTTTGTCAAGCCTTATAATGTCGAAATTATGTACAAATACGTGGACAAGGAGTCTGATATGACTTACAGATTAGTTCCTGCACCATATGAATCTTCCGTGAGATTGTCCAAATTGTTGTTGTTCCTGGCAATAGAACCGTACAATCAAGTGACGGGAGGTAAGCAGTTTATCCGGGATAATTTCCCCAAGATAATAACCTTTACTGGGTCAATGCCTGTTCAGACTAATGGAGTTGTTATAAAAGGGACTGCTGAGTCGGGGACCAAAGTTTCTTTATATAACCTACTGGGGTTAAATGCTACGAATAGTGTCAGTTCTTCATTTCTCAATGACGAGTATTTTAAGACAGTACATCATGAGTTTCAACATATACTAAATCAAAATAAGCCTTACCCGACTAGTTTTAAAGAAATTACGGGTCTTAACTACGTTGAAGATGAGTGGAATACTAAATATACAACACTAGAGTCTGCTGTAAAAGCGGGGTTTGTGTCGCGTTATGCCTCAAAGGCCGATACAGAGGACTTTGCCGAATTGTATTCCTTTTATGTAACCAGAAGCCAAGCTGATTTCGATGCCATCGTGAATTCGGATGGTACAGCCTCGGCAGGAAAAGCCATTATTCTCTCCAAATTGGCCATTGTAAAATCTTATATGAAGTCAGAGTGGAATATTGATATGGATGTGCTTCGTAGTAATATTCTAGGACGCTATGCAGAGTTGGGAACATTTGATCAAACTACACTAAATTAAGAAAAGATGAAATTAAGACTAGTTATTGTAGGTATATCCATTTTATCTTTAATCGTAGGTTGCGAGAAGAAAATGGATCGTATTTTCGAGGAAAACCCTACAGAACGTTTAAATATAAGTATTGCTAATGTATATTCCACCTTACAGGCGAATAAAGATGGTTGGTTGGTCAAATACTATCCGAGTAAGGCTATGGAATTTGGCGGATATACATTGTTTACAAAATTCACCAATTCAACAGATGTTATAGTAGAAGGGGATATGACGACTTTGGAAGCTCAAACGAGTACTTATGCTGTCATTCCAGGAGCTGGCCCTATTTTGAGCTTTGATACCTATAATAGGATTTTTCATTTTTTTGCCTTACCGCAATATTTCAATAAGCAGGGGGAGTATCAATTACCTGGGTTTATTACTTCAAGTTCAGGTATAGGGGCTAGTAATGAGGGTATGAAGGGTGAGAATGATTTTTTGGTTACCAAAGTATCTTCCGATTCTGTTGTTTTGGAAGCACGTCGATCATATAATAAGGTTGTTCTGTTGCCGATTAAGTCAAATGAGGTGGGCAGTATTCTTACTTCCTATCGTGCAGCTGTGGCTAAATTTCACCCATTAGGGGGCTATAAGTTTGAGGTGGGTGAAGAGTCGATAAACGCGACCTTTGCCACTGCGGCTACAAAACGAGCGCTATTGATTACAGGGGTTACAATGCCATTTGCTTATCGTTATACGCCGACCGGACTGGACTTTTATACCGAGTATGATATAAAAGGAGTAAAGTTTAAAGAGTTAAAATACGTAGAACCAGCAGGCGCTTATACGAAAGGTTATTTTACGAATGAAGCGGGAACGTTAAAACTGGTCCCCACAACGTAAAATAAACTTGAAGGGCTAGCTATTATAGAATGCCTTTTAGGCTGTGTTTAGTTTTAAAATAGAAAGGGGGAATATTTCCCCCTTTTTGTATAATATCACATCTTATTTGCCAATATGCTTACCTCTTGGGCTACACGGCCTGCTATGTTTTTATAAGCCTCGGATATTCCTTCGTCTCCATCCAACACAATAGGGAAACCATTGTCTCCAGCATCGCTGATTGCTTTAATCAATGGAATTTCGCCGAGATAAGGAACCTTGTTATCGTCAGCAAGTCGCTTGCCCCCGTCTTTTCCAAAAATATAATATTTGTTTTCTGGTAATTCGGCAGGCGTAAAGTAGGCCATATTCTCTACGATCCCGATGATAGGTACGTTGATACCTTCCATCTTATACATGGCTATCCCTTTAATGGCATCAGCTAGTGCCACTTGCTGTGGTGTGGTCACGATTACCGCACCCGAGATAGGGTAGGTCTGTGATACGGTGATGTGTATATCGCCCGTGCCTGGAGGCATATCTACAATCAGATAGTCCAGCTCACCCCAATCCGCATCGTTAAAGAGCTGCTTGATGGCTGCTGTGGCCATAGGACCACGCCAAGGGATGGGTTGGTTCGGGTCGGTAAAGAAACCAATAGAGAGAAGCTTCAATCCAAACTTCTCGATGGGTTCGATTTTAGTCTTACCATCAGGCATCTGTGTAGCCATAGGTTTAGCCCCTTCGAGACCAAACATAATAGGTAATGAAGGGCCATAGATATCTGCATCCAATAAGCCTGTTTTAGCACCGGATTCGGCTAGAGCTAAGGCTAGGTTGCTAGAGACAGTCGATTTGCCGACGCCTCCTTTTCCCGAAGAGACCAGTATGATGTTTTTAATGCCTTTGAGCTGAGAGGTATCTACGCTGGTGACATTGGAGGTCATGTTGATGTCGACCTCGATATCCTTGTCCACAAACAGGGCTATCGCATTGCGACAGGCGTGTTCGATATGGGCCTTCATCGGGCAAGCCGGTGTGGTGAGTACCACATCAAATTTTAATTTGTTCGGATATATCTCAATATTTTGAATCATATGTAGTGTCACTAGATCTTTTTTTAGATCTGGATCTTCTACATGGCTCAATGCGTGTAATATCTGCTCTTTTGTAATCATAACTTCGTAATTCTACTACAAAGCTACGCATTGCCGCAGACAAACGTGTCATGCTTGCCTCAAATCCATAATCTTTTCGAAGACTTTATCCATGAATAACACAGTGTCCAAGTTGCGGTCAAATTTACGTTGCTCGAATACCAGGTCGTAGCCTTTGTCAAACTTCATGGCTACCAATTCAAATTTCTGTAATTCTAACCAAGACGGCGTGTTTTCTTTATCAGGTACAGTGCATGTGATTGTTTTTAGTTCGCCTTCGTTCGATACTTTGTAGTTTACACTAACAGGCCTCGAACTAGCCTTCGGGTAATGTATTAAAATGTTATTGCTCATATGCTTAGTGATTTGTATATGATAGTGAATAAAAGGAGTTGGATTGTGCAGACCTATGCATGAAGTACACTCCTTATTTGATAGAAATAAGTTCAGATGGTTCGCAATGTTTGCGTCTGAATTTTGTAATATAGTGAAAATAAGTCATATAAGCAAATGTTGCCGTTCTGAAGGCCCTTCGCTTGATTGTAGGTAACAGAAAAAGGAGTTGATGAGGGGGGAGGCTATTTGGGGCTTATAGAAAAAAAGGGTTCCACTTTCGATGATGGAACCCTTTTATATAAATAAAAAGCTGTTTTTTAGAAAGACCGATAGTTGCCTTGTAAATATTGGTTTGCTTTTTCTTCTTTAAATTTAGCCTTTTTAGCATCCCAATGTAAGGTCTCTCCGGGGAAGCGTCCGGCGATGGTGCCCAAAAGAATGGTTTCTGTCAGTCGCGAGGCGTAATCAAAAGGGGCTGAACACTCTGCTTTACCTAGGCAGGCATCTACAAATTGGTGGTAGTGCTTGGCACCTTCTGTGTCATAGTTACGAACGGGCTTGCCTAAGTTAAATTTGTTGGATACTTTTTCTATTTCATCGGAGATATCGACATATTGCCCGTTGACGATCTTTCTCGGCAACTGCATAAAGTGTGGCAGTAACAAACGTCCCTTGGTACCTACAAACATAGCGCCTTGCTCTGGCAGTTGACCGTCGCCCGCTATTTTTGGGTCTAACGACAATACGCCTGGGGTGTCTTGTTTTCTTTCTTCCGTTTTAACGGCTTGCATATTAGGTAGCATCAAGTCTTCATGCACTGCCGGTGCACCAGGCCCATCATACCAGACCCATTTTAACGAAGAGGTGGTGTATGCAGTGCCTGGGAATTCATAAGTAACCTTGTTATGCTCTGGAAAACCAAACCCATTTGTAGGCCGACACTCATTGACGATAGTACGTGGTACATCGAGTTGCAACGCATTATAAGGTGTGTCAAAAATATGTACCCCCATATCGCCCAAGGTGCCACAACCATAATCCATCAGTTGCCTCCAGCGGCCCGGATGATATACGTCTTTTTTATAGGGCCTTTTTGGTGAAGTACCTGCCCATAAGTTCCAGTCTAGCGTTTCTGGGATTGGATCCTCTCCTTGGGGAGGAGGTCCGTCGTAACCGTGGTTTTTTGGAGACCAAGCGTGTACGGTGTGTACCTTTCCGATTATACCGGACTGAATCAAATGCGTTGCTAATTTATAGTCATAAAAAGAGTGTACCTGAATACCCATTTGAGTCACGAGTTTCTTTTCGGCTGCCACTCTTTTCATTTCACGTGATTCAGACACATAGTGCGTCAATGGTTTTTGGCAATAGACGGGTTTGTTCATCTGCATAGCCAATAAGGAGGCTGGGGCGTGGGTATGGTCTGGCGTGGATACGATGACGGCGTCAATCTGGTCACCAAGTTCGGCCAACATCTTTCGGTAATCTGAAAAGATACGGGCTTTGGGGTGTAATTTGTGAGCTTTGTCCAGGTTTAACGAGTCCACATCGCATAACGCGAAAATATCAACATTCGGATGGGATGATATGGCGTCCAAGTCTGCTCGTCCCATGCCGCCAACACCGATATGTGCAGTCCGCAAGCGACGATCTGTGGGGAAAGCTTTTAGTATAGAGGGGGAAAGGAGAAGACCTAACGCACCTATAGCACTGCTTTTTAAAAATTCCCGTTTGTTCATAATCTAGTAGCGTTTATGTTTAAAGTATGGTCTAAAAATAAGATTATTGTTCGTTTATTCCAAGGGGATGTATAATTACGTTTTCTAGTTGGTTAAAGATGTCGTAGTCTTTTTTGTATAAATTAAGGGAGAGGCAATTGTGGATATGCTGCGCTTATCAATATAATTTATGTGGGTTTGGTGATATTAGGGACTATCAGAGGGAAGTACATTTGTGTTTGATGTGTATTATAAGTAGCTTAGCATCAGAGTATTTTTTTATAAACCCGGATTGTTTGACAAGTAGTATTGTTGAACAGTTTTCAAAACCCTTTTATTATGAAGAATGCGATTGTTTTTTTTTGTGTATTTCTGTCTGTGTGTATATGTTCAAGGGCTGTTGCGCAGATTAGAGAGTCCAAGCATGAACTGCGATTTCAGATTAGTGATGGAATACCGCTGGCAGTTGTGAATGGTATTACAATGGCTTTAACAGATGCATTTAGCAGTTCCTTTAATGATTACAAAATAAAGCGTACAGGCGAAAGCACAATGCCATTGGTGTACGGTTTAGGCTATAGGTATCACGTTTCCCCTCGGGTTAATGTAGGATTGGATTTAGGATACATGCAATTCGATGCAGACTATGAGTTGAAAAAGGACAACGATAGACAGTCAGGAACTCGTAAAACAAACTTTGTGTTAATATTGCCTACAGCAGAATATGCCTACATGAATAAGCGAAAAGTACAGTTGTACGGAAATGCTTCTGTTGGATTGGCCACTTTATCTGGCAAATCAAGTGTAGGCGCATCAGCTAATAATGATAAAGATTACAGCTCAACAGTATTTGCCTTTCAGGTCAATCCCATAGGAGTTAGGTATGGAGAGCGGTTTGGTGGGTTTGCGGAGTTAGGATTTGGATTTAAAGGTTTTTTATCTTTAGGGTTCAGTGCGAGACTGTAGTTTTTTCTAGCATCTAATTAATCTAATTGAGATGTCCTAATTACGGTAATTAGGATATCTCGTTTTTTTTCTACACATCATTCTCGAATTTCAAGCTTTTTATCTAAGTTTAACATCCAAATAGGTTGAGTTAGATATGCGATTTTCAGTATCACGCAAAAAGTGGTTTATAATAGCTTTGGGTGCTCTTATTATGTTGATTGGTGGAGCTTTTGCTTTTGCAATGTCCAAACGCGGAGCTTATCTTGAGGCTGCCGTTAACAAGGCACAGGCAAAATTGCATAAAGACTATCAGATTGATTTTAAGGTGAGAAGTTACCGGTTTGATGGTTTGACCACGGTTGTCTTTGATGGGGTCACTATTGTGCCTGAAGGGCGTGATACACTTGCGGCAATGGACCGTTTGGGAGTCGGTATACGTATATGGCCTTTGTTGTTTGGGAATGTCAAAATAGGCCGTTTTGATCTAGATAATGGCAAGATTTCCTTTGTCAAGCGGGATACCGTAAGTAACTATGACTTTCTCTTCCGTAAAAAAGAAAAGGATTCGACAGCGGTAGAAGAACCAAATGAACGTAATTTTGCGGAGTGGGCCCAACGGCTTGCAAAGCAGATATTCTCTAAGGTGCCCAGTAATATGCGGATGAATGATTTTGAAATCTCTTATCGCGATAGCCTGTTGCACCAGCGTATACGAGTGCCTCAGGCAATTATTGATGATGGAGATTTTGAAACGAGCCTTTTTCTGAACGATCACGATGCAGAATGGAACCTGAAGGGGTATGTTGATGGGGATGGTCAAAAGCTGAAAGTGGAAGTATCCTCGAAGGAAAAGAATGTGGAATTGCCTTTTTTGAGAGGAAAGTATGGATTGGGGATTAGTTTCGATAGGTTGACTTTTGATCTTGCAGGTATCCATAAGGTGGAGAAAGATTTGTTGCACGTGACAGGTTCGGTCGAGTACGATAACTTGGTTGTTAAACATAGAAGACTCTCTGATGAAGCCGTAATATTGCCCCACGGTTTAGCAACGGGCGGTTTCGCAATCGCAAATGATTATATAGCTTTGACGGACAAAACTAAAATAACGGTCAAAGAATTTTCGATATCTCCTAAGGCAAAGTTTACTATTAAACCCGAGAAGAAAATTGAGTTGTCATTGAGAACGGGGCCTTTTACAGCGCAAAACTTTTTTGATGCAATCCCTAGTGGTTTGTTTGAAAGCCTGGAAGGGATAGAGGTAGCCGGTCAGGTGGATTATATGCTTGATTTTGCTGTGGAATTGGATAATCCGGATAGTATTGTCTTCAAGTCCTCTATTGATGATACAGATCTAAAGGTGTTAAAGTGGGGAAAAGCAAAGGTCGATTCGCTTAATTTTCCATTTGAATACGAAGCTTATGACGATACCACATTTGTAAGGAATATTGTGGTAGGGCCGAGTAATCCTAACTTTACTCCGTTGGCACAGATACCCTATGTGTTGAAGACAACTGTACGCAATACTGAAGATCCTTTCTTCTATACGCATAATGGTTTTGAAGAGGAAGCGTTTAAGTTATCTATACGTACGAATATCAAAGAGCGAAAGTTTAAACGAGGAGCAAGCACGTTGTCGATGCAGTTGGTCAAGAATGTGTTTTTGAATCGTAAGAAGACTATGACACGCAAGTTTGAGGAGATTTTGCTCGTATGGTTGATGGAAGCGTCTGGCCAAGTAAGCAAAGATAGGCTGTTTGAGGTTTATTTGAATGTAATTGAATGGGGGAAAGATGTATATGGTATCGCTGAAGCTTCTCAATATTACTTCAAAAAGCGACCACAGGATATCAATTTAGGGGAGAGTTTGTTTTTATCCAGTATTGTGCCTAGGCCAAAGACCGGATTATCCTCCTTTGATTATACTGGACATCTCAAGCCTTGGGTACAGCGACATTTTAATACCTACGGATATATCATGACAAAAGTGGGAGATTTAAAAGAAGTGAATGTACCAGCCAATTATGGCTTTTATGACGTCGTACTACAGTCCGGCTTACGCCCACCTGCTCCCCTGGTAAGGGATACCGTGGCGCTAGATGTTGTAGACGAACAAGAACGTTTGATAGAAGAAATGGAAAAGGAGGAAACGGAGAAGAAATCTATCCTCGAAAAGTTATTTAATAAGGAGAAAAAGAATTAAACAAAATGCGGACGATTGAGATTGATAATTTGAAATTCGAACCTTTTATCGAATATGATGAAATAAAAAAGAGGATTCGGTTAATTGGTATTGATATCAATGTGCAGTATGCAGATAAACATCCTGTTTTTATAGGCGTGCTCAACGGCTGTTTTATGTTTATGGCAGATTTGATGAAACAGGTGCATATCCCATGTGAGATGTCTTTCGTTAAATTAGCTTCATACTCGGGTACGGAGCAAGGTAACATCCACGAATTGATAGGTGTGGGAATGGATCTGACAGGACGTGATATTGTTATCGTGGAAGATGTTGTTGATTCGGGCCGATCTCTTAAATACACAATGGAAGCTTTGGGGCAGCTGGGGGTGGCTAGTGTTGCGGTCTGTACTTTATTGCTCAAACCTGCATGTCTACAACATGAATTTGATAATATAATGTATGTTGGTTTTGAGATAGCTCCCGAGTTTGTAGTTGGATATGGATTGGATTATAATGGACAATGTCGGAACCTCCCTGATATCTACAAGGAGGTGTCTGGTAAGGGTTGATTTTTAAAATGACAAGAATCTAAATGGTCATCGACCATGCCTACTGCTTGCATAAATGCGTAGCAGATGGTCGTGCCAAAGAATTTGATGCCGCGCTTCTTTAGATCTTTTGAAATGGCGTCAGATTCTAGGGTACTGGTCATTGCGTCCTGCATAGACGCGAGTTTATTGCTAATAGATTCTCCATTGGGCATAAAGGAATAGAGGTATTTGTAGAATGAACCAAATTCCTTTTGTATCTCCAAAAAAATCTGTGCATTGGTGACGGCAGCTGCGACCTTGCCGCGATGACGTATTATAGCTGGATTTTGAGCTATAGTGTCGATTTGTTCTGGCGTGTATTTTGCTACTTTGGTGGGGTCAAAATCTGAAAATAGCTGACGATATCCTTCGCGTTTTCGTAGTATCGTAATCCAGCTCAGTCCGGCCTGAGCAGATTCTAAGATTAGAAATTCGAAGAGAATACGGTCGTCTGTCACCTTTATTCCCCATTCCTTATCGTGATAGTCTACATAAAGCGGGTCATTCCCGCACCATGGGCATCTATTGATTGCATCGCTCATAGAATCGTTTAGTTTTTATTAACAAAAATCCTACCTTTGGGCATACATGGAAACAAAGAATAGGTCGCTGCAAATTAAGAAAAAATTGAAACATCTTTTGATGCTATTTGTAGCGATATTCTCGTTTACCACTTTGAAGGCACAGGTCGTGCCTCTGGCCGATCAGGGGGATTCTACCGAACGCGTAATGCGGGATTCTTTGTTGGTGGTGAAGCAAAAAAAAGATTCATTGGCAAGGGTGTTTGTTTTTGTAGACAACAAGAGGGCCAACCCCTATTTGGATAGCTTACGCCAACAAGTCACAGTCATTGATAATGATTTTATTTCTTGGATGGATTTTATGGCTAGTCTTGATTCCCATAAGCAGGCCCCGACGATGCAAGCGGCTCATAAAGTCGATCGCCCATTGTGGATTATAGGAGTGTTGATTTTGCTTTTTTTGGGGATTGGTCTGGTTCGCTTTTTTTTCTATTCAAACTTTCAAAATGTTATATATGGATTCTTTAATGATAGGGTATTGGCCCAAATCAGTAAAGAAGATAACGTAATGACCTCTTGGCCTTACATTTTTTTGTATATTATATTTAGTTTTTCTCTAGGGTTGTTCATTTTGATTTATCGCTCCGCCTACAGTCCAATGAGCGAAGTGACAGCAATTAGTTTTTTACAAATCTCTGTTCTTGTTGCTGTTTTGTTCGTCGCTAAGATATTGATGGTTCGTATTATTGCGGTTGTCTTTGAGGTAGAGCGATTGGTTAGAGAGTATATTGCAGTCTTATATTTAGTATACTTCAATAGTATGTTAATATTAATGCCGCTATTGCTTTTCGTTACCTTTTTTCCGACTTCCTACTTTAAGATAATATTAATTTTCTTTCTTATTGTGGTGTGTATCTTGTTCTTATACCGCTTTTTACGAACAGCCTATAGTGTTGTGGGAAATCTTCGGTTTTCAATCTTTTATTTAATTCTGTATCTTTGCAGCTTAGAAATTGCACCGATTTTAATATTAGTGAAAACACTAAACAATTAAAGATAGAATTTTATGCAGATCGACGTTGCGAGAGCAAAAAAAGTAAAAAGTGTATTGGTTACCTTACCAAAACCTGAGAATGATAAGTCGCCTTATTTTACGCTAGCGGAAAAGTATAATCTAAAATTGGATTTTCGTGGTTTTATTCACGTGGAGGGAGTACCCGCGAGAGATATTAGAAAAGATCGTATTAATTTTTCCGACTTTTCTGCTGTAATATTTACAAGTAAAAATGCAGTAGACCACTTCTTTAGGGTGTGTGAGGAAATGCGTTTCGAGGTTTCGGCAGAGTTGAAATATTTTTGTATCTCGGAAGCTATTGCACTGTATTTGCAAAAATACATTCAGTATAGAAAGCGTAAGATTTTCTTTGGTAAACAAACCGCCAAAGATTTGGAAGAAGTATTAAAGAAACACAGTAAGGAGAAATTTTTGTTTCCTTGTTCGGATGTCGCTAATGAAACGCAAAAGTGGCTCCAGGAAAATGGTTACGATTTTACGCCTGCGGTCCTATTTAAGACGGTGATTAGTGATATTGCGGATTTGAAAGACGTATTTTATGATGTCATTGTCTTTTTTAGTCCTTCAAGCGTGCAATCTCTTTATGAGAATTTTCCTGACTTTGTTCAAAATGATACGCGTATAGCAGCTTTTGGTACGAGTACACAGCAAGCTTTGTTGGAAAAGGGGTTATTGTTGGATATTCCTGCTCCTACGCCTAGCGCGCCGAGTATGACTATGGCTGTAGAACAGTATATCAAACAGGTCAATAAATAGTGACATTTATCGAGCTCAAGGAGGCTGTTAAAAAATGTTAAAAAGAGAATCTCTGGGATTTTTTTTAGTTTTTTTTGAAGATTCTTTGGGTGAATAACATAATTAACACCTATTTTTAGGTGCTTCTTTTGCTGATTAAGGTTTGAGGAGTTTTTTTTCTTAGAGTTTTTATCTAAAGATGTCAAGAATAGACTTTTTTGGTTGGCTTTTTGATAGTTAGTAAAAAGACTTTTGAGGAAGTTTTAGCTTAGATTATTAGTTTATGAAATTTAATCGTTACAGATTGTCTTATGGTTTTCTATGTGTACTGATAGCGGTAGCTGCATTCGGTTGTAAAGGACCAAGTAATACAGGGGAGCTAGTAGGTGTACGATTGGATAAATTGAAAGCAAATAAAACGCCCTATGGAATGGTACTCATTCCTGGAGGTACTTTTATCATGGGACAATCGGATGAAGATATCGGATTTTCACAAACAGCTCAAAATCGTCAGGTAACTATCGCTCCTTTTTATATGGACGATACCGAAATATCCAATAGTGAATATCGTCAGTTTGTATACTGGGTGAGAGACTCTATCCTAATTCACAACTTCTTGGGGGATGATTCTTATTTCATTGCAACCGATGATGGTAGTGGTGAGCGTTTCATTGACTGGGATAAGGTCAACAAACAGTCTCCTTGGAAGACAGGGGACAAAGATAAACGTGAGCGTCTGGGCAGCATGTACTATCAAGGAGAAGACCGTGTGTTTGGTCGTAATGAATTGGATGTGCGTCTTTTGAAATATCATTTCGAATGGTACGACCAACAGGCAGCTGTACGTGGAAAAAATGATCCTTCCAAAAGACGTTCAGATTTCATAATGCGCGATACGATGTTGATTTATCCAGATACTACGGTATGGCTTGCTGATTTTAGTTATGCTGCCAATGAACCTATGGTCAATGGTTATTTTTCACATCCTTCATTTGATGATTATCCCGTTGTAGGCGTGACATGGCGCCAAGCACAGGCATTTAATTCCTGGCGGACACAACTTTTTAACAACCAAGCAGCAAAGAACCGTGTACAACCGCGATTTGACTATCAGTTGCCTTCAGAGGCAGAATGGGAGTATGCCGCTAGAGGAGGTAAAGTTGGGACGCAATACCCTTGGGGAGGACCTACGGCACGGAATGCAAGAGGTTGTCTAATGGCTAACTTTAAGCCTGGTCGAGGTAATTATATCGATGATGGTGTTGCTTACACCGCTCCTGTATATTCTTATTGGCCAAATGATTTTGGTCTTTATAATATGGCGGGTAATGTGTCAGAATGGACGCAATCTAGCTATAATGAATCTGCCTATTCTTTTGTACATGATATGAACCCTACCTATAGCTATAATGCGAAGGCTTCTGATCATGAGACGATGAAACGGAAGGTAATCCGTGGAGGGTCTTGGAAGGATGTTGGCTTTTTCTTGCAAAATGGAACTAGACAATACGAGTATCAGGATACAGCAAAATCATATATAGGTTTTAGATCAGTTACGCGATATCCGGGAGTAGCATATTAAACATAATTAAGAGTCAATAGTATTAGTAACGCATTGTAAATTAGCATTAGTCACATGGCACGCAAAAAGAAATTTGGTTTCAGTATCAATACGCTTATCAACTGGGGAGCGACTGTAGTAATTATCGGTTTGATGTTTAAGATTCTTCACTTCAAAGGAGGTGAGTGGATGATTGGTATCGGTCTTGCAGTTGAAGCATTGTTATTCTTTATCATGGGATTCATGGCTGGAGAAAAAGAAGTGGACTGGACTCGTGTTTATCCTGAACTTGATGAAGATTTTAATGGCGAATTGCCTAAACGTAGTTCGGTTGCAGCGGTTGCGCAGCCAGTGGCAGTTGGTAATACGGCAGCGTTAGACAAATTATTGCAGGACGCTAAGATTGACGAGAATTTAATCGGTAATCTAGGTGAGGGCTTAAGAACTTTCGGCGACAAAGTTGCTGCTATTTCTAAAGTCGCTGATACGGCGACGGCTACTAACCAATTTGCAGACAAGTTGAATGCTGCTTCTACTGGTGCATCACAGCTTAGTCACGCTTTTGAGCGTGCTGCTGCAGATTTACAGACCTTTAACGAGGCTTCAGGTGATATGCAACAGTTCAAAGAGCAGGTAAGTACTTTTAATAAAAATTTGACATCATTGAACGCCATTTACGGTAACATGTTGTCAGCGATGAATGCTAATCGTTCCTAAATAGAACTTTAATTGAAAACGGATTTAAGGAAAATTAAAGACTATGGCAGGAAATAAGGAAACACCTAGACAGCGGATGATCGGTATCCTATATCTAGTGCTACTCGGTTTGGTAGCATTAAATGTATCGGATTCTATCTTAGACGCGTTTCGAAATTTAGGGAATAGTTTAAATACGTCAACTCAAAATACGCAGGCAGGTATTGATAATATGTTTTTAGCGTTTCGGGAGACCAAAATGAAGGAAAATCCAGAACGTGCACAACCTTTATTGAATAAGGCTGAAGAGGCTCAAAAATTGGTAGCTCAATTGACCACAAAATTGACTGAGTATAACCAGACGTTGTCTGGAGAAGGTGGTGGTATGGATGAGGAAACTGGCGATGTCAAGTTCCGTAGTAGCACAGATATCTCGGCTCGATTGATGATTAACGAGGGCCGAGGAAAACAGTTACGCGATTTAATCAATAAGACATCCGAAGAATTGAAGAAATTGACTAATAATGAGGTTAGTTTTGCGTTGTCTGCCGAAGATCCAGCTCCTAGAGGAGGGGTTAAGAAAAGTTGGGAAGACGTGAACTTTGGTGATGGTATTCCTTTGACGGCAGCAATAACAGCATTAGATAAAATAAATGCGGATGCGAAGAACGCGGAATCGGCTGTAGTCAAGCATATATTTGGTAAGATGGATCAGGCGGTGGTCAATCTTGATAAATTTGCTGCTGTAGCTGTAGCACCAACATCCTATTTAATCGCTGGACAACCTTACACTGCTAAGGTATTCCTTACTGCTTATGATTCTAAATCAAGTCCACAGATTTCGGTGAATGGGTCTTCTATTCCTGTAGTGGACGGGCAAGGTACATATTCACTTACACCAGGTGTAGGTACGCATACTTGGCGTGGATCTGTCCGTGTTCAACAAACGGATGGGACGATAAAGACTTATGAAACAGAACCGATGACTTTCCAGGTTTCTAAGCCTTCGGCGGTAGTTTCACCAGACGCAATGAATGTATTGTATATCGGTGTCGATAACCCTATTTCAATCTCGGCCCCTGGGGTGCCTGTGGAGAGTTTGAAGGTATCGGGATCTGGAGTGAATTTGACCGCAAAAGGGGACGCGAAGTATATTGCCCGGGTTTCTTCTCCTGGAGATGTCTCTCTAGCTGTGACAGCTACTGTAGATGGGAAGACGCAGAACTTGGGAACTTCAAAGTTTCGTGTGAAACGTATTCCTAAGCCTACGGCACGTGTAGGTGGCAAAACAGGTGGACGTATATCTGCATCACAATTGCGCGGACAGACCGTGGTATCGGCTTCGTTGGATAATTTTGACTTCGATGCTAAATTTAAGGTTACTAAATTCAGTATGTACATTGCTATACCTCGTGTAGATCCTATTGGACCTTATTCTTCGTCTGGTAATGGTTTTAGTGGACAGATGACATCGGGATTGAGTGGGATTAAAGCCGGTTCAGTGGTCATGATATATGATATTGTTGGGGTTGGGCCAGATGGTGTGGCACAAAACTTGGAGCCAATTACTTTCCAGGTTACTAATTAGTAGCATAATAAGTATTATTATGAAAAAGATAGTTTTATCTATACTCTGTATAGGGATAGCGTTTGCAACAGTAGCGCAGGATGCTAATTTATCGAACAGTACTAAACCTGTTCGTACCCCGGCAGACGAACCTCCTGTTGATGGGTATTATAAAAATACGGATATTGAAAATCGTAAGGTTATTCCATATTCACCTATCAGGCAGACGGATGTTTTCTATAGAAAGAGGGTGTGGAGAGAGGTTGATCTTCGCGAGAAAATGAACCAGATTTTCGCTTCGCCAAAGGCGAGATTGATGGATATTATAGTGAAGGCTATCCAAGCAGGGGAGTTGACAGCATATGACCCTACTCCAACCGCTGAAAATCCGACGGGCGATAACTTTGAAAAGATGCAGATATTGCCTGTAGATCAGGTGATGGCTCGTCTAGGAGGAGATAGTGTCTTGGTCGAACAATTTAATGAAAATAACGAGGTCATCAGTTCTAAATACGAAAGTCGCACATTCAGTGGCGAAAACGTAATTAAGTTCAGAATCAAAGAAGACTGGATTTTTGATAAGCAACGTTCTGTTTTCGAACCACGGATCGTCGGTATAGCCCCACTGATTACTCCTCAAGTGCCTGGGATGGAGAATGCTGTGCAGCAAGGAGGGTCCTCAAATGACGCTGTCGGTTATGACCCTTTTGACCCTTTTGCGGTCAAGCCGGAAAAAGCGGCTAACGAAAATTCAACTACGCCAGAAAGTACACCTACATTCCCTAGTTCCGATGCTTTTGGACCGACAGTAGATGCTACTCCTGCGTTTTGGATTTATTTTCCTGAGGCTAGACATGTATTTGTGAACAAAGAAGCTGTAAATAGACATAATGCGGCTACAGGCCTAAGTTATGACGATATCTTTATCAAGCGTTTGTTTGCGAGTTATATTATTAAACAGGATAATCCTGAAGACTTGCGTATAAAAGATTATATACAAGATGATATCGAAAGATTACTTGAATCAGAACGTATTAAAAAAGTAATCATGGATTGGGAACAAGATTTATGGTCTTATTAACAAAAATAGGTGATGAAAATCACTTGTTTTCTCAGAATAATTTCTCAAATTAGCGCTTAGAATCTTTCTAAATAAAGTGCTGTAGGACGTCCATTACTACTGGTTTATGTATGGATTTGCTTATCTTACCGCGTTTAAGGGGAATAAAATAAAAAGCTTGTGAAACTACAACCTGTCAATAAAATATCAGGAATCGCTCCGAAAGATTTCGTGAGAGATTATCTAAGTAAGGGACAACCTGTAATCATTAAGGACTTTATAAGCCCAGATAGTGCTTGCTGGAGCAAATGGAGTTATGACTACTTCAAGGAAATAGCAGGAAATGAAATCATCAATGTTTATGGAAAGGAGGAGGAAAGTCAAAACTATGCAGCAAGTCCTCCCGTAGGTAAAATGACATTTGGTGAATATTTGGATAAGATTACGGCAGAGCCGACTGAGTTACGTCTTTTTCTATTCAATCTCTTGAAAATTAGGCCAGAGCTTAAGAAAGATGTGGTCTATAATGACGTAACAGGAGGTAAAGTAATACAAGGTCTTCCATACATGTTTTTTGGTGGTGAGGGATCGGCCACACGCAATCATTTTGATATCGATATGTCTCATGTTTTCATCTCTCAGTTTCAGGGATATAAACGCATTTGGTTGTTTCCAAATAATCAGTCTGATCTGATGTACAAGCTTCCTTACAACTTTCATAGTATTGCCAACCTGAAGACAAGCAGTACGGATGAATATCCTGCTCTGAAACTTTTAGAAGGTTATGAAGCGGTTATAGGTCCTGGAGAGACTTGTTATATGCCAGCAGGATGGTGGCATTACATTCAATATGAGACGGAGGGGTATTCGATATCCGTTCGAGCTCTGGCAAACTCGCTAGGAGAAAAGTTAAAAGGTGCTCGTAATCTTTTTATCACACGCTTTTTTGATGATACGATGCGGAAGGTGCTCAAAGATAAATGGCTGGACTATAAAGTTGAGGTCGCGACAAAACGGGCTGATAAAGCAATAAAACGCCATAAGAAATAAAGAAAGCGAGCTAATTTAGCTCGCTTTCTTCGTTTTGGTGTACTGCATTTCTATAGAAAAGAGTATACGGGTCGGATGGATAAATATGCGCATCCGGATTGTGCTTGAATGGAATTTCTACATCGAAAATCTCTTCAAGTGTTGTTCTTAAGAAATCTACAAATTGTTCTTTTTGTTCGGCTAGGAAGGTACCTTCCATCAATGCGCCGTAACTGCCGTAGAATAGGGTTCCTTCTTCGCGCATCTTGCGCGCCACATAAAGGTGGGGTTCTAAGCTACGATGTCCCGTGACCTGCTCAAATACATATGCATAAAAGAGAGTCTGTACGAGGGCTTTGTTTTCGGTATTAGGCGCAAAGACTTTTTCCATGGTCGAGAATTTTACGACATCGGCTCCGGTCTTGTAATCTACAATCCGGGTCTTTACTTCGCCAAGGTCTGTTACAACCTGATCTACCCTATCTATGATTCCGTAGAGTGTGACAGTCTCTGTTTTGTTGTTGATCTGGATGGGGAAATCCATGGTATAGTCCTTGTCATTCTCCAGTTCGATGATGCGGAACGATTGATAGTGATCTACATCATACTGTATATACATCTTGACGTATTCTGTAGCTATTTTGTGCATGATACGTTGCAGACTATTAAAGTCGCTTAGCGATTGTACTTCAATATGGTATTGCGCCGCAATCTCTTGTTGTACCAATATGTCTACGGTTTCAATTTTGTCCTTTAGTATGGAGGTCGATGTGAAGGCTTCTATATCTTTATAGGGTTGAAGTATTTTTTCCATGACTTCATGGATTACTGTTCCTAGACGATTCATCTCAAACTCCTGCGATATCGAAGGCGGTTCTTTTATTTCGGCAATATGTTTTAAGAAAAATTGCAAGGGCGAGGCGAGATAGGTTGTGAGAGCAGTGGCTGATATCCTACGACCCCCTGCTATAAAGGTGCGGTACATTTTCTCCCATATCTCACCTGTCTTTGGAATGACCAATTCTGCTGTTGACGGGGGAAACTGAATGGGTTGCTGTTGCTGGTGTTTTATAAATTGAATCTGACTTTCAAACTCTAACTGGCGTATGAAACGGCTTTCTTCGCCTGTACTATTTTCATCTACTATCCCATTGTAGAAAATATGGATATCACTACTGTATTGAAAGTGTCTGTAGAATAGATATGCCGTTAATGCATCTTGGTTTTCTAAAATAGGAAGACCGTATGCCCGGCGTAGGTTGTTGGGCAGAAAGGTTATGCCGCTAGAGGTTTTGGGCAGAATGCCTTCATTTGCACCTAATATATATACCTGGTCGAAGTTGAGACAGCGACTTTCTAATAGTCCCATTATCTGTACGCCATCTAAGGGGTCACCTTCAATGGCTGAATTTATACTGACGATGGCTTTGCGTATTAATCCGATTTGAAATAAGATGCTCAATTGTGGTATTTTTGAAAACCCGAGCTGAAGTTGATTAAGTACTTTCTTGGTTTCAATCAATAAGTCGGCATCAATCTGTTTAATCTGTGTGTCCTGAGCCAGAGCCATCAACAGATTATCCAGAATATGGATCAGGGTAGATACCACTTCTTTACTGTCGGATACAGGTTTGAAAAAATGAGGAAGGGCACTGCTTTTGATGTGTATATCCTTAATCTCTATTTCGAATAGTTGCTTTTCGTTGATATAGTCTTGATTTGCTTTTTTTTCCAATGTATCGACCCTTGTCATAGGATTGTTCAAGAATGTCTCCAGATATTGATAGGGCAGTTTTGTTTTCTTGAGATGGGAGATTGTTTCGTGTACGTCCATCCAAAGATTTAACACACCAAATATGGGCGATTGGGTCAATGGAAACCCCGTGGTAATATTAACTTTTAATTCAGGAAGACTTTGTAACAAGGGCACGAGCAAGGTCTCATCCGCCAAAAGAATAGCAGTACTTTGGCCTTCTTTATTCTGGTCTGTGAGTACCTGATGGAGCAATTTTGTTTGGCTTACTTTTCCTGTTGATGTGTAAAGGTGTACCTTGTCTTTTCGCTGACCGATGATGTCGGGGCTATCTCCTAATGCATTTATCAAGCCTGTTTGACCGATATTACGACGGATAAAGAGTCCTGCTTCTTGTTGTGTATCATTTAGATAGTATGTGTCGGTGTCGAAATAGAATAAGGCCCGTTCTTCTTCCTGCCAGCGTTGAAATAGTTGAGCTTCCGCTTTATTTAATGCGTTGAACCCTACAAACAGTATTTTTTTATAGGGAGTGAGAAAATCAGGATTGTCAGTTGTCTGCTCTACGAGCTTGCGATATATGGACGGGAAGTTGGTCTGTCGTTGGGCCTCCAATTTAGCTTTGAAGCTTTTGTAAAGCATTGGTAGACGCTTCCATAGTTTTAAGAACCGTTGTTGTACGCCAGTGTGTCCTGCAATATTAAAGGATTGCCAAAACTGACGGATAAATGCCTGCTGCTCGGCAGTCAAATGCTGAAACTCGATATCTATACGGCTGGTGTCGTACAGTTCCATATAGATATGGTCAATGTTGACCAGGTCATAATCTAGTTGCCCAAAATCACTTAATATTATCTCGGCGATCGGATAAAACTCTTCCAAAGATTCTGGAGCTAGCCCTTCTTTGACCAGCAATTCGTTGTGGAGGTCGAAAAGATAGAAAAATTGGGTGAGCTGACTCACCTGTTCGCCATTGGATGAAAGTCCGAAGAACTCTTGTATCGTAAAAAATTGGGGAGACCAAATTGCCTGTGCATAGGTGTCTGCCAAATGCTTTTTAAGATAAGTAATAGGACGTTTGTTATTGAAAACAATGGCTATATCCGACAGGTCATTGCCAAACCGCTGTTGTATATCTTGTGCTACTTGCTTTAAAAATGGAACCATTTACTAGTATTTAGATATGAGATATTAGTATTTAGATATGAGATTTGAGACTGAGTGAAATGTGAGATGAGACCATAACTTTATCCCCGCTTATCTCACCTCTACGAGTTCATTTACTTTGGCATAATATAGAAATCCTTTTACATGCTCATAGCCTAGGTTCTGCAATGCTTTCATGTATTGGTCGACTTGCGTTTTGTGCTCGATATAATTGTCGCTTGTAAACTTGAAGTCCAATACAATGGTTTCTTGTGCATTGGTAAACACTTTGTCTGGACGAAGGGTTTTGCCATCAGAAGTAATTATAGCTGATTCGTTCCATATTTTATGGTTACCGATCAACCAGGGATGTATCTGTGGATGGTGCCAGATTTGATGGATTTCTTTTTCCAGAATTTCTTTGTTTTCCACCGCGAGGATTCCCTCGTCGATATAGCGGGCTATAATCCTTGCAATATCGCTTTTTCGAGCTGCCTCGGCCATGATTTCGTGTGCTAAGATACCATATTGGGAGGCTTTCTCCATCATCAATATGGTGTTGATGCCTCGATGGCTTGATTTGTTAAGGGCACTTTCCATCGCACGGGATGTAGGGTAGTATTGTAACGCAATGTTGGTCTCATCTTCCCGAATAGATTTCAGATCCGTAGGTCTCGAAATTATTTGGTCGATATGCATCTGGCCTTCTTCCAGCGGAAAGGGGGAGTCGCTATGCGATAATACCTGATAAAGTGCATCTGAAATCAATTCGTTTTTGATATCTAGCCCAGTTACTTCGCCCGTTTTTTTATCAATAGTCTCTTTGAATGAGGGTGCGGTGATATAGAGATGTTCTATAGCGCGCGTTGTAGCGACGTATAAGGTGTTGAGCGAATCCATATAGTTGAATAGCATCTCTTCATAGTACTGCTGATAAAAAATAGAGCGGGCTACATTGCTATTGTATTTGATTGGGATTTTGCCCAACTGAGCAAAAGGTGAATGCTCGGTATTAATCCAGAAATCCCCATTTAGCATGCCATCTATGCTCCACGAGCAAAACGGAATCATAACGACATCGTAGGCCAGTCCTTTGGATTTGTGAATCGTTGTAACTTCAATGGCATTGACTTTTCCGTTGGAAGGTAAGGCCGCTTTATTCCCGTCCTGTTCCCAGAATTCCAAAAACTGTGTGATACCTCGTTCACCGTGTGCCGTAAAGTTGCCGACAATATCTTTAAAAGTCAGTATATATGGAAGATGTATGTTCTTTGGAGATGTAAATCCATAAATCTCGATGAGTTTTTCTATTAGGTGGATCAATGGTAGTTTTTGCCAAAGGTCCCAATTCGTAATCAACTCTTTAGGTAATATCTCTCCATAGGCCTGTACATCATTGGCCTTGAATTGTAACCATACAGTAGGGTCGAAGGTTGTTTGATTTTGGATAAGCTGATAGAGGTAAGCTATACGTGCATGATGTATGATATGTTGGTCAGAGGTATAGACAATCGCTTTTAGTGTTTCTACTAGGAGGTTGACAGCGTCATTAGAGGCTAGTGCAAGCGCGTCTCCAGAGATAACATCAAATGCGATGTTGTTTGCATTCTTATAGGCCATCAGCTTTTGGATGACAAGCATCGCTTGGGCATTGCTACGGACTAAGATACCGATTTGTTTGGCTTCGTATCTTCCTGTCGAAATCCAATGCCCTATTTTCTGGCATAGATTGTCTGTAGCCATCTCTATGACCTGATTTGCTCTGAAGCGGCCATCTGCAACGGGAAAATAATCGATTTCAATAGACCCTTGTTCTTCCAGATTACCTTCTTTCATTGCAGGGATGGACTGACTACTGTTTTCGTAAGCCCGAACCAACATATGCTCATTATGCTCTGATTTCCACCAACGTATTCCTTCTTCGGAAAGTTCTTCGGCAACTTTGTCATTCAGCACCTGTTGGAGGTGTATCGGAATCTGTTGATAGAGGTAGTTGTTGAATCGTATGATATTGGGTAAACTCCTGAAGTTGGTTTCCAATACACCATCTTCAATAAAGTCTTTTTTTGCATTTGCTGTCAGGTGAAAAGTGTTGACAACCTGGTTCTCTACTTGTTGTAGTAGGATTCGCCAGTCTCCATTTCTCCAGCGGTAGATGCTCTGTTTGACGTCTCCAACGATGAGGTGCTCATTGCGGTTTCCAGTAGTATTACCTAGTGCATTTAATAGGAGTGGGCTGTAGTTTTTCCATTGAATCCGAGACGTGTCTTGAAATTCATCAAATAGAAAGTAGTTGTATCGGTTACCTATCTTTTCCCATATAAAGGTAGGGTCACTGTTGTTGTCAAGCCCCAGTTTGTTCAGTAGAAGCTGAGAGTCTGAGATTAACTGAGCGGAGTTTTCTTTACGCCAGATACCTAAGAGGTCACTCATTTCTTTGAGGAGACGCAGGTAGTATAGGTTTCCTTGCACTGCATGGTATGCGATGTAGATAGGAGTTAGTTTTTGGAGCTCGACAAATTGCTGTAAGACGGGAGCGAAGGCTTGTATATAATCATACCTTATGTTTTTGTCCACATCGGTAAAGGCTTCTTCATTGTCGATAAGTACAATAAATCGCTCCATGGTTTTCTCCAGTTCTGACAGGGATAGCTTATGAACCTTAGGGGATACTTTGTTTGCGGCAACCAGCTTATTGCGGGATTTGCCTTTGAGCTCATCTGCTTGAACACCTACTGTGCGATAAGTCTCTTGAAAAGCGGTTATCGTAAGACTTAATGTCTCCAAGTAAGCTTGTGTTTTATCGGATACCTCTGTATTGAGGAGATTGAATACCTCATCCGTATTGGCGGAGGTCAATGCACCATCAAACTCTTGGAAGTTTTCAGAAAAGATAAGGCCTGCTAGTTGGGCAAGCTGATTCCTATAGTTCCAGTTTTCGTTGTTGTTGATTTTCTTCTCTGCATAAGCTATAATCCAGCTTAGTAAATCGGGACGCTCATCGAGTAGTTGATTGAGCATTATGGTAAGGTCTGTTTTGACCTTATTGGTATTCATCTCTATTCTGTAAGCGGCATCGAGATTTAACTCGTAGGTGAATGCGCGTATTACTTTTTGCGAAAAACCATCAATAGTGCTTATTGTGAAATGGCTATAATCGTGTAAGATTTTGCGGTACGCCTGATGTGCTTTTTGTTGTATGGTAATTCTATCCCAGCTGGGATTCTGTGCGAGGAGTAATGCTCTGAAGCTCTCTATCTTCGGGCTTTGGTCTCCTATAGCGAGCCCTTGCAGAACGGAAAGAATACGCTCTTTCATTTCGGCGGTAGCTTTATTGGTAAAGGTGACGGCTAGAATCTCCCGGTAATTATTCTCATTATCCAGTAATAAAGAAAGGTAATGGAGGGTAAGACTGAAGGTTTTGCCCGAACCGGCGGAAGCCTTTAGAATTTTGAGAGGAGCTGCATTGTTCATGTGATGAAGGTAGAAAGTAAAAAGTAAATTGACAAAAATTAATCATTTATTAATTGCTGTAAAAACAACGAACTTGTATTGGATTATAGTTCAGGTTTTTAAGGATGTTAGTTAAGCTTGTTTTATTTAACTTCGTTGAACTCGCAAGCTCGGTTTTAATTTTCCCTTTTAATTTTTTATCTTTGCGTCCCCTCTTACATGCAGTACGGGGGATATGTTGAATACATAAATAATAATCAAACATGGCAACTAAAATCAGATTGCAAAGACACGGTAAAAAAGGAAAACCTTTTTACCACGTAGTAGTAGCAGACGCACGTGCTCCACGTGATGGTAAATTCATCGAGCGTTTAGGTTCTTACAACCCAAACACTAATCCAGCGACTATCGTTTTAGATTTCGATAAAGCATTAGATTGGATGAATAAAGGTGCACAGCCTACAGATACAGCACGTGCTATCCTTTCTTACAAAGGTGTGTTGTACAAAAAACACTTGCAAGGTGGTGTTAAAAAAGGTGCTTTTGATGATGCTAAAGCTGAAGAGCTTTTTGCAGCCTGGAATGAAGGTAATGCAGCAAAAATCGAAGTTAAAAAATCTGGTCTAGCAAGCGCTAAAGAAGAAGCTAAAAAAGCAGCTTTGGTA
This sequence comes from Sphingobacterium yanglingense, assembly GCA_040395455.1. Taxonomy (GTDB): domain Bacteria; phylum Bacteroidota; class Bacteroidia; order Sphingobacteriales; family Sphingobacteriaceae; genus Sphingobacterium; species Sphingobacterium yanglingense_A. Next base: position 26,026 of record JBEBQJ010000006.1, on the reverse strand, counting down.
GCTGAGGCTAAGAAAAAAGAAGAAATCGCTGCTGCAGTAGCTGCAAAAAATGCGCCAGTTGAAGAAGCTCCTGCTGAAGAAGCAGAGGTAGAAGCTACTGATGCATCAGAAGCAACTGAAAACACAGAAGAAACTGAAGGTTAATCTTTCATAAAGTATTCAAAAAGAAGGTCGGTTCATAGTATGGGCCGACTTTTTTGTTTTTAATTTTTATTTTGCCTTTTTATTTAGGAAATATGACAATAGAGGAAAGTTTTTATATCGGATATGTAAGCAAAACCCGGGGACTCAAAGGAGAAGTGCAATTGTTTTTTGAGTTTGAGGATTATGCTGATTTGGAGTTTGATATCCTGTTTTTAGAAGTGAACAAGAAACTGGTGCCTTATTTTGTAGATCAGATTAAGCTTCATAATAATAGTACAGCATACGCAACATTTGAGGATGTAGACCATATTGATAAAGCGCAGGCATTGGTGCGTAAGAAGATGTATCTCCCCAATGATAAGATGCCTGAAAGAGATCCGGATGATTTTCGCTACACGGACCTTATTGGTTATCTCGTGATTGACGAAGAGCATGGCGAGCTTGGTGAGATTGTCGATGTGCAGGAAATGCCCCAACAGTTTATAGCTACAGTAGACATGGATGGTAGGGACTTGATGTTTCCACTCTCTGATGATTTGATTTTGGGTATCGATCAGGAAGAGGAAATTATTGAAGTAGAACTGCCTGAAGGATTGGTCGATTTGTACAAAGAGTAAGATTTTCAGTGTGTTGAGGAAAGTGAAAATAATATTTTGTTGATTTTTCATTTTTACTTTTCGTTTTTTTAACCGATATTAGCTGTGCTTATAGAGAAAGGCCGAGGGACTAGACCCGTTGAAGCCTTAGCAACCTGACACTTGTCAAGGTGCTACATTCTACCCGTCAACTAGCGGGAAAGATAAGCTGCAGACTCACAATATACCCTTGTGTGCTTTTCTCTTGGCCTTAAATATATTTGTATGAAGATTATCGACCATATTAAACAGGCTGATGGGAAGACCTTGTTCTCCTTTGAACTACTTCCTCCTGCTAAAGGCAAGGGAATCCAGAGTATTTTCAATACTATGGATAAATTGATGGAGTTCAAACCTCCGTTTATTGATGTTACTTACCATCGTGAGGACTATCTTTACAAAGAGCATGATAATGGGCTATTGGAGCGTGTTGCCTATCGCAAGCGTCCGGGTACTGTAGCTATCTGCGCAGCTATAATGAACAAGTATAAAGTAGATGCTGTCCCACATTTGATTTGCGGTGGTTTCACAAAAGAGGAGACCGAAAATGCGCTGATCGATCTTAATTTCTTGGGGATTGATAATGTCTTACTCTTGCGTGGCGATGCGCGAAAAGGTGATGCTGATTTTATTCCGACACCGGGAGGACATGCTTATGCTACAGATTTGTTAAAGCAGGTTGTTGATATGAATTCAGGGTATTATCTCCATGAAGATATGGAGAGTTCAGAACAGACGGATTTTTGTATAGGTGTGGCCGGATATCCAGAGAAGCACTTTGAGTCGCCCAATTTCAATACGGATTTTAAATGGCTGAAAAAGAAAGTAGAAATGGGTGCCGACTTTATCGTTACACAGATGTTCTATAATATTGAAAAATATAAGGAATTTGTGGGCAAATGTAGGGATAATGGTATCCATGTACCCATTATTCCAGGACTGAAGCCACTGACTTCAAAAAAGCAGTTGATTGCACTCCCGAAAGTATTCCATTTGGATATTCCTGAAGAACTTAGCGATGCTGTAGATGCTTGTAAAACGAATGCGGATGTCCATCTGGTCAGTCAGGAGTGGATGGTACGGATGTGTAAGGAATTGATTGATTTTGGAGCACCCGTTTTACATTTCTATACGATGAGTAACCCTGGTCCCACACAGAAGATTGTGGAGCAACTGGCGTAATACGTAGGCGGCAGTGATGATATTGAGAAACGCCTACTCGATTTGTATGAATCGGGTAGGCGTTTTTTCGTTTAAAAGATTGGTATTGTCTGGCTGTATTTGAACGTGTTAAAATATGTTAACAGTTGTTTGATATATAGCTGTTTATGTAAATTTAGTGAATAATCTAAATTGATATACCGATGAGTTATACGAAGCTTAATAATTTGATAGGTTGGGTATGTGGTCTGATAGCAACAGGGGGCTATATCGCGACTGCGGACCGTTTTAATAGCTGGTGGGATACCGGGGAGTTTATTGCTTCTGCTTACAAATTACAGGTTGTTCATCAGCCTGGGGCTCCTTTATTTCTGTTGATTCAAAATCTGTTTTCCAATCTTGCCATGGGGGATACCAGTAGAATGGCTTTTTGGATGAATGTTGGTTCTGCAATATGTAGCGGGCTTTGTATTGTTTTTTTGTTTTGGAGTATTACTGCCTTAGCAAAAAAGATTCTATTGCGAGGTAAAGAGGGTTTAAATGTAGCAGATAAGATTCTAATATTTGCTGCCGGAGTTGTTGGGGCATTGGCCTATAGCTTTACGGATACATTTTGGTATTCAGCAGTAGAGTCGGAAGTCTATGCAATGTCATCGCTTTGTACGGCGGTGGTGTTTTGGTTAATCTTAAAATGGGAAGCTCGTGCAGATGAACCTAATGCTAATAAATGGTTATTGGTCATTGCCTTTGTAATTGGATTATCGATAGGTGTGCATTTGTTGAATTTATTGACCATACCTGTATTAGCATTGGTGATTTATTTTAGAAAAGCTGATGTTATAAACTGGAAGGGGACTTTGAAGACTCTAGCTCTTGGTATAGGTGTATTGGCTTTTGTACTTTGGGGAGTGATTCAATATTCGGTAAAAATAGCTGCATATACAGATTTGTTTTTTGTGAATAGCCTCGGTTTAGCTTTTGGAAGTGGAGTACTGTTCTTTGTTATTGTTCTTCTTTGTTCGCTGGTTTTAGCTCTTATTTATGCTCATCGCAAATCAAAGGCGGTGTTACAGCTTTCTCTTTTGGGAATTTGTTTTGTTTTTTTTGGCTTTAGCTCTTATGCGATGCTTTTAATTCGCTCACAGACGAATATATCTCTAAATAATGGTTCTCCTGATAATGCTTTTTCATTTTTGGGTTACCTTAGCAGGGAGCAGTATCAGTCTGAACCTTTGTTTAAAGGGCCAACTTTTAGCGCGAATGCTGTAGGCGTTGAAAAGTCAAAATCGTATGTCAAAGGGGAAGGAAAGTATCGAGAGATAGAGGGGGCTGGACATTATAAATACGATAAGGAGATATTGTTGCCTCGGATGTACAGTGAAAAGCATGCTGATTTCTATCGCTATTATCTGGGGTTGGCGGAGGGAGCTGAACCTACATTTGTGGATAATCTTAAATTTTTGTTCAGTTATCAGTTGAATCATATGTACCTGAGATATTTTATGTGGAATTTCGTGGGTAGGCAGAATGATATTCAGGGGCATGGGGGAATTACTTCGGGAAACTGGCTTTCCGGAATTAATATTTTAGATAATACTATCCTTGGGGGACAGCCTGTACTTTCGGACTCTATAAAGACTGAACCATCTCGAAATGTGTATTATTTCGCTCCTCTTTTGTTGGGCCTGATCGGACTATTGTGGCAATATAAGCGGAGTAAAAGAGATGCATTGGTTGTGGCCCTGCTATTCTTCTTTACAGGAATTGCAATTGTTTTATATCTTAATCAGACTCCTATGCAACCTCGGGAGCGGGATTATGCTTATGCCGGTTCGTTCTATGTGTTTGCTATTTGGATTGGATTAGGGGTTTTAGGGTTAGTGGATTTTATAAAAAAATATGTCTCGGTTAAGTTTGCGATTACTTCAGCTGTTAGTTTGGCTTGTCTTGGAGGACCTATTTTGTTGATTACTCAAAATTGGGATGATCATGACAGGTCGGATAGGAAATGGACCAGGGATATGGCTTATAACTATCTGCAATCCTGTGAGAAAAACGCAATCTTATTTACCTATGCAGATAATGATACTTTTCCTTTGTGGTACCTTCAGGAAGTGGAAGGGATTCGCCCTGATATTCGCATCGTCAATTTGAGTTATCTGCAATCAGATTGGTATATGAAACAAGCTATGGCTTCTATTAATAAAGCAGCAGCAGTACCTTTGGATATCGACAGTAGGAAAATTGATAAAGGTATAAGGGATGTGATGTATGTGCATGACATTAATGTAGAGGAGCATATAGATGTTGATACACTTCTCGATATTCTATTGTCTGACAGTCCCAATAATCAATTGCCTCTGCAGGATGGGCGTTTTGTGAATTTTTTGCCAACGAAAAAAATGCAGTTGAAAGTTGATCGAAATGCTGTTATTGAAAATAGGACGGTGCCTAAGAATTGGGAATCAGAAATCCCTGAAAATATGAAGTGGTTGTATAATAAGGATTATGTCAGTAGGGCAGAACTAGGAATGATGGCTATTTTGGCTCGCAATAATTGGGAGAGACCTATCTATTTTGCAAATATGTTGTCCGCTGACAATTTTATGGGATTGGATCGGTATTTGGTAAATGAGGGGCTTGTGTACCGGTTGATGCCTATAGAGATAGGACAGCCAGATAAAGGGATATCTTTAGTTAATACAGATACATTGTATAAAAATATTACGGAGAAATACGAGTGGGGCAATATCAATCGTATGCATCATTTTGATCAGGATTATCGTTCGTTTGTGCAAAGGTATCTTTTTTCAGAATCTGTAGGGGTGGCATTGGATACGTTGATGAAAGAGGGGAAAACTAAAGAAGGAAGGGAAGTCGCCATTTTAGCTTATGAAAAGATGCCAAATAAAATTGTTAATGCGGAGCATGTATATGATAATGTGGCGGTGGTAGATACGCTCTTCAAAACAGAGGAAAAGGAAAGAGCTATTTTGTTAGCGAATAAGAGCCTTACATATATTGATGAACAATTGAATTATTACAGTGCGGTACGGGATAAGCTGAACTCTTTTGATATGCGGGATGTTCGCTTGACCGTGGAGTCTTTGAATCGGTTTAAAGATGTTGTGAAAGATGCTAGAGATGAGGAGTTATTGGCAAGAGTACACTCAATAGAGGGATGTTATAAAGGTCTTTGAAAATAAAAAAGGAAGCTGTTTAAGCTTCCTTTTCCTTTATCCTTTCTTGACCTCTTTGGCCCATGAATCTTTGAGTGCAACTGTGCGGTTGAACACGAGATGCTCTGGCGTAGATTTTGTATCGAGAGTGAAATACCCCATCCGAATAAACTGATATCCTTTTCCTGGTGTTGCAGTAGCTAGGTCAGGTTCAATATATGCGTTTTCGATAATATGTAAACTTTCTGGATTAATACTAGCCTTGAAGTCTTCTTCCGCTGCTGGGTTCTCTGCTTGGAATAAACGGTCGTAGAGTCTAACTTCTGCTTTTTTAGCATGAGCTACAGAAACCCAATGTATAGTTCCTTTTACTTTTAATCCTGAAGTATCTTCGCCCGATTTAGAGTTTGGCACATAAGTACAGTATATCTCTGTTACTTTCCCGCTTTCATCTTTTTTGTAATCGTGGCACTCTACGATGTAGCCATGTTTAAGACGGACGGATAGGCCTGGACCTAAGCGGAAGAATTTCTTTGGGGGTTCTTCCATGAAATCTTCGCGCTCTATCCATAGTTCATTGGAGAATGGAATCACCCTGCTTCCTTCGCCACCTTCAACTTCTGGATTATTTTCACCTACTAGCTCTTCCACTTTTCCTTCCGGATAGTTTGTGATGATTAGTTTTATAGGATCTAATACTGCCATACGGCGCCACGCTGTTTTATTTAGATCTTCGCGAATACAGAACTCCAAAAGACTAAAATCAATCATATTTTCACGCTTTTGGATTCCTATACGTTCGCAAAAATTGCGAATACTAGCGGGCGTGTAACCTCTTCTGCGGAATCCTGAAATAGTAGGCATCCTTGGGTCATCCCAGCTCTCGACATGTCCTTCATTTACCAATTGTAGCAACTTACGCTTACTCATCACAGTATATGTCATGTTGAGACGTGCGAATTCACACTGATGTGAAGGGAATATTTCTAATTTTTCAATCAACCAATCATATAATGGGCGGTGGGGAATAAATTCCAGTGTACATACCGAGTGTGTGATTTTTTCGATAGAGTCGGATTGCCCATGGGCAAAATCATACATCGGATAGATGCACCACTGGTCTCCTGTGCGGTGATGGTGTGCGTGCTTGATACGGTACAAAAGTGGATCGCGCAAATGCATGTTTGGATTTGCAAGGTCGATTTTGGCACGTAGCACCTTTTCTCCATCTTTATATTTACCGTCACGCATTTCTTGGAAGAGTGTTAAATTCTCTTCAATCGAACGGCTACGGTATGGTGTCGGTACTCCTGGTTCTGTGGGAGTGCCTTTTGCTGCTGCAATCTCTTCGGCTGTACTATCGTCTACATACGCTAAGTTATGTTGGATCAACTGAACCGCATATTGATAAAGAGTCTCAAAATAATCGGAGGTATATAACTCTTCTGCCCATTGGAATCCCAACCATTGTATGTCTTTTTTTATACTTTCTACGTACTCTACATCTTCGGTGACAGGGTTGGTGTCATCAAACCTTAGGTTTGTTTTTCCGTTGTATTTCTGCGCTAGTCCAAAGTTCAAACAGATGGATTTGGCATGTCCGATATGAAGGTAGCCATTGGGTTCAGGAGGGAAGCGTGTTAATACACGTCCGTCATGTGTTCCATTGCGAAGATCCTCTTCGACAATTTCTTCAATAAAATTAAGTGATTTATCTTCCTCTATCATGAAACAAAGTTACTCATTAAAGCAATATATTAGAAAGAAGTAAAAGGGAAAAAGTAAAGAAAGTTAGCAAAAATGAATCAGAACTTTTATGTACTTTAGAGTATGATAAGACTAAAAGTTAGCATAATCGGTCTCTTGATGTTATTTTGCGGAATCATGGGGGCGATAGCAAAGGAGATTAAACCAACGTTGCTGGTTTATGGTGATGGTGTGGAGGCTTTTGCAGCAGCCTTGCAGGCGGCTCGTTCGAATGTGCCTACGGTATGGGTATTCGAAGGGACTACCTATATGGCAGATATCGAGAACTCGACCCTACCTATCGCTTGTAATGCGCATTTGCTGGGTGGGATATGGAAAGATCTACTTGTTGAAACTGGACAGTTAAAGAACAAAGGAGATTCGTTGATCTTCGCTCTTCAGAAAGATATAAATCCTCGTTTAATGCGAAATGCGCTAGAGCGGATGTTGGCCAAGCAACAGAACCTGACGCTTGTGAGCGGGACGAAGGTTATTGGGATAGCTAAAGGCAAAAAGGAACTGACAGTAGCATTATCTAATAAGCGGAAATATGGTGTTCGTGCCATGGTAGATGCTACCACAGAAGGAGATACTAGGAAATATGTGGTCTCAACGGATTTGTTTGCCAAACCGTCCCGTGTTTTGTCGTTGGCGGAAATTAATGCCGACGAGCGCCGAACACTCCTGGCCCTAGGGGAGTATGAGAACGCTCTGTATGGTTATAGGTGGTTTGATGTCTTCTCGCAGAGTAATTCCAATGTTTTTTTTACAGCGAATCTTGTGCAAGTAGGTCTGGATGATAATAGTCTGTCGCTGCGTACTAATTTGGGGCAAGCGGTGGGGGCTGCAGCCGCATATTGTTCTTTTTTCAAGACTACAGCGGATAAGATTGATATACGCAAGTTGCAGACCGAATTGTTGACTTTTGATGCCCGTATCCTGCCTTTTTCTGATATCTCCTCTTCGGATAGTAATTTTAAATCGTTACAGAAGATGTTCTTAGTATCCTTTTTCCCTGTGCAAGACACCGAAAAAGGAATTTTGTTTGATGGAGATAGACCGGTTTCGATTGGTAGCGTCAAGGCTGTTTTCAATAGTCTGTATTCGCGTAGCCAACTGTGGTTTGTGGATAAAGAGGACCGAGACTTTGAGTTGAAGGAGTTGCTGGATTTGATTAAACACGTTTCTCTGAGAGGGGATGAGGTAAATCGGGAGGTGGAAAAAGAGTGGTCTAGGAAATTGAAGTTTAAAGGTGTTTATGACCCTAAGCATATTGTCTCCCGGTATGAATTTTCCGTTTTGGTAGACCGCTACGCGAATCCTTACGTTAAAGCTATCGATGCGGAAGGCAAAATATTGCGATAGGAAAGCAACTCTATCGCAAGTATATCCATCCTTTCCGATGCTTTAATTCATTAGGAAGAGGCTTGAAATTATTCTGTGATTTCTAATAATCTATCTCTCAATAGGAGGCAAGCTCCAATAGCTGCGAATTTTTGCCCATTACTGGACATTACAATTTTTGTGTCTTTGTTGACAATAGACAAAGAATATTTGTTGATAGCGTTCTTGAGTGGTAGGCTTAGGTACTCATCGGAAGTCGCTAGGATTCCTCCGATTATAATAAGTTCGGGGTTGAAGATGTTTATCAAGGCTGCTAAGCCACGACCTAGTTTTTCTCCGATATCATTTATAGCTTCAATACTCAGGGTGTCATCTTTTTTTGCTGCTTGAATTATGTCCTGTAGACGAATCTCTTCTATTTCTTGGAATTTTTTCGTTAAGATGCTTGTTGCTCCAGCTTCCAATTGAGTTATCACACTCCGTCGTAGTGCATGTCCAGAGGCTTCAGTTTCTAAGCAGCCTTTTTTTCCACACTTACATATAATGTCGTTGTCAAAAATCGGGATATGGCCAAACTCTCCGGAGAAGCCCGATTTTCCATAATAAAGCTGATTGTTGATCAGTATCCCCAACCCTATTCCATTGTCCACATTGACAAATAGTGCGTCCTTTTCGCCATTCAGGATACCGCTGGAAAATTCACCGTAAGAGAGGGCTTTGGTATCGTTCTCTAGAAATGTGCGAATGCCCAGTTCTTGTTCAAAAAAGTTAGATAGGGGGTCTTCGTAAAAATTGAAATAACTGTAGGAGTAGCCTGTTCTGTAGTTGATTCGTCCAGAAAGGTTAATTGCTATCCCAAGTATCTTCTCTTTTTTAACATTCAGCTTAGCAATGAACTCTTTGATTTCTTTACAAATGTCCAGTAGGGATTGTTCATTGTTCTCTAAAGTGTAATCTATGTTGTTTTTGCTGGCGACAGGCTCGTTTTTCATGTTTATCATTGCGATACTCAGAAAATCATGACTGACCTGCACACCTATAAAGAAGGCTGAGTTTGCCTCTAGTCCATAATTATTAGGCCTGCGTCCTACATTTGACGATTGTTTGCCATAATCTTTAACGAGTTTTTCTTCGATAAGCTCATTAATCGATTCATTAATCTTAGGTATGCTGATATTGAACTCTTTGCTGAGTTCTGCGATGGTGCCCAATTCATTAGTGGCAAAATAAGCTAATATTTTCTTTTTAAGTTTTATGTTTTTAAATGCTACTCCCGAAATATTAGCATTATGTATGTCCGTAAGAAAACTGGAGGCCATTGATATTTTAATTTATTGATAAAATGATTCAACTAATATAGTAAGAATATTTGTTGTTCCTTTAATTAATATTATTAGTATTTGTAAGTGATGTTGTTTATAAAAAAAATTAATATATATAAGCTGTTTCATTTCCTGAAGGTGTATTTGTAGCTGTCTTTGGCAGTAGTTGTAGTTCTTTTTTTTGTTTAGCAAATGCCTTTTTGAAGCATTATAAACAGGATTTTTGTTGTTTACACTTTGTTTATTAAAAATTTATTTAAATTTAACATATATATTAATTAAATTTAATAAATTTGAATGAATTATGAAAAGTTTAAAATATAAGCTGTTGCTTCCTTTTTTTATTATTTCTTTTAAGTCAGCATTTTCCGCTCTTTGGGTGGTGGCAGAGGTGGATAGTCGTTTTTTGAAGGTTTTGACTACCAACAAAGTGTCGTTTTTTTTAAAACCCAGTATCGATGAGGCGCTGAATAAGGCTGGTCATGGTGATGGGGTTTTACTGTTGTTTAGGCCAGGAGCTGAAGGTGCAGGATTGAGTGAAACACAGCAGCGGGTCATTCAAAAGAAGCGTTTGAAAGTGTATTTGGAGTACCCCTATTATCCAGGAGGTTTACGCCCTGAAATAAAGAAGATTGATTTGGAACGAGGAGTTCTGTTGCAGGGAGAGGATATGGGGGTGCCTGTTAATAGTATTGTGACTTTAAATGATCATGACTTTTATTTGTATAAGGGGCAAAATCCGATAATGGCTATTGCTAAAGTTGCAGGGTTCGATTATGCGGAGTATGGCTTAGAAGGGACTGTCTCCTACCCAGGATTGTTTAGGCAAGGTGAGTTTCTTGTCTCTAGTATAGCCCTGAGTGACTATGTGGTGTCGAGATTTGGTCCAAATCAGGTTCTTAATCAACTTTGGCAGTATATTTTGGCCTATGTTGGGAGTGAAACAGAGGAGGGCCTACAGGTTTTGGCTGACGTGTCTCCTAGTTTTTCAAGAGGTCAGGTGCTTGGTTCAAACGATTATAATAATGCTATACAAAGAGGTGTAAAGTGGTATAAACAATCGGGTTTGTTGGTGCATCCTGAATGGGAAAAATATGTGTCGAAATATACTAAGAAAAATGGAGAAGGGGTGGTTTACCCTGCTACTGAGTTTCAGCATCTTGTCGGAGATGGGTCACTAGGAATCCTTGAGGGGCATGCTTCTTATATTCATGCAGATGGTTCTCAGCCTATTCGATGGTGGATTAGGGGGGATTGTCAGGCGGAAACTGCCTTTGCGCTCAGTTCAGGAGCATTGGTTTGTAAGGATTCCAGTTATAGGGAGATTGCCACGAATCTGCTGGATTTTTTGTATGTCAAATCCAATCTTAGAGATGGTGAAAGAAATAATCCGGAAAGTACTTCGTTTGGGTTGATTGGCTGGGCTACAACTGATCCCGATGCTTATTATGGAGATGATAATGCGAGGGCTCTACTGGCTACAATCGGAGCTAGCCACAACTTGACTACGACACGTTATCACTCGTATATTATTGAAGGTATATTGGGCAACTTTCGTACTTCTGGTGCATCGGGGTTTCGCGGGCCTTGGTTCAGAGATGCGAAGCTTCAGACTTTGAAATGGGAGAGCTTGTATGAAAAGGAACTTATCAATTTGCATCCCCATTACGAATCCTGGTTATGGGCTAATTATCTCTGGCTATATGATAAAACGGGATACGAACCGCTAAAAGAACGAGCCGTAAAAGCGATAACACTTACGATGAATGCTTTTCCGCTTTGGAAATGGACCAATGGTATTCAGCAGGAGTATGCACGTATGTTGCTTCCATTGGCTTGGTTAGTTCGAGTAGAAGATACCGAGATGCACCGCTATTGGCTAAAGCTGGTTGTCAATACACTGTTGCAGGATCTCGATGATTCAGGTGCGATTAAAGAACGTTTGGGGATTGCTGGACTAGGGCGATATGATAAAGTGAGGAGTAATAAAGAGTATGGATTGAAGGAAGCCCCGTTGATATCTGATTATGGAGATCAGGTTGCGGATCTGTTGTACACGTTGAACTATGCTTCATTTGGCTTAGGGGAAGCCTATGCCGCAACCAAGGACGAGCAGTATGGTGATGCGCTGCGGAAAATCAATGCTTTTTTTGTTCGAAGTCAGGTGAAAAGTGAGGTGCACCCTGATTTAGATGGAGCTTGGTTCCGCGCATTTGATTTTGGGCGATGGGATTATTGGGCGAGTAATGCTGATTCTGGATGGGGCCCCTGGGGTACACAGACGGGATGGACGCAAAGTTGGATTGTCAACTCGTTGATGGCTGAAGTGTACAAACAAAACTTTTGGGAAATGACGTCTTCTTATAAAGAAGATAAGGTGTTTATTGGATTGTTTAATGATTTGGTAAAAAGCATGTTAAAATTAAAATAATTGTAAAATGGGATTTTTTAAAAACCTTTTGTTCTTGAGTGTCTTTTTGTCTTTGCTGTCAGGGTGTAGACAAGATATCAAGATACCTAATTTTGAGTACTCAGTACCTACAAGTATCCAAACGCTGAGAAAAGTGCAGAAAAAAGAAGGACTTCTGTTCGGAAAGACTGCCATTCGTGCCATTGTAACTTCTGATGTTGAGGGAGGCAATAATGATAAATCTACACTGATTGTACAGGATTTGGTTGCAGAAGCAGCTATTGTAGTCCAGTTAGATTTTGCCAATACAGATATATTGATGGGAGACGTGGTAACCTTGAATCTGGAGAACGCTACACTAAAAGAGGTAGACGGGGAGTTGATTCTTGTGCAATTGGGCCGAGAGAGTATACAGGTCGAAAGTTCAGGTAATATGCTCCGGCCCAAAACAACAAGTATGGCTACGCTACTGGCAAATGTTCAGTATTGGGGGCCTATTTTGGTAAAGCTGGATAAGGTCAATATAGCTCAAGGGCAAGACGATAAATTAAGGGGCATACTATTGATAGATGATGAGATTGTGGAAGTAATGGCCGATTTTAAAGATGGTTCTGTCTTTAGCAATGAAGAAAACCCGGAGTTTGTTCAGGGAATAATCGGTATCGCTAGGCTAAAAGAAAAGGATGTCGTATTGGTTCCCCGTAACCTGGAGGATATTCAGGTAGGTTTGAAAGAGCTTTTGGAAGATTTTGAACAGGGCTCCAATACGAATTATGATGCTAAGTTAATGAATTTCATAACTGGATCGTGGCTTATTGATGGTGGTATAACCGCTACAAGTGCTTCCGATCCAAAAAATGGTAAGCAAAGTATCCGCCTACAGGGAACTGTTGATAATCCGAAGCGAAATGGAGTTATTGCAATGAACTTTGATCTTAAAGGTGTTAAAGCAGTGGCTGTATCTTATGGTATATATCCTGCGGCTGCGGAAACGGGGAATATTAACCCAACTGTATTTACAGTAGAGATGTCAAAAGATGGCGGAACATCCTATACTGCGATAGGTACTACAGAAATAGATAATAAATCGACGGTATTGAGTACCGTACAATTTCCGGTAAATGCGGGCTTTAGTGAAAGTGTTCGCTTACGTATCGTGAATACATCGATTCCATTCTCCAATAAGAATAGACCAAGGATTAACATTGATGATATTCATTTTAACTTCTAAATCCTAAATTATGAACAAGGGAATAAAGCTATTATTTATATGTTTTATCAGCATGATATTTCTTGCTGGTATAAACCATTCTTCTTTTGCCCAGGGACAAAAGCAGCTAAGAGGAGTTGTGTTAGACGCAGATCAATCCCCCTTAGTAGGGGTTACTGTTCGAGTGCAGGGGGCTGACCTGAAGGTACAGACAGTACAGGGGGGACATTTTGTATTGCCAGTACAAACTAGTAAAGGTGTTTTGAGGGCTAGTCTTGTAGGGTATGCTGATCAGAACATCAACTTCTTGGATTTGTCGCCACTTACTCTAATTATGGAAAAGACAAATACAGATTTGGAAGAGGTTGTGGTAGTTGGTTATGGTACACAAAAGAAAGGAAATTTAACTGGCGCTGTGGCACATATTGGCGAAGAAGCTTTTAAAAATAGGCCTATTACTAATATTTCTCAGGGGCTACAGGGCGCTGTTGCTAATCTTAATATCACTCCAGCTGACGGCAGGCCTAGTCAATCTCCAAGTTTTAATATTCGCGGTACTACTTCTATTGGACAAGGAGGTTCGGCTTTGGTGCTAATAGATGGAGTCGAGGGAAACCCTTCTTTGATAAATCCACACGATATAGAGTCTGTAACGGTATTGAAAGACGCTGCTTCGGCCGCAATTTATGGGGCTAGGGGGGCATTTGGAGTTGTATTGATTACCACTAAAAATCCAAAAAATGATCAGATACAGGTTAATTACGCTGGAAATTACGCGCTAAAAAATCCGACCTATATTCCAGAGTTTGTTTCTGACGGTTATTTATGGGCTTCTATGTTCAATGAGGCTTTTGCAAGCTGGAATAATTATGCGAGTTACCCACAGAATGTGAATAAAACGATGAAGTTTTCTCAAGAGTATCTACAGGAGCTGAAAAGGCGTAGCGAGGATCCAAGTTTCCCACGCGTGGAAGTGGACCCCAATACAGGTGAGTATATCTATTATGATAGCCATAATTGGATGAATGACCTATATAAGAAACGTACGCATGCTCTGGATCAAAACTTGAGCTTTTCTGGAAAAAGTAATAAAACAAGCTACATTTTCTCCGCTCATTATCTTAACCAACCTGGTTTGTTTAAGTACAATTCTGACGATTTTAAGAGTTACAACCTCCGGGCTAAGGGGGCTATTGAATTGACCGATTGGTTACAGGTCTATAATAATATGGATTTTGGAAAAAACATCTTTCATATTCCAATGAATATTGGTGAAACAGGCGGAATCTGGAGAAACATGGCGGCGGAAGGACATCCTATGGTGCCGATGTTTAACCCCGATGGAACCTTGACACAGTCGGCAGCATATACAGTGGGAGATTATGTGTATGGCAAGAACGGCATGGATTACGATCGTAATGTGTTACGGACTACATCAGGGTTTCATGCTAAGTTTTTCGATAATTCTTTTAATGTGAAAGGCGATTTTACTTATCAAAATACAAATAGTAATGAAAATCGTATAAGGGTTCCGGTGCCCTATAGTAGAGTGCAGGGAGTGATTGAGTACCTAGGGAATCAGTATAATGACATACGTGAAATACAGCGCAACACTCAGTACTTGGCAGGTAACTTGTACGCCGACTATGAAAAGCGGTTTGCAGAGAAGCATTATTTCAAAGGGCTAGTAGGGTATAATTATGAACTCAGTACATATAAGCGCATTGGTATGGAACGAAACGGACTTATTTATGAGGATGCGGAGGATATTAATCTTGCTTTGGGAGAGTCTATGGCAACTACTGGTGGGTATGAGCAATGGAATGTTTTAGGTGGTTTTTTTCGACTGAATTATACTTATGATGACCGCTATCTACTTGAAGTAAATGGAAGATATGATGGATCATCTAAATTTCCTAAACATGAGCGCTATGCTTTGTTTCCATCAGTATCTGCGGGATGGCGACTTACTAATGAGCCATTTTGGAAGTGGAGCAAGGATAAGGTCTCTGATATCAAGTTCAGAGCATCCTATGGTTCATTGGGGAATGGTAATATTGCTTCCTACGTTTTTCAGGAGCAGTTGGCATTGGGACAGATGACTCGTATTCTCGAAGGGAGACAACAGGCGAGTACAAGCGCACCTGCAGTAATCCCGGATGGATTGACTTGGGAAACATCTACCACAGCAAATTATGGTTTAGACCTCGGTTTTTTTAGAAATAAACTCACCGTTAATACGGATTATTATGTGCGGAAGACAACGAACATGTTTACGGCTGGTAAAGAATTGCCAGCTATTTTTGGAGCTGCCTCACCAAAAGGTAATTATGCAGATTTGGAAACGCGGGGATTTGAAGCTACAGTATCCTATTCAGATAAGTTTGACATCGCAGACA
Source organism: Sphingobacterium yanglingense (assembly GCA_040395455.1). GTDB lineage: Bacteria > Bacteroidota > Bacteroidia > Sphingobacteriales > Sphingobacteriaceae > Sphingobacterium > Sphingobacterium yanglingense_A. Next base: position 10,476 of record JBEBQJ010000006.1, on the reverse strand, counting down.
AACAATTTAATTTTAGTGTAAAGGCGGTTTTCTCTGACAATAAGTCTAAAATATTGAAATTCAATAACGAACGTAAGCTCTTGAATGATTATTACGAAGGTCAACGATTGGGCGATATATGGGGATATGTTACTGATGGATTTTATACAAGTCAACATCAAATAAAAACTTCAGCAGATCAGAGTCTGTTTAATACGACTGCCTCCGGAGTATGGCGTGTTGGTGATATTAAATTTAAGGACATCAACAATGACGGTGTGATTAATAATGGGGAAAATACCGCGACTAATTCCGGGGATCGGATCATTATTGGAAATAGTACACCTCGTTATAGATTTGGGGTAAATCTTGCATTCGACTATAGTGATTTTTTTGTTTCAGCTTTTATTCAAGGGGTTGCAAAGCAGGATTGGTACCCTAGTAGGGGAGCAAATACATTCTGGGGGCAATATAATGCACCATATGGACACCCTTTAGTCTCTCAGTTAGGTAATATTTGGACAGAAGACAATCCAAATGCTTACTTCCCCCGTTATACCGGTTATTTAGCTTGGACAGCAGGAGGGACGCTTAGGGAGACACAGACTCGGTATCTGCAGAATGCGGCGTATGCACGACTTAAAAACTTGCAGATTGGTTATAAAGTGCCTGCCCCGTTCTTGAAGAAGTACGCGATAAAATCTCTAGCTGTTTATTTTTCAGGAGAGAATCTTTTTACTTACTCACCTATGTTTAAAATAACTAAAGGAAATATTGATCCTGAGAATACAGGGGATTCTGATCAGCTGTTAGGTGATTCTAACCAAGGCGATGGTTTCAATTATCCTATGATTAAGAGTTATTCTTTTGGTTTTACCTTAACTTTTTAAAAATGAAACATATTCGATTTGCGATATATACAGTATTGTTCTTAGGAGGGATAACATCCTGCAACAAGCTCGACCAGATTCCGAAATCTACTGTCAGTAAGGAAGCTGTGTTCAATACGGAGTCTGGTCTGAAATTGTATTCCAATTCATTCTATTCGATTTTACCTACCTCGACAGATGTATTACGGGGTGATAATATGGGCGATTTTGTTGCTCGTAAAGATGTTCCTGATTTTTTCAGACCTGGAGCATTTGGTCCCCGACAAAGCACGGGATGGACGTGGACCGCATTGCGGAATATCAATTATTTTTTAGAAAATAATCATTCTTCAGAGGTTAGCGAAGAGGTACGCAACAATTACAACGGTATCGCTCGATTGTTTAGGGCCTTCTTTTATTTTGAAAAGGTTAAGAGGTTCGGAAATGTACCTTGGATAAATAAGACGTTAAGTAACACTGATCAGTTGTTGTATGGAGAGCGTGATTCGAGGAAGCTGGTTATGGATTCTGTCTTGAGAGATTTGGATTTTGCGATTAAAAATATTAGTGCTGAATCGGAGCCTACACGTACACGAATCACTAAAACTGCAGCATTAGCACTAAAGTCTAGAATATGTCTCTTTGAGGGTACTTACCGTAAGTATCATGAGGAAATCGGACTTAAATCTACAGCGGACGAGTGGTTGAGGGAAGCTGCAATTGCGGCTGCGGCAGTTATCGATACGAAGCTTTATTCGTTACATAAAGCCAGTGCTGGGACGAGCTATAAGGAATTGTTTGTAAAACAGGGTGTAACGAGTGAGACAATATTAAATATTGCTTATAGTACTGAACTCGGGGTGTACCATGATGCGAATTGGTACTATACAAGTGCGTCCTACGGAGATCGTCTCAGTTTTACAAGAAAATTTATTCATACTTACTTGAATAGAGATGGTAGTTTTTTTACCTCGTCTACAGGCTATAAGACAAAGGCTTTTAGCGAAGAGACACAGAATCGAGACCGTCGGCTAGAGCAAACGATAAGAACAGAAGGCTATGCCCGTGTAAATGGGGGACAGTCAATTTTGACTTCGCCTAGTTTTTCTCAGACTTATACTGGATACCAACCTATAAAATGGGTCGAATCGGATGTAGCGCTCGATGGAGGGGCTAGAAATGCTTATAATATCCCTTTAATACGGTACGCAGAAGTTTTGCTGAATTTTGCTGAGGCAAAAGCCGAACTGGATGACTTCTCTGATGCAGACTGGGCGAAGAGTGTCGGTCTTTTACGGGAACGTGGTGGTATAACTCAGGGGTTAAATACAAAGCCTGTAGTAATAGATACTTATTTGAAGCAGGAATATTTTCCCGATATAAATGATGCCGCTATTTTAGAAGTTCGCCGGGAAAGAGGCATAGAATTGGCGTTGGAAGGATTCCGTTTTTATGATATTATTCGTTGGAAAAGAGGGGAACTTTTTACCGAGGACTGGAATGGGATGTATGTTCCTGCACTGAATACTCCTATGGATTTAAATGGAGACGGTAAAAATGATGTCGCATTTGTGACAGCAACGCCAGGTCAAACAGAGAGTGGTGTGATTTATATGAATGTGGCTAGTACGGTGAATGGTCAGCCTAATGCAATGGTCCTGTCTGAAGGTAATAAAGGTGAAATCTTATGGATGAAGCATGTGCCACGGGGTTGGCACGATCGTATGTATCTGTACCCTATTCCGGAAAGTGATTATTTAATGAACCCAAATTTAAAACAAAACCCAAATTGGTAAGCTATGAATCTTAATATTAAAGTTGTAAGTGTTTCATTTTTATTTTTGATACCTCTTTGTTTCGTACTTCTAGCGTGCAATAAAGATAAAAATGGAGAAGACGGAGGCGTTGCCCAAAATGAAAAGGTGCTGAAATTTATGTCCTATAATATTCATATTGGAAATCCGCCCTCTCAACCTGCTACAGTGGTAGATATGGCCGCTATTGCTAAAGTAATTAATACAGCCAAACCTGATTTTGTTGCTTTGCAGGAAGTAGATCGTTTTACAGATCGGTCGGGTAAAGATTTGGATCAGGCGGCCAAATTAGGCGAACTTACCGGTATGCATTTTCAGTTTTTTAAAGCTATCGATAGATCGAATGGTGAATATGGAATAGCTATTTTGTCAAAATATCCAATAGAAGAGTTTCACAATATCTCTCTTCCCGTCACGCCGGGAACGGGAGCAGAACTCAGAACCTTGGGATGGGTACGTGTTAAGCTAGCGGATGGTAATGATTTTGTTTTTGCTTCGACTCATTTGGATCATATTGCAGATGCTAACCGCGAGCTGCAGTCTAGGGAACTGTTGAAAGCTCTTAAATCTTATCAGAAATATCCGATGGTATTGGGTGGAGATTTCAATATGAATCAATCTAATGCAGTCTGGGATTTATTGAAAATCGCTTTTAGAGTGCCTTGTACGAATTGTCCTAGTACGCATTCTGCTACCAAACCGACAACAGCAATTGATTTTTTGCTGTACAATGGAATAGCAGAGAATATGTTTAAAGTCAAATCTTACTCCACCTATCCAGAGACTTATGCTTCGGATCATTTGCCGGTGGTTATGGAGTTAAAATATCAATAATATCTAACCTAAAATTTAATCATGAATTTTGATGAACGAGCGAAATTGTACAGCGCTTATTTGAACGATAATGTTATTCCTTTCTGGCTTGATCATTCTATAGACAGGGAAGATGGTGGTTTTTATACCTGCTTAGACAGAGAAGGGAAATGTTATGATACAGACAAGTTTATGTGGCTTCAGCATCGTCAGGTATGGACATTTTCAATGCTGTATAATAATTTTGAAGCTGATCCTGTTTATTTAAATGTGGCGAGGGGTGGTGCTGATTTCCTTATGAAGCACGGGAGGGACAATGATGGGCATTGGTTCTTTGCGTTGGATAAGAAAGGAAATCCTATTGTGCAACCTCATAGTATCTTTTCAGATTGCTTTGCTACTATGGCTTATGCCCAGTTGTTTAAGGCTACAGGCGATGAAGTATATCGTGATATTGCTTTGCAAACTTTTCAAAATGTTTTGACGCGACAGAAAGATCCTAAAGGGAAATACGCTAAGTCGATAAGCGATAACAGGTCATTGAAGGGTTTTTCTCTTCCTATGATACTGTGTAACTTGGTTTTGGAAATAGAATCTCTTTTGCCTGAAGAGTTAGTGGATCGTACGTTGCGGTTTGGTGTGAATGAAGTTATGAACGTCTTTTATAAAGAGGAATTGGGCATCATTCTAGAGAACGTCGATCAGGACGGTAATCTTAGCGATACTTTTGAAGGGCGCTTGGTCAATCCTGGCCACGGTCTGGAAGCGATGTGGTTTGTTATGGATATTGCTGAAAAGTGGGGGGACCGTGAGCTGATTAATCGATGCGTACAGATGGGGTTGAATATGATAAATTATGGCTGGGATGAAAAGTTTGGGGGTATATTTTATTTTTTGGATCGAAAAGGAGCTCCTCCACAACAACTGGAGTGGGATCAGAAATTATGGTGGGTCCATTTGGAGGCCGCTATTGCTATGTTAAAGGGGTATCAGTTGACAGGCAATGAAGAATGCTTATCATGGTACGAGAAATTGCATGACTATATATGGAAGCATTTTGTAGATCAAGAATATGGAGAAATGTATGGTTATTTAAGTAGAGAGGGTAGTGTACTGTTGAATCTGAAAGGAGGGAAATGGAAAGGGTGTTTTCATGTGCCGAGAGCTTTGTATCAACTAGCTAGACTTTCTGGTAAAGTCCATAATGCGAAAATATCAGTTTTAAAACAAGATTAAAAACGTTGAAAACATGACAAAATCGGTTCAATCTAGCGAACATACGGTTGGGACTTCTTATAAGGTCGCACTGCTCGTACTGGCTATACTTTATTTTATGCTGGGATTTATTACTGTATTGAATGATACACTTGTCCCATTTTTTAAAGAAGGGTTCAATCTTAGCTATTCTCAGTCCTCTCTAGTTCAGTTTTATTTTTACCTAACATACGGGTTGATATCAATTCCAGCAGGTAGGGTCGTAGATAAGATAGGGTATAAGAATGGTATGGTTGCCGGGTTTTGTATAGCCGCAGTTGGGGCCTTTCTGTTTTATCCTGCTTCGATATTTCACGAGTATTTTCTGTTCTTAATTGCTCTTTTCATAATCGCTATGGGTATAGTATTGCTCCAGGTATCTGCAAATCCCTATATTACAATACTAGGGCCACCAAGTAGTGCCGCTTCCCGATTGACCTTAATACAAGGAGTAGGGTCTATGGGAACGACGTTGGCTCCTATTTTTGGCGCGCACTTTATTCTATCCAAGATATCTGATCATAGTGGTTCTGATGTATTGGTCAAGCCTTATCTGTTTATCGGGACAGGCTTGCTACTGATTGGGCTCCTCGTATTCTGGATAAAGCTACCTAAGGTAGGGGCAACTGAACTCTCCTCTGATCCTACCTCAGAAACGGAGAGGACAAACCTGTTTTCTTTGCTTGCGAAATTTCCGAATTTAAGGTTCGGGGTTTTAGCGTTATTTATGTACGTTGGAGCGGAGGTTAGTATAGGAACCTATCTTACGAATTACATAGCGGATAGGCTCAATGTTTCGGAAAGTGCGGCTAATTTTTATCTCACTTACTATTGGGGAGGAATGCTGGTAGGACGCTTCTTGGGAGCATTTTTTCTACAACGATTTAAGAGCGAGCGGATTCTCTTTATAGTGGCATTAGTTGCTGCATTTTTGATTCTTTTATCCATTTTAAGCAACGGAAATCTTTCGGTTTGGACAATGGTTTCAGTAGGTCTTTGTAATGCGATAATGTTTGCCACTATTTTTTCTTTATCGGTCAGAGGTTTAGGGCCTCATACAGGTACGGCTTCAGGAATGCTCTCCACAGCGATAGTAGGAGGAGCTATTTTAACATATGCTCAAGGAGCATTAAAAGATCTCTATTCCTGGGAAATTGCTTTTTTTCCGTGCATTGTCGCTTACATTGTGATTATGAGTTTTTGTTTTGTAATTGGTAGGCAAAGCATGGTCAAGGTGAATGGGAAATAAGGTTTAGAATAACCCACTCTATCTTGATGATAGAGTGGGTTGACTAGAGTTAATGTAGCCTATTTATATGCAAATACATCTCCCAAGTCGTCATTGCTTGTAAATGTACAGTTTAAGTCGGTTAATTCACCAGTACCTATATTGATTACCATTCCATGTACGGCAAGATCATTTCTTTCTTTCCATGCATTTTGGATAATAGAGGTGGTACATAGATTGAATACCTGCTCTTTTACATTAAGCTCAATCAACCGATCCACCTTTTTCTCATGCTCGTCTATAGCATCTATCTCAGCAGCATGTATGCGATACACGTCTTTGATATGACACAACCAGTTATCGATGATACCAAATTGTTGACGGCTCAAGGCAGCAGCTACTCCACCACAACCGTAGTGTCCTGCGATGATGACCTGTTTTATTTTTAAAACGTTTACAGCATAATCCAGAACGGATAGCATGCTCATATCGGCATGTATCACCATATTTGCGATATTACGATGTACGAATACTTCACCTGGTTTTGTGCCTGTAATCTCGTTGGCAGGAACGCGGCTATCTGCACAACCAATCCACAGTATCTCTGGGTTCTGCCCTTTTGCCAATTGTTGAAACCGGCCTGTAGTATCTTTGCTTACGAAGTCGACCCAGTCTTTGTTACCTTGTAGTATTCTCTGAAAACCTAATTCTAGTTCTTTATTTTCCATGTTTCTTTTTAATATATGGACTGCTTAAACGAGTCCAAGTTACAGCATTTTAACTTTAATTCTATTATCTGGTATCAACATATTTTCTTATATAGTTGATTTTTTGTGTGTTGTATTTAAGAAAGAGCTTTAGGCCTCTAAGGCCGCTTTCTTCGACCGTTTGAAATTTTTCTGCGGTTGCTTTTTGTAGGCGATATCTATTAGCGATATATCTACGCCTTTGCTTAAGGCATTTTGTTCGTAGTCCTTAATAACCTCGATTACATCTTTGTCTATAAATTTACTGTTACGTCCATTTATTGTAACTGACTTTACTGCTTTGGGTAAGTCATAAAGCTGTTTTTGTATGGCCGCTTTATTTAAGAAAGTGACTTCCTCGGCAAGCGTGATCACCACTTTGCTATCTGCCTGATCGTCTGTTTCCGGATCTTTCGTAAAGTCGAAGATAAATGCATTCTGTATGTTCGCTCTAAAAATGTAGAACATGGATACAAGAATACCGATTCCAACACCTTTTAAGAGATCTGTCGCAACAATAGCGATTACGGTGACGATGAATGGGATAAATTGATCTAATCCCTTGCCGTACATTGATTTGAATAATGAGGGCTTAGCTAATTTGTAACCCGTGTGTAATAGGATAGCCGCTAAACAGGCAAGTGGTATCAAATTGATAACAAATGGAATGGCGAGTACAGCTAACAATAGCCAGATACCATGTAGTATAGCTGATTGTCGTGTGCGCCCTCCTGAATTGGCATTGGCTGATGACCGAACAATAACAGATGTCAGCGGTATGCCTCCCAATAACCCAGACGTCATGTTTCCAACTCCTTGTGCTACTAATTCCCTATTCGTAGGTGATACTCTTTTGAAAGGATCTAGCTTGTCTATTGCCTCTATACTAAGTAGCGTTTCTAAACTGGCTACCACAGCAATGGTGACCGCTACCATCCATACATCAGGATTTACAATCTGTGTGAAGTCTGGAAAGATAAATAACCCCGTGAATTCTTCGAAGGAGGATACGGTAGGTATGGCTACAAAGTGGGTTTCGCCAATAGTCAAAGCGAAAGGTGTCCCCTGAAACGCAAATCCTAGCGTTATACCTACAATAACTACTGCAAGAGGAGCAGGAAGTTTGTTGAACCCTTTGATTGAGGGCCAATAAATAAGTATGGCTAGAGATAGGAAACAGATTACTGCAGCTCCTAGATTAACAGCGGCGAATACGGTGTCTTTAAATGCGGCTATCCCTCCTCCATCTTCTAATTCGAAAGCGTGGGCTACAGTCATACCGAAGGCAAGAGGAAGCTGCTTTAATATAATAGTGATACCAATAGCAGTCAACATACCAAGGATGACAGATGATGGGAAGAAATTGCCTATCATTCCCGCTTTTATAATACCCAGTACGAGCTGTACAATACCAGCGATAACTACTGCGAGTAAGAATGTTTCATAGGCTCCTAATTGCTGTATAGCACCATAAACAATGGTGGTCAATCCCGCAGCTGGTCCACTCACACTGAGTTGTGATCCAGAAAATGAAGCTACTACAAGGCCGCCTATAACTCCTGTCAATATACCTGCAAAAAGGGGAGCTCCAGAAGCCATTGCTATACCCAAACATAGGGGCAAGGCGACAAGAAAGACCACAATACTAGCAGGGAAATCATATTTTAAGTCCCTTTTCGATAATTTTAGAAAAGCGGACATACGTGTTCCTAACATAAACTTTAAATAATGTCTAAATGTGTTGTTTAAAATAGCGTGTAAACTACATTTCATACCCCATTGCATCCCCAAAAAGGCTACATCAGGTGTGTGAAGAGTTTTAAAGATCTATCTTAACAGTTAGGAGGCGGAGTGGGAACAGAAGGGTGGTAGCTACAAATCCCTTTTTCATTACGGAGATAGTTGCGTTGCTTTCCGTTGTTCTCCACTGAAGGATTGAAGGTAAGGTAGTCAATAGCGTCAGGTTTGAAAACTTTTACACCATGTTCGTGTAGATCTTCATTGTTACTGTTGGCTCCTTTTGAGGTCAATTCGACCTCTAGTTGCATGACTACTTGTAATATTGTGCCTTTGTCCAACACATCCATAAACATAGGAGAAGCGGAGATAAGCATCTTGGTGAAAAATACAAAGAAGCAAACCTTAGCAGCGATGATTCGCTGTGTTTTGCTAAATAGGGATATGTTCTTTGTTATTTTCACTTTGACAAAAATAAAATAAAAATCTGCAAACAGGATGTTATTTGAAATTTTATTATAAAAAAAATACAAAATATGCGATTAACGGTTGTGTTATTGTTGTTTTTGGTAATGTGGATTGTATGGCGGGATTATTTTATGCCAATAATTAATCGATTATTTATAAATTGTATAACACAAAACCCATGAGTATTCTATCCCGACTAGTCGGGATAAGTTAATGACAGATAAAAAACAAGCTATATACGTATGAAACAACAGTTTATTGATAAAGTCCTCGCCTCTTATAATCCTAAAGGAGCTTTTATCCAATTGGGGGCTGGTATTTTGGATGGAGAGGTAGTGACAGATGCTAAAGTCAACCTGGCTTTGAAGATGATGAACCGTCATGGGCTAATCGCCGGAGCGACGGGTACGGGTAAGACACGCACACTACAATTGATGGCCGAGCAGCTTTCTGATGCTGGTGTCCCTGTTTTTATGTTGGATGTGAAAGGTGATCTGTCAGGGTTAGCGGAGGAAGGGAAGACAAATGAAGCGTTGCTCGAACGTGGACAGGCTGTTGGTATTCCGTTTGAGCCATCTGCATTTCCCATAGAATTGTTTTCTTTGAGTGGCAAATTAGGGGCTCCCATGCGCGTCACTATCGAGGACTTTGGTCCGGTGCTTTTGTCAAGAATTTTAGACTTGAATGATACCCAGGCGGGGGTGTTGAGCGCTATTTTTAAATATGCAGAAGATACGCAATTGCCTGTGGTGGACTTTACGGACTTAAAAAGGCTTTTGAGCTATCTTTCTGACGGACCTGGTGCGGAGGAGATCAAAGATGATTACGGTAGAATCAGTGCCGCGAGTTCAGGCGCTATATTGCGAAAGATTGTCGCCATAGAGCAGCAGGGGGTGTCCGACGTATTTGGGGAAAGAGAGTTTGATATTAATGATCTGTTTGGAAAAGTAGATGGTAAGGGCGTTATTTCTCTTTTGAATATCTCTGATATTCAGGATCAGCCGTTGCTTTTCTCTACCTTTTTATTAAGTCTATTGGCCCAGTTGTTTAAGAAGTTGCCAGAAGTAGGAGATCTGGACAAACCGAAATTGGTGTTCTTCTTTGACGAAGCTCATTTGTTATTCAATGGGGCATCTAAGGCTTTTTTAACGCAGATTGAACAGATTGTACGGTTGATTCGGTCTAAGGGCGTTGGGGTTTTCTTCTGTACTCAGGCAGCAACGGATATTCCTGAGAGTGTATTAGGCCAATTAGGAAATAGAATACAGCATGCTCTGCGGGCTTTTACGCCCAATGATGCGGAAAATCTACGTAAGACGGTAAAGACTTATCCGACCTCGGAGTTCTATCAGATTGATAAGGTGCTGACATCTCTTGGTACGGGACAGGCATTAGTAACGGTGTTGAATGATAAGGGAATCCCAACTGAAGTCGTAGCTACACATTTGGTGCCAGCTCGGGCTGTAATGGGGCCTTGCGCTAGTTCGCAGTATGAGGAGCTTATCAAGGGGTCTTCCTTTTTTACAAAATATCAAGAACGAATAGAGCGACGAACAGCCGCTGAAATC
>JBEBQJ010000005.1:0-80757 GCA_040395455.1 Sphingobacterium yanglingense | reverse complement strand
TTGCCCCTTCCTTTTGCGAAAATACAAAAAGCACAGGGGGTTCGCAAACCCTACCGTCTCGCGTCTGTTGAAATTTGCCGTTTCGTGTCCGAGACTACAACCAAATAAATGATTGCATCACAAATATAAGCAATTGCGATATAAAAAGAAATATAAAACACAACGAAAACAACAAACAACTGTAAATCAAATGAATAAAATAAGTTTTAGTAGTTTCTTGAGAAATTTTGATCGTGATTTCTACGAAAAGATTGAAAGAGAATTAATGCCTCAACTTAGTAAAAAAGCATTTGACACGGCATTAAGCACCAACATCGAAACTCTTGGAGGTAAAGTGTTTTACTATATGTTCAAAATCATATCGCAAAACTTTGATGAAGACTGTATTAAAGGTTTCGATAGAGTAATAAAGTCAAAAAGACAAGAATACTTATCGAAGCACACACCAGTAGTAAGAAAAATAAACAATGCCAAGGAAAGCTTCATCAACCAATTTATCATTCAGCAATATGATGTCGCTGATAAAGCAAGCATTGAGGCACCTCGACTGAGTAAAGTACTAAAAAATACGCTGTCCGATTTCTATGCATTTGAAGTCATAGCTATCGCCATCACCAATGATATGAAACCCAAAGCTGCATTCGAACAGCTATACATTACTCCTTTAACAGACGACGATATCTTGAAAAAACCGAAGACTTCCAAAAAAGGTAAACCAACGGAGTAAAAACGAGTAAACGAATGTATAGCTTGTAGATGCGTTCGACTGCACTGCGTTCCGCTCAGCATGACGAGGCCAACTCCAGAAGAGAACCAAAAGAGGATAAAAATTAAAGGGCAATTATAAATAACTTCGAGCGTCCTATCATAGGTTTAGTACCACCTGCGGAGGAAGAGAAGGAAGAAAAATAAAAAACGCTAAGAAGGAACCTTGATTCATAAGCGACTCCTTGAGTTAAAAGTATGAACCTACTTTATTAAGTCACACCTTATTTAAATAAATGGCCACATTTTTAAATAAGGTTTCTTTTGTTTAATTTTGCTCATCCGATTTTAAACAACTGCATCTTCAAGTTAAGGTGTTATCATTAAATTTATCCAAATGAAAGACTTCAAAGCTTGAACATATATCAATCAGGGGTACTATAAGAGTTTTCAACCAACTGAAATGAACAAACAATGGATTTTGGATGATATGGAAATTCAACAATTGTTATCAAAAGCAGACCGACAGATAGGACGCTTAGATATGTATTCTGAATACATTCCCAATATCGACTTGTTCATCAGCATGCATGTCGCTAAGGAAGCGACACAAAGCAGCAAGATTGAAGGTACGCAAACCAATATAGAAGATGCTTTCTTAGATAAAGAAGATTTACGCGTCGAACGAAGAGATGACTGGGTCGAGGTTCATAATTATATTGAGGCAATGAATCAAGCAATTCAAAAGCTCCACGAATTGCCCTTTTCATCAAGATTAATCCGTGACACTCATCGTATTTTACTGCAGAGCGCCCGCGGCGAACACAAATTGCCCGGCGAATTTAGAAGCAGTCAGAATTGGATTGGTGGCGCTAGTATCAATGATGCTACGTTTATACCGCCTGTGTGTAGCTCTATCCCGGAATTAATGAATGATCTAGAGAAATTTGCACACAACGAAGAGTACTTTGTTCCTGATTTGCTGAAGATTGCTTTGATACATTATCAATTTGAAACTATTCACCCTTTTTTGGATGGTAATGGTCGGGTAGGACGTTTATTGATCACACTATACTTAGTTGACAAAGGAATTCTTAAAAAGCCTATTCTGTATTTATCAGATTTTTTCGAGCGTCATCGAGGATTATATTATGATAATTTAATGCGTGTCCGGACACACAGCGATATCAAACAATGGTTGAAGTTTTTTTTGGTTGGAATTATAGAAACAGCCAAAAATGGAGTCGCTACATTCGATGCTGTATTAAAATTAAAAAAAGAAACAGAAGAGTTAATCCAGAAAAACAGTACGAGAAGTCATCATATACTTAATATATTAGACCAATTGTACCAACGTCCAATTATTAATGCACAACAAGTAGTAACATTAACGGGAGTATCCACGCCAACCGCTTACAAAATTATCGATGAAATGGAACAATATGGTATAATCAAAGAAATGACAGGAGGAAAAAGAGGACAGATTTTTATGTTCGACTCTTACATCAAATTATTTTAATCGAGAAAAAACAATGAAGACATCTAAAAAAGATAAACCAACGGAGTAAAACAAGTAAACTCCAGAAGAAAGCCCAAAGGAGGATAAAAAAGTAAAGAGCAATTATAAATAACTGCGAGCGTCCTATCATAAGCTTGGTACCACCTGCGGAGGAAGAGAAGTGAGAAAAACAGAAGTAGTCATGTTGGTTCTTTGTTGAAGTAGTTTTAATTATTTCAACCGATAATTGACTATGATATAAAACATTACACCAAAAATATTTTGCTAATTTAATTTATCTTATTATATTTGTGCCAACGGTACTCGTACTGCTTCCCATAAGAACAGCATGCGGGTCTTTTTATTTTATAACCAAATTATACCTTAAATGTCTGGAAAGATACCTCTGACCGTTCAAGATCAGTTGTCCTTATTGCAAGAACGTAATATGCAATTCCGAGATATTGATACAGCACCACATTTCTTAAGTAATATAAGCTATTACAGGCTAAAAGGCTATTGGTGGGAAATGCAAGAAGACAAGGTGCTTCATACTTTCAAAGATGACTCGTTTTTTGAAGATGTGATTGATCTTTACAATTTTGACCGACATTTTCGATTACTAGTTTTTAACGCTATTGAACGGATTGAGATTTCCTTAAGAACAAAATTGATCTATCATTTGTCGTTATCACATGGAGCAGAGTGGTATTTAAAGCAGTCTTTATTTCGAGACAAAAAAGAGCACATTAAATTTTTGTCAAAATTACTGAATGATATGTGCCAGAGCAGTGAGGAGTTTATGGTAAAGCATTATCTAAATCATCCAAACGATTATCCAGAAGCATGGAAAGGATTAGAGGTTGTGACACTGGGGACATTGTCAAAACTATTTGATAACTTAGAAATACAACTCCCAGAAAAAGCGAAAATAGCAAATGAATTTGGCCTAAGCAGCACTAGAGATTTTTCAAGCTGGTTAAGATCCATAACATTAATACGTAACCTCATAGCCCACCATAGCAGAGTGTGGAATAGGGCACTTATAATTAAATACGCATGGCCTAATAATCTTTCTGACACTGTTCTTAATTACATACCAAATGAAGACAGGAAAAAAAAGATTTTCCCAATCCTTTGTGCTATGCTATATATGAACGACAAAATATCTCCTGGGCACTCCCTAAAAAAGGAACTTATAGACCTAATTGAAGTTTTTCCTAATACTCCTCTTTGGAAAATGGGTTTCCCAAAGGAATGGCTTGAGCAACCTCTTTTCTCGCAACTAAAGCCCAGTAAGTAGCTCGACGGCAAGCGCCCCATTATAGGCTTAGTCCTCCCTCCGGAGGAAGAGAAATAAGGAAAATCCACCACAAGGAACTCGCCGAAGACAATCTGGCTTGCTACGCTAGCCCCATATCCTATGATTTAACCTTCCAATAACCACCGGTCTTTGGAGCGCCGATAAATTCGATTTTCCCTTGTTCTCGTAATTCTTTTAACCATCGCTCTAAGGTACGGTCCGTCACGTCAAAATACACTTTCAGTTTACTCAAGTTTAACCCAGGATTATCTGTGACAACTTCTAGTAGCTTATTTACTCCGACATTTACTCCGACATTTACTCCGACATTTGGGTCCGAAGAACTGCTTTTCTCTGCCCCCGCAAATACCCTGACGAAAAAGCCCCCTTGCACAACCTTAAAGTCTGGTGCTGGTAATCCATGGTCTAAAAATAGCTTCCGAACACGTTTTATGCCAGTTCCATAACGTTCGATAAGCCCCATATCCTCTGCTCGCGCGAGCGTCCTCGCTCGTGTGTTAATCACTAAAAATAAAAGTACGTATATTTAGACTAGGCTCTCCACTTGCCCCCTCTCCGGGAGGGGATACAAAACTCAAAAAAGCATAGCACCTCTTCCCAAATACTTTCCGAAAAGATATCAATACTGATAGAACAGGCGACGAACATCCCTAGTTCGCACCTCTTTTGACTAATAAGACACCTATTATCACCACTAAACTCACCAACACAATAACCAATTGTTAATCAGACACGAAAACAAAACACCCCACCTTTATTATCTAATATTTTTAGTATATTTATGCTAATTATAAACAAGAAAAAATTAGGAGTAAGAACCTGAAAAGCTATGACTGAAGAAATGGAAATATCACACCAGCAAATTGAAAACAGAATCTTCAAAATTCGTGGCGAGCAGGTGATGCTGGATAGAGATCTAGCAGATATGTACCAAGTTGAAGTTAAAAGACTAAATGAGCAAGTCAAGAGAAATATTGAGCGTTTCCCTGAATCGTTTCGTTTTCAACTGAGTGATATGGAAAAAATCAACTGGTCGCAAATTGCGACCGGTTTGAAACATTAAAGTATACCTCTACAAATCCTTATGCTTTTACCGAACAAGGAGTAGTTATGCTCTCGGCTGTTTTAAGAAGCGACATCGCTGTTAAAGTAAGTATCCAAATAATCAATACTTTCGTTCAGATGCGAAAATTAATTGGCCAGGAGACAATTCAACACCTACTGTAATCTCACAGCCATAGCCAATGAGTGCAATATTTCACAGCCTACTGCAAAGTCCTGGTTGTCCATTTTAGAAAGCAGTTATGTTGTTTTTCAGCTCTACCCCTATCATGAGAATTTCAATAAACGTTTGGTAAAAACTCTGAAACTCTATTTTTATGATGTCGGTCTACTGTCCCATCTACTACAGATCAGAGAGCAGGAGGAACTGGCAACGAACAGATTCAAAGGTAATATTTTTGAAAATAGCTATCAGCATCTTCAATATTATTTCTGGCAGGAACATAATGGAATAGAGCTTGACCTCTTGCTCAAGAATGCCAATGGATTTGAAGTGTATGAGGTAAAATCCACACAAACATTAAGCGCTCTCTTATTTAAAAACTTAAAGCATTTCGGAGAATTGGCCCACCCCCAAAGTGTAAGCCCTCATTTGGTCTATGGTGGTGAAGAAAGCTTAATACGCAGCGGTGTACAGGTACTTCCCTGGAAAATGACCGTAAAGTAATGGAGCCCTCCCTTTTTCATCGTTTTTGGCAAGGAAATTGTAGTGGTGATAATGATTTTAATACGTTTACCTATATCTTGGAAATAATATGAGCAGATTTTCTATCGTATTTAAAGCACTGCCCAATGAGGCCCGTTTTTTTGCATTAGCATTCGGTCTATTTATAGTCGTTGTAGCCCTATATTCTTCATTGGTTTATCTAGGCGTGTAACTTACACAAAGCTATCGCATTTAAATTAAAAATAGCCTTTAGAAACTAAAGGCTTTATATCATTTATCATCCAACTGCTGTCGTTCTCTTCCCTTGAAGATGGTCCAATAAGCTCGGATTCTTTATATCACAGGTTTTTAATAAATCCCGCACTGGATACTTTGCTACAACATCCTGAAGAGCCGCCAGATGTTTACCATGATGTGTGTCGGTACCGACAAAATCGTACATTCCCGACTTAATCATAGTGAGCGCTGCTACTTTGACCTCAGTCCCATAATAGCGACTTATAGACAAGAGATTCAATTGTAGCAAACAACCTGCGTCCTTGATTTTCTTGTACATATCAAAATTATAATGGTAATAATTATACCGTTCGGGATGGGCCAATATCGGTTTATAACCTAGTTTGTGAATATCTAGGATAGTTTGGAACAAAGCCTTTGACTCCGAGAGATACGACATCTCAATCAATACATAGCCTCCTGGCATTACTAACAGGTTGTCCTCTTTCACTAGGGCATCCAAACCATCATCAATCATATGCTCCGCCGCAGCAAAGATTTCTACCTTAGAATTCGACTTTTTCAACTCATCACTCAACAGGCCGTGCGCAGCGCTTATTGTAGACTTGGTATTCGGATGTACCCCCTCCATGATATGAGGAGTACAAATAAATTTTTCAAATCCCATACCATGTAACCCCTTAATCAAGCCCATCGACTGTTCGACAGATTGGCTACCATCATCAATACCGGGCAATAAGTGATTATGCATATCCACTTCGAGAAAAGCAAGCTTACCCAATGTCAATACCTTGGTTTCGCTCTGCGCTTTACTAAATAACTTTGAAAAAATCCCCATTATACTTCAGTAAGTTTACATATAAACGTAATAATCTGTTCTTCGCTACATAGGAAGTCTTGTTTTTGCTAATTGGCTTTCACTTATTTTCATGGGTAACTCTTTATTCCTTACCTCAGGGTGAAACAAATACAACCTTATGTTGCACAAAGATAACTAACATAATTCAAAAAAATCAATTATAATTGAACTATAACACTATTAACCAAAAAGGTACCACTTTAATCGCGGTACCTCCTTTTATTTGAAAAGCATCGCTTTATATTGACTTTTTATTGAACAAGCCTTTTATTTTACTAAGTAGACGTGCCCTTAGTGATTTATTCCCCATATCACCATAGCCATAGCCGTAGCCATAACCATAGCCATACCCCTTAGCAAAATCCACATCATTGACTACAACAGCCATGTTTTTTAACTTTCCTTGTGCATACAACTCTTTCGGTACATTCAGTAAACGTTTGTCCAGATAGTTGGCTCGGGATACATAGACCGTCAAATCGGCATTATGGGATATCAAAAGCGTATCGGTCACTAGACTCACAGGTGCGGTATCCACCAAGACATAATCGTAGTGCTCCTGTGCGTATTTAATAATATCATCAAAATGACCATTCATTAGCAATTCTGCTGGGTTTGGCGCGATGTATCCCGAATAGATAATATCAAAGCGATAATCGTCCGGCTGCTTGATAATGATATTATCGATATCCATGTCTGGATTGATCAGATACTGCGTAATCCCGACATTCGTATGCTGCAAATGTGATAGTCCTAAATAATCCAATACCTTTGGCGAGCGTATATCTGCCCCCATCAATAATACCTTCTTACCCGACATCGACAGGATACGTGCTAGGTTTGTCGATACAAACGACTTTCCTTCACCAGATGTTGTCGAGGTAATAAAAATCACAGCAGAGTCCTTCTTCGCTCCCAGCATAAAGGAAATATTCGTTCGTAAGATACGAAAAGCCTCCGCTAGCGATGAGCGATCATTATCCCGGACAATCGGGTCTGGTGAACTTGGCACCTCCCCCAATATTGGAACTGGCAACATCGCCTCAATATCCTTGCGTGAGTGCACCTTATTATCCAATAAGAATTTAAGATACAACGTGACAAAGGGTATCAAAAGTCCCGCAATAATAGCGCCCAAGAGAATAATCATTTTCTTCGGTTCTACTGGTATATTTGAGCCATAAGCCTCGTCAATAACCTTCAAAATATCAGGTCGCGCAGCGCCTTTGATCTCATTCTCTTCTCGTTTCTGTAAGAGAAACATATAGATAGACTCCACAATCTGTTGTTGTCGTGCGACATCCTTGATTCCCAACTCCTGTCTTGGTACTTGGGATATTCTTCCTTGCAATTGGCTTCGCTTACTTTGTGCATTATTAAGGATAAGCTTCAATCCCGACTGATAGTTATCAATAGAGGTCATTAGATTACGGTTCAGCGAACGGATACTCTCCGTCATATTCTTGACCACTGGATTTTCTAGCGTTGAACTCTTCAACAAATCTTCTCGCTCTAGCACCAGCTTATTGTACTCTGCCAATGTTTTTTCTATCGATTGGTCTTCCAAACCAATATTTGTAGGCAAAAGCTGCAAATCCGAATTATTCTTGACCGATTCCTTCATATACTCAGCCAATTGAACCTGAGTACGCTTTTCCAGCACATCTTTATCCGCTTCTGACAAGGTCCTTAGGTTAAGCTCGGATTCTGCCATCAAATCCGTTAGATTATTGCTCGTTTTAAAATCTTGCACACGCTTATCTGCAGAATCTAACTCTTTCGAAATCAGCTCTAGCCGGGACGAAATGAATTTAGAAGTAGCAGCTGTCAACTTAGATTTATCATCAGCGACACCTTCATTAAATTGCTGAATCAAACTATTGATTGTATTTTCCGATTGCTCTTTAAGTGGTCCTGTTAGTAAAAAATTCACGATGTAAGACTGTTTTTCAGAGCTAGGCTGTATCTGTAAATCCTTTTGCAAATCTTCAACCGTATTATCCAAAGATTGTATATCGAGTTCAACCTTTTGCCCAATATATTGATTAAGACTACTATTCGGAGTTAGTAGGATTGTAGCAAATGCTGTTTCTAGTGGCTTTCCAAATTCTGCCTTATCCTTAAAGACATCTTTAGGCCCAACTAAAGAAAACGTATATTGATCCAATATTTCCACCAAGAATGATGTTTTTTTATCAGCGTCTTTAACATGGGATACCATAGCTTTAAATGGCGATTTTGCCTCCAGCAAGGGCACCTTTTTGATTCCCTCTTTGAGGTAATACCTATTCTGCAGATTATACTTCTCGATTACCTTGCGAAAAAGGCGTCGAGATTTCAAAATCTCAATCTGATCGATTACAAAAGCTGACTGACCAGAGCCTCCCGTCAGACTCGATAACTCGGCTAGTCCCGACATTTCTCCCGAGGCCTTATCTTCTTTTTCCAGCAAAATCTTTGCCTCAACTTTATATTGTGGAGGTGCATACCACAAATACAACAATGCCAATGCAATAGTCGTTAGTATCGATAACACAAACCACTTCCAGTAGTACGCATATTGCTCTACCAGCTGCTTCAAATCGATTTCCTGTTCTTCCGTCTCAGCGACCTTATAGTTCTTTAGGTTGTCCGTCATTATTATCGTCTGCTGTTAGTTACGACAAGGGTTAATATAGAGATTACAATAGAACTCACCGATATCCAGACATTGGTATTCTGTCCAAGATTAGAATTCCGTACCTGCGAACCATTTGGCTCTACATAGATGACATCATTCTGCGCTAGGTAATAATAGGGCGAGTTCAATATCGAATCGGACAGAAGATTCAAACGTTCCATCTTTTTCTCTCCATCTTTCTCACGAACCAATAACACATTTCTCCGTACCCCCTTAATGGTCATATCTCCAGCCAACCCCAGTGCTTCCAACACCGTCACTCTTTCCTGTGGCAGTGTATAGGTGCCAGGTTTTGCGACTTCGCCCAATACCGTAATCTTAAAATTTGCAAAGCTAATGTTCACCCCGGGGTCTACAATATACTGCTTCAGTTTGGACCGTAGCAACTCTGTAGCTTCCAAGCGGCTCAATCCCCCAACTTTAACCTTACCCAATATAGGGAAATCTATTTCTCCATTCGGGTCTACAAGATAGGTCGGTTTAAAAGCCATATCTGTAGCTGTACCAGCTGTAGTCTGATAAACATTCTGTTGATTGAAAGGCATAGTAGCCTTCATATCAGCCGCAGACACCGTAATCGTCAACAAATCCTCCTGTTGTATTCGTGGAATATATTTTGTTTGCATATTTTCCAACTCAACCTGTGAGGGTTGCAGATACACGATATTCTTACGCGACGCACAAGAAGCAAAAATCAACATTACTAATACAGCGAGGTAAATTTTCTTCATTCAATCAAGTTTAAAGTTGTTCGGCAAAAATCAATCCAGTTCTCAACGAACCGACCACAAAAGTAAAATATTAATAGTAATAATAAAACACAAATGCCAATTCTATTAAACTCTAGCAACTCGGCATCCTATTAACGTACTTCCTAATGAGATAAGACTTTCCCAATAAATACAATATCGACATTCCCACTAACAAACTTATGGAAAATACCAACTGCACCTTAACATCCTTTGCTGCGACATGAATCACAACATATCCTATCCCAAATTGCACTGTTCCATACAGAAATGAAACCAGTAGTTTATTCACACCTGCTTCATTCCCCAGATATTGGTACAAATGACTACGGTGCGCTTTAAAGATATCCTCTCCTTTGGTTAAACGCCTAATAATCGTCCATACTGCGTCAATGCCATAGACAGCCAAGAATAAGATATAAATAAGATTCTCAGTTTTAATGATTAAAGCTGCTAGTGCAAAAAGCAAAATAAAAGCAATTGTGACCGAACCTACGTCACCAGCAAAACACTTTGCTTTTGTCCGAAAGTTAAAAAAAGTAAAAACCAATACAGATAATAATGTAAAAATCAGCAAATCCGGACTAACAAAGCCAACAGACTCATTAACCCACCACAACAGTCCACCTACTGCTAGACTATAACAAGCCGTAATTCCATTGATACCATCCATAAAGTTGTAGGCATTGATTACCCCCACAACTACAACAAAAGCCGCTATAAGGAAATACCAAGGCATAGAGAACAACTCCAACTGATAAGCCATGAGTAGCACCGAGACAAAATGTACCACCAAACGTACTTTATTCGACAAAGTCATCACGTCATCCGCAAAACTTACTATAGTCATCAATGTCAATCCCAAGAAAAACCAAGGATATTGAAATCCCGACAGGATGAAGAATGCCAGTGCACCTATATAAAATATTACTCCGCCACCTCGCAACGTTATCGCCGTATGCGAGGAGCGCTCATTAGGCTTATCAATTATATTAAAGCGATCTGCTATCTTAAAATAAACAAGCTCTAAAACAAATAGGGTTATAAATATGACTAGATATTCCATTCTAACTTCTTAACTTTCTAACCTTGCGATGAATCGGGACCATCTAACTTTTTTTCACTAAAACTCCTTATTGTCTTCTCCAACCCTTCTCCCGCTGTCAATGGCAACTTTTCAATTCCCAATGCTTTTTTAATTTTGTCATTAGACACCACATACGATTCCGTCAACTTCTTAAGCCTTTCTGAATTTAGGGGTAACGGCAGCACATCCCCTACTTTGACCAACATATTTATTAGCCCTTTCGATATGGACCATAGCTTAGGCTTCTTATCCAAAGTTTCTGAAATCAAAGTTACCAATTCGTTGGTAGACAAAGCCTCATCATCCGCAAAATTATATACTCCCGGGACCAATTCCTTATTGGAGATCATTTGCTCGATCAAATAATTCAAATTATCGATACTCAAAAAAGAACGCTGATTATGAAAAGCGGCCAATGGCCATGGTATTCCCTTCTCAACAACGTTATAAAGCAAGTTTAGATTGCCTTTATTTCCAGGTCCATGAATCATGCATGGTCTGATGATAAAAAGACGCTTATCATCTGGCAATATTTGACTTAACAAATATTGCTCTGCGTCCCATTTAGATTTACCATATACTGTAAACGGAGCACCATCGACACCTTCCACCAAAACACCATCCAATGTATCCGCCACAGCCTTTACCGATGAAAAATAAAAAAAATCCTTTATATCAGATTGTACAAATCGATTAAAAAGCTTAATCGTTAAATCTCTATTTACTATATAATATTCTTCATCAGCCGAAGTATTTCTGATATCATGGGCTTTACCTGCAAGATGAATTAATGCAATAGCACCATTTTCCACATGATTTGTCCAATTTTCACTACGCAGAGAAAGCTTCTTTATATTATACCTGTGTCCTTTTAGATACTGCTGTAAATTCTGACCGACAAAGCCAGATGCACCTGTTATAATAACTTTCATTAATTCACTAAATTATCAATTAATGAAACATATTTCTTAACAACTACTTCTTTCGAGTAGCTCCTATTAATTTCCTCCAAGCCATTTGTTCCCATAGTTCTAAGTTCTTCTTTTGAGGTACCTTTCAAAAAATTCACCAATTCTCTGACTTTATCCTGAAAAACTGTAGCTGTTATAATCTTAGCACATTCCTGACCGTTTAAAAAGTTTACAATTGGTGTACCTTCTCCAGAGCAAATCAACAATGGCTTAGCACAGGCCATGATCGTATATACTTTAGACGGGAAGCCATGTCCTTCCATTTCTTTCGACATAAAAATATATTGAAGATCAGTGAAAGCTAACAATTGTGGCATTAACTCTCTTCTTTGGTAAGGCAGAATATAAACATTCGTCAATCCAAATTCACTCACTTTTTCCTCCACGTAACTCTTCATCACCCCTTCTCCAATCACGTAAAAATCAAATGGCTCATCTTTAAGAAACACCGCTGTCTGAAGCAATGGTTCCCAATCCTGCGCATGCCCAATATTTCCAGCATACATTAGTTTGATATGATTATTTTTGATAAAAACAGATGGATCTAAATTCACACTGAATAATGGTCTATACAATTCAGTATCTACAAAATTTGGAATGATGTGTAATTTGCTCTTATCCTCAAATCTATCCACGATTGTATTATAAAAAATCTGATCGATCGTCGATACCGCATCAGATTTATTATAAACAAAATGTTCGATCCTCTTTAAAAAACCGATGATAGGTTTTGATTTCAGCCCTCCCTGCTCTATTAAAAAATCAGGGTAGATTTCCTGTACATTATAAACAACCTTAGCTTTCTTGAATCTACCAATTATTAGATTGATAATACCAATGGTCAGCGGTGGCGAAGGAGATAATATAGCCGAGATATTTTGCTCACAGAGTCCTAAAAATAAAGATACTATATGCCAATAAATGAAGCCCAGCATTCTTAGCAAAGAAGACTTATATTTCTTTTGTGGCACATGCAACACTCGAATCCCTTCATAACTACTTTCTCCGCATAAGCCTAACCACTTTTTACGAATAGGTTGTTTGTCGACCTCCTCCTTAACGACATTATAATGCGGTGTAGTCGTTAAAACAACAACGTCATAGCCCGCATTCTTAAACCCTTTGGCAATATCATTATACAAGTAAGCAGTTGACACCCCATCTGGACTGAAAACAATACTATGAATAAGAATCTTCTTTCTTTTGATCATTATTAAATCTCTTCCGACCAAACCGTTCTCTTAATATAATCCGTGTAAGAAATGATAATCCGCACTACTTTCTCCGATACATTAGGCATCGAATAATCTGCGACTGGACGGAAGTTTCTATTCGCTCCGATCTCTTGTCTTAATACCTGCACTAATCCTTGTAAAATACGCTCTGGAGATAATCCTACCATCATAACTGATGCTTCTTCCATAGCTTCTGGACGTTCATGAGCCTGACGGATATTTAATGCTCTAAAGTTTAATATAGAAGATTCTTCAGATATGGTACCAGAATCCGACAATACCGAGTACGAATGCTTCTGTAAGGCATTGTAATCGTGGAATCCAAGTGGTTTTAAGAATTGAACTTCAGGTCGCATTTTGATCTGCATCATTTCAATCATATTCTTCGTACGCGGATGCGTAGATACAATGATAGGGTATTGATACTTTTCAGCAATAGCATTCAGCGATGTCATTAAACCTCTAAAGTTCTTCTCTGAATTGATGTTTTCTTCGCGGTGCGCTGAAACGACAAAGAACTTACCTTTCTCCAGATCCAACTTCTCTAATACATTGGATGCTTCGATCTGCGGTAGGTAATGAGTCAATACCTCGTACATTGGTGATCCTGTCTTAATAATACGATCTGCAGGAAGACCTTCACGCAATAAATACTCGCGAGCTATGTCTGAATACGTTAAGTTAATATCTGATGTATGGTCTACTATCTTACGGTTTGTTTCTTCCGGTACACGTTGATCAAAACATCTATTACCGGCTTCCATATGGAAAATAGGAATATGACGCTTTTTAGCCGGTATAGCACATAAGCATGAGTTCGTATCACCTAATACTAAGAAAGCACCTGGCTTCAATTCCTCCAATAAAGGATCGATTTTGATTAAGATATTACCAACTGTTTCCGTAGCCGTTTTACCTGCAGCTTCTAAGAAATAATCCGGTTTGCGCAGACCAAGATCCTCAAAAAAAATCTGATTTAATTCGTAATCGTAATTCTGTCCAGTATGGACTATAATATGTTCAACAGCCTCAGACGCATCCAATGCCATTAATACTCTTGATAATCTTATTATTTCAGGACGGGTACCAACCACCGTCATTACTTTCAGTTTTTTCATTATATATTGCTTCTATACTACTTCAAAATACGTATCTGCATCTTCTGGATTAAATGGTTCGTTGATCCAAAAAATCGTATACAACTCCTCTTCTCCAATATTTTTAATATTATGCGTATACCAAATAGGCATATCTACATAAGCAGGTTCAGTTCCATCTAAGTAAAAGTCTAAGACTTCCTCTGTACCAATCTTACGCAACTGAATCAAGGCCTTACCTTTGATAACTGCAAAACGTTCGATCTTACGTGTATGATAATGATTTCCTCTGGTGATACCCGGTACTGTTGTAGAGAATGAACATTGACCACCAATTCCTAAGCGTATAACTTCAACAAAAGCTCCACGTGGATCACTGTGTTGAACAAACTTTTTGGGATAGTGTGTTTTATGATCGATATAGGTACGGTATGTATTGAATAGATTATGCTCAAAACTATCTTTGATAACTGGAATTTCTCCCCCATCAAAGTATTTTGTTTTATAATCCTCTAATAGCCTCAATACTTCTGAGACCTTCTTTACTGCTGTTGGCTCGACAAACAGCTCTGCTGTACCTTTTTCAGATCGAATATCTTTTATGATACCATCTACCAACTCCTGCACATAAATCAATTTCACTTCACCATCAGTAGCAATGGCTGGTGTTTCTCCGTGTGTCAATTGATGACAAAATGTAGCTATGAAAGAATTATAAAAAGGCTTACCAAAAGCACCAAAAACATTAGGGATAATTAAGCCCGTAAATTCTCCACCTGACTCCTTTGTCCAGTTGACCAAAAGCTCGCGACCTTCTTTTTTTGAACGTCCATACAAATTATCCCGATCTTCTTGTGTAGAAGAAGACATTAACACATGCGCTTTGGAACCTGTTCTTTTTAATGCATCAACAAGTTTGGATACCAAACCAACATTGGTCTCGTAAATTAATTGTTCCGACTCATGACGGTTCATAGCTGCCAAATGCACAATCACATCACAAGAAGCAACAAAGGTATTTAAATCAGATTCCGACTCGAAAAACGCCTTATTAAAATCAACCCGCTCAAACTCCTCAGGAAACAACCCTAACGTATTGTACAAATGATTACCAACGAAACCGTTCTGCCCCGTAATCCCAATTTTTTTCATCATTTTGTCTTATAACTTTTTAACTTTCTAACCCTTCAACCGCTTAATACGGATACTGCACTACATCTTCACCAAATACCTCTTTACGAATCAAAGGCAATGTTGATACTAACTTCTTCAACCCCTCAACCCCCTGTTGTTCACTATTATGCGAATGATAATCTTCAATCTTAGAAACATCTTGCTCACCTTCCGAGAAATACTTGGCATAGTTTAGATCACGGTTATCGGCTGGGACACGATAAAAATCACCCATATCCTCCGCTTTCATCATCTCTTCCCTAGTACAAAGAGTTTCATAAAGTTTTTCACCGTGTCGTGTACCAATAACTTTAACTGGAACCTCTTTACCAGTTAACTCAATCAAAGCTTTCGCTAAATCCCCAATAGTACCAGCTGGTGCCTTATTAACAAATAAATCACCAGGATTAGCATGTTCAAAAGCAAATAATACTAAATCCACCGCATCTTCCAACGACATAAAGAAACGAGACATATTAGGATCTGTGATCGTGATCGCCTCACCCATTTGTATTTGATTCAAGAATAACGGAATCACCGACCCGCGAGAAGCCATAACATTCCCATATCGCGTCAAACAAACAACAGTATCTGTCAAATTACGCGCTTCCGCTACAGCAACTTTTTCCATCATCGCCTTAGAAATACCCATAGCGTTAATCGGATATGCAGCTTTATCTGTACTAAGACAAATTACTTTCTTAACTCCATTTGACGCTGCTGCACGGATGACATTTTGTGTCCCTTCCACATTGGTTTTAAAAGCTTGCATAGGAAAGAATTCACACGAAGGTACTTGCTTTAAAGCAGCTGCATGAAATATATAATCTACATCACGCGTAGCTGGCTCAACTGAAGAATAATCACGTACGTCACCTATGTAATATTTAATCTTGCGATCTTTATATAGATTACGCATATCATCTTGTTTCTTCTCATCACGAGAAAAAATGCGTATTTCTCTAAAGTGATTCGTTTGTAAGAACCGGTTAAGTACAGCTGTGCCAAATGAGCCTGTACCACCAGTTATTAATAAAATTTTATCTTTTATCTTCATATAACGTATATTTTGGGGGATATCAAACAATTAGTTAAATGAGTGATTCTTTGATAAAATCCCAAGTTTTAGAAACACCCTTAAACAAATCTGTTTTAGGAGTAAAACCTAAAACAGATTTTGCTTTCGAAATATCTAAGCAGACGTGCTGAACATCAAAATTATTTGTTGCTTTATAAACTAAATTCACTTCTTTGTCAGTTATAGCTTTAATTGTATCAATAATCTCATTTATTGAAGTAAGTACGCCACTTCCTATATTAATTATCTCAGATGTTTTATCGCTAATAGAAGCTTTATAAATTGCCTCAGCTATATCTTCAATAAACACATAATCCTTTGAAATAGAGCCATCCCCCCATACTTCAATAGTTTCGTCTTTAAGTACTTTACCTAGAAAAACAGAAATTACGCCTTGATTACTAAAAGGGTTTTGCCGTGGGCCATAAGGATTTGATGGTCTTATGATGTTATATTCAATATTCGAATTTAATGAAAAATAATGCAGATACTTTTCTATAGCTAATTTTGTTATTCCATAAGAAGATATTGGATTTGTTGGGTGACGTTCTGTTATAGGAATAGCTATTGGTTTGCCGTAAACAGCTCCTCCACTTGATAGATAAACAATTCTCTTTATATTCTCCTTTGCAGCGATTTTAAAAATATTAACTGCATTTATTAAATTTGATTGAATGTCATATTCAATATCTTTATTAGATGTGAAAGGTACAGTAGTGCTTACAGAATGAATCAAGATATCTTTTCCTTTAAATGTTTCTTCCAACAATTGGGTATCATCAATGTTTCCAAAAATGTAATTTACATTTTTTAACGAGTCTCTATATTTTTCAGGACCAATATCTAGAACAGTTACCTGATGTCCTTGTGCCAAAATAGTATCAACAATATAAGAACCTATAAAACCATTGCCTCCTAGTATAATATAATTCATATTTAATAAACAAAATTTGGTTTTAAATCACTATAAACCATCCAATTATAAAGAGATATAGTCTTTTTTGAGATTTCATCCCATAAATACTTGTCTATAACAAGTTTTTTTGCATTGTCACTGTATTTCTTTAGTTCAATATCTTTAAGATCACACATTTTTAATAATGATTGCTTTATAGCATCCTTATCTATATCAACCCAGTATCCACATTGAAAATCGATTAAATCACTCCAACTTGATGACTTTGTGGTTATAACTGGAAGTCCGAATGCTAAAGCATCAACTACAACCATGGGAGAACCTTCCGAATAAGATGGTAAAATAAAGAAATCTGAAGCATCAAATGCGTCAAATTTAGCATCACCAATTTGAGGTTCAATAATAAAAATTGAACTTGTTAATTTTAACTCTTTAATGAGTTCCTCTACCTGTCTTTGATAATCAAATTCATCATTGCCCACTATCACCAATACCCATTCTGAAAATTCATTTTTAATTTCAGAAATAGCTTGTAATAGCATATCTAATCCTTTCTTTGGTGTAATACGCGATAGATACAATAAAACTTTTTTATCTTTCGTAATTCTATACTTTTTCTTAAATAAATCCCCATTACCTTCTTTACCAATAAATTGAGAACCAATTCCATTTTCAATATATGCAATTGGATTTTTCAGATTTAGCCTTTTAAAATCCTCTATTTCCAATTCTGATGTTGCATGTAAAACACGAGCATTTTCCAAGTTTTTCCTTTCAAATAAACTTAATGCTATCTCTTTTTTAAATCTTGATTTATTTAATGCAAATTCAGAAAGTGTACCATGTGCCGCAATACTTGTTTTGGCTCCCCTAGCTCTTAAAGCAGATGTAATAATTGATTGAAATGTCCAAAGACTATGCTGGTGTACAATATCGAAATTAACTTTTTGAGCAGTAAAATATTCTTTAATAGATAAATTAAATGGCGGGAAACTCGATTGAAAACCTTTAAGCTTTTCAATAGGTATTTTGTAATTTTCAGATGCCCAAATAACGTCTTCATTAGAGTCTCCACTCCAAATATAAACATCTTGTCCCAAATCAAGTTGAGCTTTTGCCAATCCCATACTTATAGTTCCCAATCCGTAAGATTGTCTTCCAAAAGTTTGAACAGTGTGTAATATTTTCATTATTTTAATTATGATGCAGATATACTTTAACTTGATTTTGGGCAATTATTTGAAAATCCATATTTGAAATATTTTTTCTTAGATTATTGTAAAAAACAATATCTGTAATTCCAGCTATAGCATATCTAAGACTTTTATCCTCATCTATATTAAATATTAACCCATTTTCATTTAGATTGATAATTTCATCAGCACAACCAACTCTATTACTCACAATTACTGGCATACCATTATTAAGAGCTTCCTCAACTACAAGCCCCCAAGTTTCAGATAAAGATGGTAGAACAAGTACATCATAATCTCTATAGAATTTATGAAGCTCCGAATTATTAATTGCACCATGAAATATAACATTCTCTGATGCTATTGATTTTAAACGACTTTCTTCGGGGCCAAATCCAACAATATTTAAAGTTAAATTTGGAAACTCTGCAAAGTCTTTTATAAGCTTATCTAAATTTTTTTCCTTAGATAATCTTCCAACATAAAGAAAATTAGACACCGTTGCTCTTTCTTCATATTTTGGTTGATGACGTATATTAAATATACCTACTCCTTTAGTTTTATTTATAATACCCTTAAAATCTAAAGCCTGTAATAAACTAATTTGAGCTTTTCCAGACGCATATACTTTGCTAATCCTTGAGAGAAACATTTTTTTTATTGCACCTTTAAATCCATTTACTTTAGACTCGTAGATACTAGACTCTACAATTACTGAATTTTTTCTTTTGCAGCTTATTATACTTGATAATAATAATAGAGGTTCATCCCATCCGCCTAATATTAATTCATTGTACTTTGATAATAATAATAATTTCACAATAAAAACGAATCTTGATAACGTTGATTTATTTTTTAGTTCAATAAAGTCGAATCTAATTAATTCCTTTTTAAAAAAATCAGTATTTCGTATTTCGGCAGTATTTCCTGTAAAAACTACATAAATATCCTCACTCTTAGCAATTTCATTAAACAAATTAACTTTATAAAATGCAGGAAGATTAGTAATAATTATTTTATCGAACTTTAAGCTTTTCATCTTATAATGCTTTTATTTTTTGTTCTAATTCTGATGTTAGGGATTTGTAGAACTCACTCACTGATCTATTTTTGAAGCCAATAAGAAATGATAACTGTTTATAATATCTCAAAATAACCCTTCCCATTCTTCTTCTACTTATCCCTTGGGTTTCACCTAAGATCAAAAAAGACTTAAACCCTTCTACATGAGCTTTAATCGAAAGATCTCTATTATGCTGTTTATGAATATAACCATGCTCCTTATTGTAAAAAAGCTTATTTGAACGTGATCTATTTATTACTCTATATTGCAAATCCGATTCTTCTCCATAAAGAAAGATTCGTTCATCAAACCATCCAGCCTCATCAAATGTAGTTTTTCTAATAAAAAAACAAGCTCCACTAAAACAGAAGAAATGTCTATTAAATACATTAAGTTTTCTATATATCTTTAAAAGAAAAAGATAACTTAATTTAGGCATTTTAATAATGAATGAATCATTTTTAAATAATTCATCATTCTCATATTGTTGTAAACCAATTATTCCTAATTTATTGTTTCTTTCAAACAGTTCAATTTGAGCCTTAAAAATAGGAGTATGTAAAGTTACATCAGGGTTCATTATCATTATATAAGGAGATGTTGAAGCTTTAATACCTACGTTATTCCCTTGTCCGTAACCTCCGTTTTTATCGTTTTTAATTAAAACAACTTTACCAAAGTAATTCTTGTTTAGCATACTAAACAATTCGTCTTGATTTTCACTTGAATTATCTACGACAATAACTTCTAATCCCTCACTTATATCATTATTTTGAAAAATAGAATCTAAACACTGCTTGATTATTTTCTCAGAATTATACGTTACTATAACTATGCTCAATCTTTTTTTACTCATAATTTAAACTCTATTTATAATTCTAAAAACAAAAAAAAGCTGTAATCCTAGAGTTAAACCCAAGAAAATAATTCTAGAATCTTTATTTTTAATCTTAATAAAGATTTTATACAAGATTACAAATGAAAAAATTAAAAAATAGTCCGTTATCCTTGATATTTGTTCAACAAACCCGAGAAAACTAACTAAAAATAAACCAAAAAAAAACACATTTACTAATCTTAAATCTTTTTTGGTAAGTTCTAGAAAATTCAATAAGATAATTACAGCTACTACATAGAAAAATAAAATTTTAAATGAAATTTCATATGTAATATCTGTAAGCTGAGATTGATAAAAAAGATATTTTTCAAAAACTGTCCCTTTCAAAGTTTGAAGAAATTTATCAATCAATGAGAAAAAGAGTAATAATACTGCTACTCCAAATTTTGAAAAATACGTAAATACACATAAAAATAATGTTATAATATAATGATTAATCCCTTTAGATTTTGAGTATTTAAAAATTAAGAAGCTTATAATTCCGACAACTGACGATACATGCATTGAAAAGGCTAATAAAAACAATAAACATATTGTTACGTAGGCCTTTTTATTCTCAGGTTTATTATAATATAATGAAATTGCATATACCACAAATGTTAATGCTAATCCCTGTCTTAGAACAATAGCGTTATAAAATAAGCCAAAATAAACAAGATACAAATTAAGCCCAATAACCAAATACAGATTCTTATTTTCACTAAAATTGTTAAGTATCTTATACGTAAAATAAAAGTTAAATAAACAGATTAAAGTAAAAAACAGTTCATGATAACCAAAAGTGAATAATTTGAAAAGCTTAGTTAAAATTTGGAAACCTGGCTCAAATCCGTAATTACCAAAATCTGCTAATGAAAGAGGGATTGTTTCTTTATAAAAATTATGATAAACAATAGTATCTGGAACATCCGTAATTGACCTATTTCCTATTAAAAAAGCAAAAATTAAAGAAGATACGACAAAAAGGAATACATTATCATTCTTTTTGCTAAACAAAGATATTAAGCAGGAACAAAAGCAAAAAACAACAAATATTAATGCATTCATGAGTTACTTCTTTTAATTATATAAGAGAACCATCTAATTAATCTATTTTTTTCATTATTCTTTATACCTTTACTCCAATGCGTCCCAATCTCAACACTGTTAATATAATACTCTTCTTCTTCCCCGATGTTCTTAGAGTTAGTATACCACGGCATGTGCCTTGCTTCGAATGGATAAGCGCTTCTGGCCATTTTAAAAATTCCTCTAGTACTTACCATTGCATAAGGCTTATGTAAAGCAAATGTGGTATCCACCTGAGCATCATATAAAAAATCATCAATTTTTCGTTCGTAAAAGGACTTTTCCCAATCTGTGACTTTCTGCTTTAAGTCGTAATGATCAGGCAAATCATCAATTTTCAGAGAAAACCCAATTTTTTGTATTTTCTTATTTTCTTTTAATTTATTTAAAAATACACTCATAAAATCTTGAGGACATTGATCAATTGGGACTACATCAGAATCTGTATATACAAAGAAAGATTTTCTTATTTTTTTGTATAGATCAATTTTTTCTAGCGCTAGATATCCCAAATTTTTCTTTAAAAAAATCACTTCACAATTTAAGATTTTATAATACTCTAATAAGGGAGGATATGTCGAATTATTATCTAAAATAATAATGTTTTTATAGCCATTTTTATTAAGGTAATCAATTAACATTTTCAAATATGTGTATCTATTTCTATTATTGATAACTATTGGTATATCAAATGGATTAACATCAATTCTTTTGGCATAATAACTACTTCTGACCGTAAAAAGCCAGCTAGCGAATAAAACTAATATTCTATACATTATTAAATATGTTGGTTTTAGTTTTTTGGTAAACATTAAAATATCGGTAACCAATATAAAGTTCAATTAACAACAATGAAATTGAAGCTCCGATATCTTTATAAAAATAAATCAATACAAAAGACAAAGGAATACTTAACAAAGATGTAGTTATTATTATTTTGCTATATTCTTTATTCATCTTAAAAAGAATTAGATAAAAGAATCCGAATACAGTATGAAATAGAAAAATTAATGGTAGGAGAGATTGAATATTAAAATTTATGATTGTTTGTATATTGTCGACTTTGAAGATAATATTAAAAATATAATCACTAAAGACAGTTAACATTAAGATAACAGCTAATAATGCTGGAACTCCATAATTAAGAATTTTTCTAATTACACATTTTACAACCTTTGTATTTTGTAAATTACTTGATAAATATGGAAATAAAGTTTGATTTATTGGTTCAGAGATCGACCTTATTATCATTATTAATTTATTAGGAATAACAAAGTAAGAAACTTCAGTTTTAGTCCCAAAAATTCCAAGTAAAAAAGTGAGGGTCGTTGTATATAATGAGGTCGAAATATTAGATATAAACAAATACCAACTCTCTTTTAAATTGTAAACGACTTCCCTCTTCTTTATCTCTCTAAATTTTAGAGAAATATTAAACCGCTTTTTAATTATAATCAATGAAAATATTCCAGCAATTATTCCAGTGACAGAGTATAAAAGAGGAATAAGTAAAATATTATCCACACTTTTAACTAATAAAAGTATTAGAATTGTTGAGATTAATTTGGCAATTGTGTTTAAAATTGTTACAAACTTAATTTGCTCCATGCCTTGAAAAAACCAAGTAGGCATGAGTATAGATGATATTATAGTACTAAATGATAATAAATATAAATACTTGTCTAACTCAAAATGTGAAAAAGATATTAAAATTAAAATAAATACAATCAAACATGAAACAAACAATATTAATTTTATAAAAAAAATATTATTAAATAACTTACTTAACATTTCAGGGTTATTTCTGTTTATCGCAGTTTCTCTCGTACCAGTAATTCCAAAGCCATAGTCAACAATCAATTGAAAATAAGCAACAAAAGCTACAGAAAAACTATACAACCCAAACCCATCTAGCCCTAAAACCCTCACCAAATAAGGAAAAGTTATTAGTGGAAAAGCATAATTTACAATCTGTGTTAATAAGTTATAAGCAAAGTTTACTTTCGTTCTTTCCTTGAAAAAAGATTTTAATCTCTCAGATATAATAACATTTTCTTTCAAAAACATATCGTTTAAAGATTAATTCATTCCCAATAAATTCTTCATTATATATTTTATTCAATTATTCTTTTGTCTTAAAACCTTTATTAAATGCTCAGCAAGTACTCTCCATAACCGCTTTTGCGTAATGGATCAGCTATTTTGGTTAACTGTTCTTTATTTATCCAGCCCATGCGGTAAGCGACCTCTTCGATAGCCCCGATTTTCATGCCTTGACGTTCCTCAATAACCTGTACAAACTGTCCAGCCTGCATCAATGATTGAATAGTACCTGTATCTAACCAGGCCGTGCCGCGATCGAATACACCAACCTTGAGTTTACCTCTTTTTAGATATTCTCTATTAACATCCGTAATCTCTAACTCCCCCCGATGTGAGGGTTTAATAGCCTTGGCAATCTGTACGACATCATTATCGTAGAAGTAAAGTCCAGGCACCGCATAGTTTGATTTTGGTTCTGCTGGTTTCTCTTCAATGGATACGACATTATTATCGCTATCAAACTCTACTACGCCATAGCGCTCTGGATCGTGTACCGGATAGGCAAACACTACGCCCCCCTCTGGATCGGCTGATGCCTGCAACAACTTGGACAGACCGGAACTGTAGAAGATATTATCCCCTAATATCAAGGCCACCTTATCGTCGCCAATAAACTCTTCGCCCAAAATAAAAGCCTGTGCCAGCCCATCTGGACTTGGTTGCTCTTTGTACGAAAACTTGCAACCCAATTGTGAGCCGTCCCCCAACAGTTTTTCAAAATTCGGCAAATCCTGTGGCGTAGAGATAATCAATATTTCATTAATCCCTGCCAACATCAGTGTAGACAAGGGGTAGTATATCATGGGCTTATCATAGACCGGCATCAGCTGCTTAGAGACAGCTAGTGTCAATGGGTGCAAACGTGTCCCTGAGCCTCCGGCTAGTATTATTCCTTTCATATTTTTAGCTTATAGCTATTAGCTTATGGCGTATGGCTTCTAGCTTTTGGCTTATTGTTATTCGCCTTTAGCTATCTTTTGCTCGCCATCTGCTACTAGCTCGTTGTTTTTAATTTCTTACTAAGGTTAACTAATTGACGTTTTATCACTTTAACTTCTTCTTGCAAACGCTGACTTACGTCCTTATCCATATAAGTCAAATCTGCACATAAAATCAAAAAATACTCTAATTCGTTGGCAGAACCAAGGCTCATCTGAAGAAATCTATTAAACTCTTTATCAGAATCCCTGCCACATCCTTCAACAATATTAGATGGTATAGAATAAGCAGCACGTTGAATCTGAGAAATCAACCCATATTTTTCAGAATTGGGTAATTGCTTAGTTTCTTTATACACTTGTAGTGTTAAAGCATGACTCAATGTCCAAACATCGTATTTTTTAAAATCTCTCATTTTCTTATTGCTATCTGCCATTTGCTATCTGCTATACGCCATCAGCATTTTTTGTAAGCTCTCTTTCCAATTTGGCACTTCTACTTTAAATGTACGTTTTATCTTTGATTTATCTAGTAATGAATACTTTGGTCGCTTTGCTGGTGTTGGATATTGTGTTGTAGGGATGGGATTAATAGTACATTCCAGTCCTTTCAATTCTTTAATAGCTACTGCAAAATCATACCAAGATATCTCTCCTTCGTTGGAATAATGATACACACCGCCGACCCAATCTTCGCCCTCGATGATATCGACAATAGCTTGGGCCAAGTCTTTGGCATAGGTGGGTGATCCCACCTGATCATTGATCACGGATATCTCATCGCGCTCGCTCATCAGACGGATCATGGTCTTCACAAAATTATGGCCATAGGTCGAGTATACCCAAGAGGTACGAATTACGATGCTCTCGGGGTGCCATTTTAAGATGGCCTGCTCGCCTTTTAGCTTTGTCAAGCCATAGGTATTGATCGGGTCTACAGGAGCATCTTCGGTCAGCGCAATATCGGAGTTACCATCGAATACGTAATCTGTAGAAATAGCAATCAGCTTTACATCATGCAACCTACAGTACTGTGCAATTTCTTCTGAAGCTAAATGATTAATGGCATCTGCCAACGCTGGTTCGGATTCAGCCTTATCCACTGCCGTATACGCTGCCGCATGGATAATCAGATCGGGCTGGTACATGCCTAAGATGTCCTGAATGATCAGGGTCTGGTCTAAAGGAAATTGCTTGCGGTCCAAAAAGTAGCACTCTTTGCCTGCATCATCTTTTAATATATCCTTTAGCTCTGAACCTAATTGGCCATTGGAGCCGGTAACTAGTATTTTCATATGTATATTATGTTAGAAAGTGAGAGTGTTAGAAAAAGTTAAGGCGTAACCGCTTCCAAACTCTTTATCAACTTCGATAACATTCTTTTTATAGTATATACCTTCTTTATTATATCTTCTTGCTTATCACAAAAAGAAAGTCTTACTGCAATTTCAATTTGAGTCTCCACTTCACTCAACGACCCCATGGAAATATAAAGAAATCGAATAAACTCAGCCTTCCCTCTCCTTCCAGCTCCTTCAGCGATATTAGAAGGAACAGAAACACTTGCTCTCTTCAATTGTGCCGTTAAACCATACAATTCTTCCTTTGGAAAGCACTTCGTTAAAGTATAAATATCAACAACAAGATCCACAGCCTGTTGATAAACAATCAAGTCTTTGTGAGAAATAATCATAACTTCAAGTTTTATCAACCATTAAGTTACAAACTAATTCTAACTTTCTAACGACATCTAACTTTCTAACTGATTTGCTTTAAACTCAGCAAATGACTGTGCTTCTTTGTCTTTATCGGACAACAACATTTCGTCTAATGGAATCTGCCAGTCTATGTTTAGAACGGGATCCAATGGATGTACGCCACACTCGGATTCTTTATTATAGAAATTGTCGCATTTGTAAAAGAAGGTTGCTGTTTCGCTTAGCACCACAAACCCGTGTAGGAAGCCACGTGGAACGAACAGTTGCAGGTTGTTTTCTGCGGAAAGTCGCACCGCGACATGCTCTCCAAAAGTTACTGACCCTGGACGGATGTCTACCGCTACATCAATAACTTCCCCATCTAATACTCGCACCAGCTTAGCCTGTGCATGTTCACCTCCTTGTGCATGCAAACCACGAAGCACCCCTCTGGTGGAGTAGGACTGGTTGTCTTGCACAAAATGCGCATTGAATCCTACCAACCTATTGAACGTCTGTTCATTAAAACTCTCCATGAAATAACCGCGGCTATCGCCGAATTTGGTTGGTTCTAATATATAGCAGTCTTTTAGTTTTGTAGGTGTTATTTTCATTCGCTTCGCTCATTCAAAAGTTAAAAAGTGAAAGAGTTAAAGAGTGAGGAATTCCAACACTTTGCTCTAACATCATCTAACCCTCTAACTTAATCTTATTTATACTGTTCACTATAATACTTTTGATACTCTCCTGAGGTTACGTTGTCTAGCCATTCTTGATTAGAGAGGAACCAATCTATCGTAAGCGATAGTCCTTGTTCAAATGTGACTGACGGTTGGTACCCTAATTCTCGGTTAATCTTAGTGGCATCAATAGCATAACGCAGATCATGTCCTGGTCTATCTTTTACAAAGGTGATCAGTTGGTCTGCGGTACCCGCTGGTCTTCCCAACTTCTCGTCCATCTGCTTGCACAGCTCCTTGACCAAATCAATATTTTGCCATTCATTAAAACCACCGACATTGTACGATTGCCCATTTTCACCTTGGTGAAATACCAAATCGATGGCCTTCGCATGGTCGATAACAAAGAGCCAATCCCTTGTAAACTTACCATCACCATAGATAGGCAGTGGCTTATTATTTAAAATATTATGGATACAAAGCGGAATCAATTTCTCTGGAAAATGATTTGGCCCGTAATTATTAGAACAGTTGGTCAGTACCACAGGTAGTCCATAAGTATCTTGATACGCCCTAACGAAATGATCCGAAGAGGCTTTCGATGCGGAATAAGGAGAATGCGGGTCGTAGGCTGTTTCTTCTGTAAAAAGCCCCGTTTCGCCTAATGTACCGTACACCTCATCGGTGGATACATGGTGAAAGCGTTTGCCTTCATAATTGTCCTTCCAAATCTCGCGCGCAGCATTCAATAGGTTGACCGTACCGATTACATTGGTCATCACAAATGCCAACGGATCTGTAATCGAGCGATCTACGTGCGACTCGGCCGCCAAGTGGATTACACCATCTGGTTTGTATTCCTTAAACACTGCCAAGATATGCACTGCATCCGTGATATCGGCTTTTACAAAGGTATAATTGGCTTTGTCTTCAATATCCTTTAAGTTCTCCAAATTGCCCGCATAGGTAAGGGCATCGAGATTTACAATGTTATAATCAGGGTACTTATTTACAAATTCACGTACAACATGTGAACCTATAAATCCAGCTCCACCTGTAATCAATATGGTTTTATTCATTTTTTTATTCTACTTACTTATAACAAACCTCAACGAATTGTTACCCCTTTCCGTTCTTTGAATTTTCTTTATCCGCTACAATCTTGCGTAATCCGGAACTCGAAAAACGATGGTCCCTACTATTAAAGTAAAGCTCAATCCCCTTCTCTTCACAGTATTGACGTCCTGTAAAATCCCTGTTCTCGTACTCATCGCCCACAATACGTACGTCCAACTTGAACGAGCGCAAGATATCTTCCAGATCCTGCTCGGTAGAATAGGGTACGATCTCATCGACATACTGACAGCCACGCAATTGGATATAGCGCTCCACAACAGTCTGTGTAGGCGCATTTTTTTCTGGTCTGTCCAAGGTAGGGTCCATCTGTAGACCACAGATTAAATAATCGCATTGACGCTTGGCCTCGGCCAACATCATGATGTGCCCTGCATGCAACAGATCAAAGGTCGAGAAGGTAATCCCTACTCGAGGTCCCGGATTGTAATCCTGTCTTTTTTCCATAGTTTCGTCCATATTATTAGCTATCTCTTTGATATAGAATAATCTTCGATTTTATTTGTTCAGGTGCCTCCAAATACAGACTCACCTTCTTATCCAACAACTTTTCAGCCTTCCCTGCTGCCTGCAATAAATATGCCGAATCGATATTCCTTCCCATCACCAGCACCTCTATATGTCCCGAATTGACCCCGACGGCATAATCTCCCAAAAGTGCAACTTGCTCTACATCACCGGCACGCTCCAACACCTGTTCGATCACCTGATCTATGCCCAAAAAATGGTGGATCAATCCTTGGAGCGATCCAAAAAGGGCATGCTTGGCATTGGCCCGGTAATACACCTTCTGCTCTCCCTCTTCACGGATCAAATACCCTGCCTCGGTCAACTGGTTCAGTTCCTTACGGATTGCATTGGTCGACTCATTAAATTCTTCGGCAATACCACGCAAGTACCCGCGATTGCTTGCAGATACAAAAAATTTAATCAATAGCTTTAATCTCGTCTTAGACGTAATCAATGAATCCAACATTGGTCAATAGTGCTGAGCACCAAAAGTACTCGTTATAAATTAAAAAGCCAAAAGTAAAATCTTATATTTGCCCCAAACACAACTAACTGACCCGACTTTGACTACGAATGCTGAAAGAGAACTCTTGGTAAAACTCAAAAATGGAGATACCGATGCCTATAATATTCTTTATGATAGGTACAGCCAATTCTTCTATCAAAGGATTAGAAGCCTCGTAAAAATCGATACGATAGCCCAAGATATATTGCAAGATGTTTTTATTAAAATCTGGGACAGAAGAGCACAAATCCAAGAAGACAAATCTTTTAAATCCTATTTGTACCGTATCGCTCAGAACGAAGTGTATGACCATTATCGGCGAGTTTCTTTAGATCATAAAGCACAAGAGGAAATCACAATGCAGATGGGCTTCTCTTTTCAAGACAACAGCATATTGCATAAAGAAGTACAGGAACACATCAATCTAGCCATACAGCAGCTCCCCCCTAAGCAGCGTCTCCTATTTGAGCTGTGCAAAATTGAAGGAAAAACATACAAAGAAGCCAGCGAAATACTAAAAATCTCCGAGTCTACTGTAAATGCGCAGATTGTATCGGCTACGAAAAAAGTAAAATTATACCTTTCCAACTCCGGCATATGGAGTTTATTGTTGCTTTCTATCCTAAAATAATATTTTTTTCACAGGTGACTAGATGCCTACGGTTTCCCAACCGTATATAGGGTGTATTTATCTTTTTTTAATTGCCGAAATCCGTGAATAAAAAACTGTATCATAAATTTATAACCAACTCCTGCACACATGAAGAATTGCTTCGGATATTCATCCTATTTGGAACAGAAGACACGGACAAGCTTAAAAACCTGATCTGCGATGAGCTCGACAGAGAGGGAGTCAGCACAGACGACATACAGCCAGAAGACCAAAACACGCTATTGCTTGTCAAAGAGAACCTGAATAAATATATCAGCAGCCAACAGGACACGGAAAAAGGTAAGGTGCGGAACCTACCATGGGGCTGGGTCAAATATGCAGCTATTCTGATCGCCGTTGGTTTTGCGGGATATGCCTGGTTTTTTGCGCAACACACATCAGACTCCCTAGTCCATGTAGAGCCGTTGGAGGATGTAGCCCCATCGAATGGCACAGCCTATATCCAGTTGGCCAACAACAAATCTATCCCACTACGAAAGGATCAACTGTTGGTCGTCGACGAACAGTCGGTATCCTATGCCAATGGCGAACAAATTGATGAAGCACAGTTACTGACCGACTCCATCAGCGTCGTAACACCGGCAGGTAGTACGTACGCTCTCCAATTAAGCGATGGGACAAAGGTGTGGCTAAACGCAAAAAGCAAACTCACATATCCTAGAAAATGGGGCAAAGAGCGCCGTGTGAACATGCAGGGCGAGCTGTATTTTGAAGTTGCCCACAATGAAAAAAAACCATTCTTTGTATCCTCTGGCACGCAGGAGATACGGGTATTAGGTACTGTATTCAATATCAACGCATACCCAGAAATGGGCATGATAAGATCCACATTGATAAAAGGGTCTATAGCATTGGCAATACAGGACAAAAACACAAATCAGTTTGTCGACAGCAAAAAACTAGTCCCCGGACAAGAAGCTATCCACCATATAAAGCAGCAAACCATAAGATTGCAAAAAGCTAATACGAAGGCAATAACAGCATGGAGAAATAATGTTTTTTACTTCAACAACACCCCTTTGGAGGAATTGATGAGCACTATCGAAAGGTGGTATGACGTCGATGTAATCTATCAAAACGCTAATTTTAAAGAGGTCTTTAATGGAGAGATCGAACGCAGCAACTCGCTAAAAGAACTCATGCAGATACTTGAGCAAAGTGGACTGACCTCCAAGCTCCTTCGGGTAGGTGGCAAAAACACGATTGTCGTAAGTAATAAGAGTACCCATCATTAACTATAGCATTTTATTTAACTAACCTAAAATAAATATCATGAAACAAAAACTGATCTTATCCTTGAAAGGAGGGATTGCCTTACTGTGCCGCCTGCGCAGAAAAAAGGGGCTCAAGATGTCGTTACTAGCAGTGAGTATGCTCGTAAGCAATAGCAGTATCTTACTGGCAGAGGCACAAACAATCACACTCGAAAGAAAGAACGTCCATCTGGAAGAATTGCTGAATACCATCAAGGACAAAAGTGGCTATCGCTTTTTTTGGAAAGGCAATAATCTCGGCGCATTGCCTGCTAGTATTAATGTGAAAAATGCGAGCATCCAGGAGACCATGGATCAGCTTGCTAAATCATTACCGATCACCTACAGTATCACCAATAAATCGGTTGTCATCCGTCAAAAAGAAGACACCAAGCCCTTAGCAAAGGAGACGAGCTCCCAAGAACTTATTGCGCTGAAGGGTAGCGTAAAGAACAAGGATGGCAAACCAATCGCCGGGAGTACAATCACCGTAGAGGGAAATGGTACCAAACGCGACATCTCATCAGCGAAGGATGGTTCGTTCACTCTGGACCGCATGCCTCCAGGAAACTATAAAGTAATCGTAAGCTGTGTCGGTCATAACACCCAAGAATTTCATATCAGCCTTAATAAAGACAAAAAAAGCCATGACTTTACCCTCGTCCAGACTGATCATGAAATTGAGGCTGTAGTGGCTATGGGCTATGGTAGTGTCAAAAGGAAAGACCTGACAGGCGCCATCGGTTCTATCGGCCGCGAGACCATCGAGAACACATCCGTCCCCTCTGTGGATCAACTATTACAGGGAAAAGTGGCTGGTGTGGATGTCATGATAAGCTCAGGTATGCCTGGTGCGGCAGTAAAAGTACGCATCAGAGGTAATTCTTCGTTGATCGGCAATACCGAGCCGCTCTATGTAGTAGATGGTATACCTGTGATCACAGATCGAAACTATGCCTTCAATCAGACTACGGGAGGAGATATCCGAGAAAACCTATCCGGATTGTTAAACATCA
Source organism: Sphingobacterium yanglingense (assembly GCA_040395455.1). Lineage (GTDB taxonomy): Bacteria > Bacteroidota > Bacteroidia > Sphingobacteriales > Sphingobacteriaceae > Sphingobacterium > Sphingobacterium yanglingense_A. The sequence goes on along the minus strand of JBEBQJ010000005.1, from coordinate 48,688 downwards.
ACATAGCCGATGTAGAAAGTATCGATGTGCTAAAGGATGCATCAGCTTCGGCAATCTATGGTTCGCGTGCGGCCAACGGAGTGGTAATCATCACAACACGAAAAGGCATCAAAGGACAGAAGCCATTGATCAACGTAGGTTATGATTATGGATTTCAAAAAATGCACAACGCCTACCGTCCATTAAATACAGCTGAATTTAGGAGCATCATGACCGAGGCAGCAACCAACGGAAGCCCCAGCCTACAGGGGTGGTGGTCGATGGTATACCCCCATATGGCGCTGATCTTGGACAAGCCTGACGAGTATTTTGGAACAGAGGACAACAATTGGCTTAAGCTAATGACCAACAACAAATCCTCCGCAGAAAACTTTAATATCTCCAGCAGAGGTGGCTCGGATAATATTACGTATTATGTCTCCTATTCCAACAACTCAAATAACGGTGTGTTGAAAGGCAGTGGGATGACCCGAAATTCGGGGAAGGCACAACTCGATGCCTATATCAATCCGAACCTGCGAATGGGGGCTAATATAAATGTCTCTAGCTCCGATACAGATATTAAAAATGGAGGACTCACTAATCTGATAACCTGGAGACCCGACCTACCCATATACAATGCAGATGGGTCCTACTATTCTTACGAAAACAGTGACAACCCACTCGCAGCGAGCACAATGATAAATAATGCGATAACGACAGGGCTTAACGGATCAGGGTATTTAGAGCTGAAGGTACTGCCGGGCCTATTCTTAAAAAGTGCCCTTTCATTTAGTTATGATCTGAGCAAAACGAGGCTATACTTTCCGACGACGACCATACAAGGCAGTCGAGAAGGTGGGATAGGCGAACAAAGCCACTCCGAAAATCTGAATAGGATATTTGACAATACGTTAAACTACAACCGTGTTTTCAACGAAAAACATGACTTTAACGCTTTGTTAGGTATGTCCTTCGAACAATTGACCTCCCAATTCTTTACTGGAATCGGCACAGGGTACCCCAATGACTATGTCCTAAATAATCTATCCAGTGCTGCAAATGCCTACGCCGTATCCGGTGATAAGGAAAAAGTAGGATTAGCATCGTATTTCTCTAGGATGAACTATATCTACGACGACCGCTATCTATTGACATTTACAGCTAGGTTGGACGGTTCCTCTAAATTTGGCAGCGACAATCGCTATGGATTCTTCCCATCGGTAGCTGCCGCTTGGAAGATCAATCAGGAGTCTTTTCTAAAACAGACCGAATGGATAGATCAGCTCAAACTGAGAACAAGCTATGGCATCGTAGGGGGATCGAGCTTGGGAACCTATAGATGGCGGACCAAATATACCTCTGCTGGATATGCTGGACTCCCTGGGATAATACCTCAAAACCTCGAAAACCCTGCTTTAAGATGGGAACGAACAAGCATGTTTGATGCAGGTCTCGAATTTTCACTATTTGACTATCAACTGAATGGTAGTATCGGTGTCTATTCTAAATATTCAAAAGACCTCTTACAAAGTACCACTATAGCGACAAGCACGGGCTTCAATACGGTGACGCGAAATGTATCGGAGAGCTCCAACAAAGGTATCGAAATGGACCTGAACGGATATATCCTTAAGCGGGATAAGTTTAAGTGGCACATGGGGGCCAATGCGTCAAAAAACATCGCGAAAATCGAAAAACTGAATGACGGCAAAGATGTGGGGTCATACTACGATGACAACCGATTTATCGAAGGCGAGCCAGCAGGGACACTGTGGGGCTATGTCGCCGCCGGTATATTCCAGACTCAGGCCGAAGTGGATCAATATAACCAGGCAGCAAGAGAACAAACCGGTAATCCAAAAGCCTACTACCAGGAACAGTTCACAGCACCGGGAGATATTCGTTTCGTAGATATAAACGGTGATGGCAAGGTAGACTTCGAAGACCAGCAGGTGATAGGCAACAGTTCGCCAAAATGGACTGGTGGCTTGACAAATACCTTTACATTTCTAGACAACTTCTCGCTGCATATCTATTCTAACTTTTCTATAGGTGGGAAAAAACTGTGGAATGCAAAGCGTACGGCTTATACCTTCAATGATCAAAATCAATCCCATCTGATGTTGGACAGATGGACAGCAGATAATCCGACAAATGATGCTCCAAGGCTCTCTATAGGCGACCGCGTTAATAACGCACGTGTATCTACATTCTGGCTCCATGATTATTCCTATTTTAAGATACAGGACATCAATCTGTCGTACAAGCTACCTGCGGACATTGCCAAAAAATTCAAAACCCGCAATCTCATGCTTCATGCCAGCGTCAGTAACATCGTCACTTTCACCAAATATCCAGGAATGAGTCCCGAAGGGTTCTCGGCGTCATACGATGGGGCATTCTACAATGGTTCTATCGATTATACAGACTACCCGATGACCAAAACCTGGTCCTTTGGTATCAAAGCTGAACTATAACAAAAAATCGAGTCACAAGTCATGGATTACCAAACAACGAAATATATGAACTACTTTAAATATATACTATTAGTACTGGCAGGAGCGGTATCTTCCTGTTCATTGGTGGATGTAATGGATGAACTTCCGCCTCATGCCCTAGTGCCAGAAAATGTTATTAACGATGAAAAGAGCACCGACAAGCTCTTGATAGGAGCCTATTCAGAAATGCGTGGCAGAGCTTACAACGACGCACTGGTATGGGCACCATCCTGCGCTGCAGGCTTCTTTAAAGAAGGTGTAAGAGATAATATGTCTTTTGTGGGCGAACAGAGCTTTATGGGGAATGAAATTTCTGCTTCTACCACACAAACGGGACACCTGTGGACAGGAATGTCTAAAACTGTAAACTATGTCAATTATTTCGAAAAAGCGCTAGCCACGACCGATAACAACACCGTAACGGAAGAAGCAAAAAAACGAATGCTAGGAGAGGCTAGGTTTCTACGGGCACACGCCAACCTGTATCTCCTGACTTACTTTGGCTATTTCTGGGACATGAATTCCCCATTGGGTATTGTCCTCAGAAAAGAAGCCTCCAGTACCAAAGATCTCTCCAAAGAAAGATCAAGTGTTAAGGAATCGTACGAATTCATCCTCGAGGACCTGATGTATGCCAACGAATATGCGCCCGAATATGAATTAGAAAATAATTATAGAGGGAGCCGCCTTGCCGCCAAGGCACTACTGGCACGCACACATCTCTATATGGGCAATTTTGAGCTCGCTGCAAAATATGCCAAAGAAGTAATGGACAACACAGACGGTGTAGGATTAGAGGGCAACTACGCGGAGGTTTTCAAAAAGAACCTTACCGCTAAAGAGATGATTTTTGGCAGAAAACTGGATACAGAAGCCAAACGATACGATAATCAGAAATGGTCATTCCAGAATGCAGGTCTTGTTCTTTCGGACCTAGCAGTACAACTGCTCAAAGACGACCCTCGCTATAAGCTCAATACAGATAGCGCCATCATGGAAGACTACTACACAGGTGAGAAAAAATTCTATGGTATGAAGACGCTAAAAACGTGGAACGACAAAGCGGAATTTGGAACGGTATTCATCCGGCTTGCCGAGATGCATCTCATCTATGCGGAAGCTCTAATCCGTAGTAATCAAAATCTTTCGGAAGCTGCCGATATGATCAATATCCTACGAAAAAGAGCAGGCCGTACCGACCTACTGTCCGTAACCGACCAATCGACGATGAAGGAGGAGCTATTGAACGAAATATTCCACGAACTATCCTTTGAAATCGGACACGAATGGTATGCTATGGTCCGCATGAACAAGGTCGCCGACTTCAAACCCGCCATCACAGACCCTAACCGTTGGGTATGTGCTATTCCCAACGCCGAGATCTCGTACAATATCCTAGCTAGACAAAATCCTTATTACATACGATAACAACCCATACAATGAACAAAACAAACATTATGATAACAGTACTGTGCCTAATTGGCACCGTGCTGTTTACTTCGCTGAAAAAATCTCGAGGTTTTGAAGTCCAAGGTGAAGTCGCAAACATGAAAGATGGAATGATACTCACCATGTTTACCGGTCCTGACCACGATCTGTACAAAATGGACACGATAATGGTCAAAAATGGCAAGTTCACCTATAAAGGAGAAATCGACATGCCCAAGATGATCTATTTTTATTTTGAAGGTCTCCATGATCGACTGCCTTCTTATGGTTTCCAAGTTTTTATGGAAAACAGCAAGATAAAAATTAAGACTGACCTTAAGAACCTCAAGAAAGCCGAGATAAAAGGAAGTAAAAACCATAGCGAATTCGAGCGACTATATCATGGGACAGATCTATTCAAGCGCTTGGAAAACCTATCTGGCAAGATATCAATGGCTATGAAAGAACAAAGACAAGCGGACGTGGACAGTTTGCAAGCAGAGCGAAAGGAACTACTAGACGAAACCATTACATATCTTAAGAAAGATAAAGCGTACCCTCGGAGCATACCTGCTGCATTTATAATCTATAACCATATCGGGTCAATCCTGCAAGACAATGAAAAGCTGAAAGCTACCCTAGACCTACTCGATGATGAGGTAAAAGAGTCGTGCTATGTACAGTTTCTCTACCATAACATAAAAAAAGATGCAGAATTGGCTATCGGCCAAAAAGCGCCTGATTTTACCCTTAGTGATAGACACGGCAAATCTTACAAACTATCTGATTTTAAAGGAAAAATGGTACTGCTAGACTTCGGTGCCTCATGGTGCCACTGGTGCAAAATGCAAAAACCCTATCTGCAAGATGCTTATGATAAGTATAAAGATCTTGGATTAGAAATAATCTACATCTCGCTGGACAAGGACAAAGCAGCTTGGGAGATGGACCTCAACAAAGAAAACTATCCATGGTTGGCACTAAGCGATCTCAGAGCATGGCAGGGCCCCATCACAAAAGAATATAATATCAGCGGTGTTCCACATATTTTCCTGATAGACCGTGAAGGTATTATAATTGAAAATGATGCTCGTGGAGAGCGTATGGAAAAAGCAATTCAACGTATATTAAATAAAAAATAATGTTAAAAAAACTGGCCCTCATGGCTACGGGTACACTAGCAATCTGCCATTTGAATGTTACCCAGGCTCAAGAACAAAAATTCAAGGTCATTGGACAACTCAGCAAAGAGACCCATGGTCAAAAAATCTACTTCAGCTACCAGTCTATAAATGGAGAAATTCTTGACTCTCTATATTCAAAAAATGGAAAGTTTAGTTTTGAAGGCACTATTGATGGTCCACAGCTGGCAACCTTATTGTTGGACAAAGACAACCAAGGATTTCAGGAATATTCCTCCAAGTCGGACAAAAAGATGTTTTACCTAGATGGAGAAACGATAAAGCTCTTGAGCGACTCGACGTTTAAACAGGCAACCATTAAAAACTCGGCAATAAATAGTGAGCATGAACGCTATAAGGCACCACTACAGCCCACCATAGAAAAAATAAGAATTATTAATACGAGATTTTTTAACGCTAGCCCCGAGGAACAGAATGACCCTGCTTACATCCGAGAAACGGATATAGCCTATTACAAAGTAGAGCAAGAGTTAATTGAGCTTCAAAAAAAATATATCCGGGAAAATCCAACTTCTATATTTAGTCTCAGGGCATTGTCCGAAATCATCAATGTCTATGAAGATATGAGCATCCCTAAGGCATTATTTGACGGTCTGTCCCCCGAACTAAGACAGAGTAAACAGGGCCAATCCTTTCAAGAACAACTAAATCGCAGAATGCTTGCACAGGTTGGCGATGCAGCTCCCGAAATAATATTGCCAGATCAAAATGGTAGTATTTCTAGACTGTCAGACCATAAAGGAAAGTATGTCCTGGTAGATTTCTGGGCTTCGTGGTGCGGTCCCTGTCGCCAAGAAAGTCCCTTTCTAGTGGATTTATACAAAAAGTATAATAACAAGAATTTTGAAATCATCGGCATATCGCTCGATAAACAGCGGGAAGCCTGGCTCAAAGCTATAGCAGAAGATCAATTAACCTGGACTCATCTCTCAGACCTGAAAGCATGGGGTACCGAACCGGTCAAAAACTATGGAATAGTAGGTATCCCCCAGAACTTTTTGATATCGCCAGACGGCAAAATCGTCGCGAAAAACCTAAGAGGAGAGCATTTAGAAAAAGTACTTCAGGAATTCATTAAATAGCTACCTCATCCTACGCAGCATGCCCGAGATAATCTGCCTCGGGCATGATTTTTTCACCCACTTTTATCAGTAGTCCCTATAGCCACTACTTTTCTTGCCTAGTATCCACACCTTTCCCTAAGGCATCGAATCCCCTAATCACAGATTTTTCAAGACTAACAGGTATCGCCCTTAGATTTCAAAAACACCAATCTTATAGTGGCTGTAAGAAAACAATTGCCTCTACTTTAATTTTGTATCTTTGAATGTCTATAATTCTATAGGAGTAAAAAAATGTTTCGTCACAAGGGGAAAAGAAGGAACTTTACGCACAATCTACGACTAGCCTCTATGCTTTCATTCGTTGCTGGGCTTGTGAATGTGACCGGAGTGATGCAGTTGAAGGTATTAACGACCAATGTCACTGGACACTTTGCATATTTTGCCGAAAACATCGTACTTAACAAGTATGCATCTGCTATTGTACTTGTATTTTTTGTTGTAAGCTTTTTGTGTGGTGCTTTCTGTTCCAGTTTTTTAATCGAGCTATTTTCAAGAAAACCCGTGGTGAGCCGCTATGTGTTTCCGATTACTGTCGAAATAATATGTCTATGTTTTGTTGCTTTATTGGGCGATACAACATCAGGTAACTTCCTACTAGCAGCAGTTCTATTATTTGCCATGGGGATACAAAATGCCCTAGTCAGCAGAATATCCAATTCAGTCGTGCGTACTACACATCTGACAGGCTTATTTACAGATTTAGGGATCGAACTTTCGCTCTTGCTCTTTCACAAACGAAACAATCAGAACATAAGGAAACTGAAGCAAAATATCAATTTGAAATTTATCATTATCCTTTTCTTTTTCTTTGGGTCCATAGCCGGAGGTTTCCTTGCTTTAAAATTCCATTTTAAAACACTCTTCGTTGCTGTGATATCATTAATAATAGCGATGTCCTATGACTATTTCAAACTAAGCTATGTTCAAATGAAAAGACGCTTATTACAGCATCGGTAATCATCCGCTCTTTGGCTTGTCCACTTGATTTATCCAATGAGCCCCAAAGCCCCCTCTCCAGTCCTCGCTTTACAAGACCAACTTGTATAATTTGTGCAAAAATTATTGAAACCTAAAAAATACTTACTATCTTCGTAGCATCTTAGCCCCTGTAAACAAGACTACTAAGACACAAAACCGTATATGAAAAATTTAATACTGAGCTTCACCTCTTGGCTGAATACTATTGAAAAGAAGCTTCTGAAACAGCATACAAACGCAGAAAACATATCAAATAAAGCAGAAACTGAATCACGTACTGAAAATTTCGAAAGGATTCCTGGGAAATTCTACCCTGAGGTGGACGACTATAAAGATAAGTATGCCTATCGGCATATGAACCCTGCGGACAAGCGAAAATGTAAATACAGCCCATTACAATCTTTTCCTACCAAAGAGATCTACAAATGCTTTGGTTGGCAACTCCACCCCTATGATATCGAAAAGTTAGCGTCCTACATTATCAGCAACCCGCGCCTGGAATTAGTGATCAATCAGAGCGCGCTCGCTGGAGCCGCAGAAGCAGACATATTGATACTGACCAGTGGATCCGGCAAATACCATATGGACAGCTTTTTATCGGACCTGGACACCTCCGAAAAGCTAGTCATCATAGCCTCGGTACGTGACCTAGAAAGTGTACAGAAAGATATTACGCATCGCATCGATGCACATTTCAATAAGTTGCAGCCTTTTTCGCAGCAGGACTTTAATATACTGATCGATAATGTTATCGAAGAAGCAATCCATAAACCGACCGCAGCAGAACAAAAAGGCAATAAATCAAGAAGAGTAAAAGGGAGAGACGTGAAATTGTAAAGGATTTTCTTACCTTTGCTCGCTGTGCGTCATCTTGTAATTTCCTTTTTCATAGCGCAGTAGTCCCATCACGTATCCACGCGCACATCGGCCAGCTACGCTTGAAATCACTGGAGCAGGAAATTATTTCATCCTTATTTCGAAAGAAACAAGCCTCCTTATGAAACAAAACCAGTCCATTATCTGTTTTTGTTTCAACTACATACGATGATCAAATTTCCAAAAATAAGAACCACCCTCAGTAAAGGCGTCACGCTACCCAGCTTGATTTTTATTCTCGGCATCTGTCTATTATCCGCAGCCTTCCCTTTACTGACCGAAGACATACTCAACACCGTCAAATCATTTATCTTTATCAACCTCAACTGGGTATACGTATGGGCCGTGACTATCTTTGTCATCTTCCTGGTCTACCTCATGTTCAGCAAATACGGTGATATCAAACTCGGCAGCAACGACAGCAAACCCCAATACTCTTTTTTCTCGTGGGTATCGATGCTCTTTGCAGCAGGTATGGGGATCGGGCTGATGTATTTTAGTGTCGCCGAGCCGATGCAACACTATTCAGACCCTGTATTCGACGGTAATACGCTGATCAATCGTGCCAAAAATGCACAGCTATACACCTTTTTCCACTGGGGTATACATGCCTGGGCGATATACGGTATGGTCGGCTTGTCCCTAGCCTATTTTGCCCATCGCTACCGACTGCCCTTATCGTTACGCAGTGGTTTCTACCCCCTCTTGAAAGACAAAATCAGTGGCCGCTGGGGCAATGCCATCGATGTATTTGCCCTGTGCAGTACGTTTTTCGGTATTACCACCACACTCGGTTTTGGTGTCGTACAGATTAGCTCCGGACTAGAAACTCTCGGTATTATTCCGGAGAGCAGCTTCACCTACCAGATTGCCATCGTCGCTATACTCGTTTCCCTATCTATCTTCTCAGCTGTATCGGGCGTAGACAAAGGTGTACGCATCCTCAGCAACGTCAATGTAGCCAGTGTCATCCTGCTCTTACTGGCCGTACTAGCGCTAGGCCCTACTGTATATCTTATCGGTAGCTTTACGGAGGGACTTGGAAACTATTTCAACAACTTCTTCAACCTCACCTTTGGGACGCACGTCTACGAAGAAGAAACCCTCCCTTGGTTTTACAACTGGACTATCCTATACTGGGCATGGTGGATCTCCTGGTCGCCCTATGTCGGGCTATTCATCGCCAAGATATCCAAAGGGCGTACTATCCGCGAATTCATCGCGGCAGTACTGATTCTGCCTACACTATTTAACTTTATCTGGATGTCTGTATTTGGCAATAGTGCGATGTGGATTGACTTTAACATAGCGGATGGGGCATTGAGTAAACTTGCTACGGACCCCGATGCGCTCATGTTCCGATTTTTCGAGTACTTGCCGCTATCCACTGTATTCAGCTTTGCTACGATCCTTATCATCGTGATATTTTTCGTTACCTCTGCCGACTCGGGTATATTCGTGATGAACGGAATCGCCACCAAGAACGCGAAGATATCCCCAAAATGGCAGATTATATTCTGGGGCGTGCTATTGGCCACACTGGCGCTGTTACTGCTCAATGCCGGCGGATTGCTGGCACTTCAGAGCATGACATTGATTACCGCCCTTCCTTTTTCCATCATCGTACTTCTATTTATCGTGAGCCTGGTCAAGGCATTGGCCATAGACCGAAGTTACTATGAGAAAGATTTTTCTGCTTCTACAGTTCCATGGTCGGGCGAATCCTGGAAAGAGCGCCTAAAACAGATTGTCTCCTTTAAGGATAGCAAAACCGTGGACAAGTTTATACAGACTACTGTTCGCTCGGCTTTCGACGAGCTGCAGGCCGAATTTCAGTCCAACGGTATCGAAGCCAAGATCAACACTTACGAAGACCCTACGCGGATTGAGATCGAAATCCATCACGATGTGGTCAATAACTTTATATACGGCGTTGAAAACCATGCCCGTGAAGTCTCCGACTACCTTCTTACTGAAGACAACCTACCCGATATACGTGAAGAGGAAAACCATTTCCCAAAATCCTACTTTGGCGATGCACGGGAGGGCTACGATGTACAGCTATTCACCAAAAACGAGTTGATATCTGATGTGCTCAAACACTACGAGCGTTTTATAGAGATCATCGTAGAGCAACGTAATGAGATGTTTATCAGTATCAATGCCAACCGGAGGATGAAGTAGGAAAGGGAGAAAAGGCTATTTTTTCAGAAAATAATATTTTTAGAAAAAAAACGCTAGCTTAGTACACCTGTGCCAGTTGTATTGCCAACTAGCACAGGTACCTATAACCTCTTAATGACAGAAAAAGAATAGTAAAGACCATTATGGAACCTACACCTCAAAAAAGCAAACGTCTTACTTCGCTAGATGCACTCCGGGGATTTGACATGTTTTTTATCATGGGATTGGCGGGCATCATCATTGCCTTCACCAAGTTATTTCCCGATTCGACAGCTATGCAATGGTTGGGTAGCCAAATGCATCATGTCGAGTGGCATGGACTGACCCATCACGACACGATATTCCCGTTGTTCCTATTCATTGCTGGGATATCATTTCCATTTTCACTGGATGCCCAGCGGCGCTCGGGAAAGAGTGATGGCGAAATCTATAAAAAAATAATCAAGCGGGGCATTACACTTGTACTATTGGGTGTAGTATACAATGGCTTCTTCAAACTGGACTTTGAAAACTTGCGCTATGCCAGCGTATTGGGCCGTATAGGGCTGGCCTGGATGTTCTCGGCTCTACTATTCGTACGCTTCGGCACTAAGACCAATATAGCAATATCGGTCCTCCTTTTGGTCGGCTATTGGTTGGCGTTATGGCTCATCCCCAATTCTACCGACCCTTATTCGTTCGAAGACAATCTGGTCGGCACGGTAGACCGTATGCTGCTTCCAGGTAAGCTCATCTATGGCTCCTTTGATCCAGAGGGATTATTGAGCACAATCCCCGCCATAGCGATGGCCATGTTCGGTATGTTTACGGGCAAATGGATACAACTTCCATCAGAGAAATACTCGGACTCGAAAAAAATCAGCTATATGCTCGTGACGGCAGTTGTATTAATCCTGATCGGTTATATCTGGAGCCTACAGTTCCCGATTAACAAAAAGCTATGGACCAGCTCCTTTGTATGCGTAGTATCGGGTATATCCCTCATCCTATTTTCATTATTCTACTATATCATGGATGTCCGTGGGTATACCAAATACGCCCTATTATTCAGTGTGGTAGGTCTCAACTCAATCACGATATATCTCGCTCAGGAGATGGTGAGTTTTTCGAAGATATCCAATTATTTCTTAGGAGGTCTCATCAAACACCTACCGGAAGGATATGGCGAACTGCTCAGTAATATCGGCTATTTTGCCGTCTGTTGGCTATTCTTATATTTCTTATACAAAAAGAAGATATTCCTAAAGGTGTAATACCTTTTAGAAAAGGCCCAGACAATAAATCTGGGCCTTTTACATTTACAACATCATCGATGTCAATTAATCGTATTGGTATATAGCAACCACCGGTAGATGATCCGAGGCGTATTGCCCTGTCATGGCGATTCCCGAAAGCAAACTGTATGTTTGTTTTGCCAATGGGTTGTACACAATAAAATCGATCGCTTTGGTTGGCTTTACAACCGGAATCGTAAACTGGCAATTCCCCATACAGGAGAAATTGAACTCTTTCTTGAGCAGGGTCATTTCTTCCGACTCGGGGGTAGCGTTAAAATCGCCACCAATGAACAACGGTTTATTGAGCTGTCCACTCAGATCATTGAGGAACTGCGCCTGTGCCACACGAATCGTGTTAAGGTCGAAATGCGTAGCGCCAAAATCGAAAGTCTTCCCATCGGGCAATGTCACCGTAGCCAAAGCAATACTGCGCTGTTCACCACCAGATATTGCAGGAAGGTCTAATCTACGTTTGTTGCTCAACGGGTACTTGCTCAAGATTGCATTACCATATGCTCCCTCTTTGTAATCAATAGACTTGGAAAAATAGTATTCCATATCCAATAGCTCCGCCAATTTCTTTGCTTGATCAATTTGATCAGCAGGATTGGAAGACCGTTTGGTATTCACATCGACTTCCTGCAGGGCAATGACATCAGCTTTGCTTTGTTTAATAACGGCCGCGATATTATGCAGATTGATCACATCCGAATTGTATGGTGCACCATGCCTGATGTTATACGTCAGAAGTGTCAATCTCTTTTTTTGGACCTCGGGTTTGGGCGCATCTTTGGATCTATACCAATGAATTCTATGGAAACTTGGATAAAACAGCTGCTCCAAATGATGGTATTTTCATAAAAAACGCTAACGAATATAAAGCTATTTTCTATAGCCCAAAAGAAAAACGCTTTGTACAATATGACCAGTATACCCCCGAACAGGTACAGAATATAGAAAAGAACATAAAGGACAATCCCTATAATGGGGAGTCTGATGAGGACACATCCAGTGAAGAAGCGAATTCCGAAACAAGCGAATCCGCAAAATCAATGAACGATAAAGAACCTACCCAATAAAATGTAATTTAGGTAGAAGCAAAATTCGGAGAGGTACTTTATCAAAAATTCTGTTTCTCGTGTCACAAAGAAAAAGTAAAGGGGTTAGAAAATATTTATCCTGCCCTTAAAAATTCAGTAGTACTTGCAGACTACAAAAAGCTCTTAAATATCGTGTTAAATGGAGCTACTAATGAAGAATATGCAATGCCTTCTTTCGCATTCTTGACGGACACTGAATTGTTCGAGATTATAAAATATATCAAAACATCGATCAATGACCACAAACAATCCCCTACCACCAAAGAGATAGCAAAGGCAAGGAAGAAATAAGAACATTAAGCAAAACAATATACAACAGACTCCATGTCATTAAGCTCGGTCTTCCTGTAGGTATTACCAACAGGAAGACCATATGATCCAACATTTGCCAACCCTATTTTCATATACTTTGCCCCTAATCTACCCTAGTACTACCCATTAACTACCCGTCCAATAATCCCTAAACAAGGGTTTCCACGTTAACTTTGCCGACTTTATATACTATGGGACTTCTGTTCCAAAATATTTTTAATTAATATATTGAATGAAAAAAACAAACAAATCAATTGCCAAAGGAATGTTTCTAGCGCTGGCAGTAACGCTGGGATTTACATCATGCAGTAAAGACAATGGAAGTGGCCCCGAACTGGAAAAAGAGCCGGAAATGAGATCTGTAATACATATCGTCGGTCAGGATTTTGAAAGTAACTCTGCTCAATATTGGAAAGATGGCGAGCTGACGAGACTGGAGACAAAAGAGACGCATTCTCATGCTCGCGAAATATTTGCTAATGGTAATGACATCTATGTATTGGGAGGTAACGAGATTGGTCCCACCTATTGGAAAAATGGAGCAATGGCAGACCTTTCCGAAATGTACGAAAAACGTTATCCCTTAGCGCTCACAGTTAGCGGCAATGACATCTATATGACTGGATATCAAAACGAAGCTGATAAACAAGATGTTCCCATATTTTGGAAAAACAATGAAACTCCAGTAAAACTAGAGCTAATAGAAAATGCTATATATGTCAACCTGCGGGGAATAGCTGTAGTTGGGACGAAATGCTATGTAGTAGGAATTGTCTATTTTAACAATAACAGCGCTAAGCTCGTTCTTTGGGAAAATGGCAAAGCCAGACACATTACCGATGGTACGAATTCTGTTAATGTCTATCGCATCGTTGCTACTAATGAAGAGGTATTTTTAATAGGAGACGAATTTATCGAGGGATTTTACACTCCTACAATCTGGGATAAAGATGGTAAAGCCGACCGATATGAAGGTGATGTTGAATTATCAAACGTGACTAGGATTGGAAATGACAAATATATTGTTGGTTCAGAACATATTAACAACAAACCCCAAGCTGTATATTGGAAAAATGGTCAAAAAATATGGTCTTCAAACTTAGATTCTTATAGCGAAGGATTTGGAATAGCGGTAGATGGAGAAGATATATATATATCAGGAGTTTCCGATGATAAGCCTACACTATGGAAAAATGGCGTCGCCAGTTCACTCGGGACAAGGCCTGGCGTAGCTTTAGGTATCCTGATTACGAAAGAACCTGTAGAACAAGAAAAATCCAAGTAATCTGTTTTTATACTATAGTAGACATTCTGTTCACCGTCTAGAGATCTAGACGGTGAATTGAATACGGTAAAATAACGTCAAGTATTCTTTTGCTGAGAATCTAAATCGTTTGACGTATAATCCTAGTCAAAATGCATATGATGCTACAAAAGCAATCAATTTCTTTACTTTTGATACCAAATACGTATTTAAAACAATGAGCAAGAATATTTTTTGGGGCATAATGAGCCTAATGCTAACGATAACATGTATTACATTTACTGCATGCAACAGCTCTAATGAAGATAAAGCAGAGCGTCTCGATCGCGAGGGAAAGACCGAGGAAGCTATCAAGCTTTATGAACAAGCGATTGAAGAAGGTAGTGTTGGAGCCATCAACAAGCTAGCCCTAATGTACAGCAATACGCACCAACCCGAAAAGGCGAAAGAATACTATAAAATGGCAGTCACGAAAGGGGATAAAGAAGCTGCTGGGATTTTGGCCAACTTCAGCCTAAGGGACGAGAAGTACGAGGATGTGATCACCTACCTGAAACCTATTGTAGATGCTGGAGATACGACACAAGTCTATACATTGGGAAGCGCCTATGTAAAATTGGGACAATATGAGGATGCTGTACAGGTACTACTAAAAAATAAAAACAGTGTCTACGTTAAGACCATATTGGGGACAGCCTATTATGAACTGGGAGACAAAGAAAATGCTGAAAAATATTGGAAATCGGGTGTATATGACCACAAATCGGGTGGTATCAACTCCTACAACAAGCTTTTGGAATTATATAGAGAGCAAGGTAGAACCGCAGATTACGAAGCACTAGAAGGAGCATACTGATAAAGGAAGGGAATGATAGTCTATCTATGGAGCTCCTTTTTTCAGGTCTTCCATAGATTTATTGGACCTATTGTATATGATAATATTTTGTTCTTTGCTGTAGGGATTCCATTTTTCGATGGTAGACAAATATTTTTCCAACATCAAGGGAATCTCTTTATATCCCAGCGTACCATCTGTCACATCGACCATCATGAGATGAGAATCGCGGTCGATTAGCCTGTTAAGCCACCATTGTTTTTCATACTTTGTATAACGAGGAGGTGTATTCAGATAGACTTTAAACCCTTGATGATATGTTGTAAAATCACTGCCAAAGATATGGTTATAATATACGACAGCCTCAATGGATGTCCATTCTATAAAACATCTTTTATCAAATAATGGCATTTCTATTGTCATGCCCTTTTCATTAGCAGATAGGCTATTTTGTCTTTCCTCCATTCTTTTCTGTTGTTTTTCAGAAACAGAAAAGCCAAGCACTATCCCATAGACAACAAGTAGAGGAAGAAAGGCAAATAATGCAATGGTCAGCCAACCTAAGAAGGTTACCTCCCACTGCATGTTAATAGCAAAAAAAAGCAGTACGAAACCAATTATCGAGAATACGATCAATGGTAAAACAATCAGGGCTTTCATTGACTATCGAAACGCTCAATCCCTATTCAGTAAGCTAGAGAGACCAATCAAACGGCCTTGTACAAGGATCACATTCAAACTTTAGGACTTTTCCTAGACAGTGTGCTTTCTTCCCTTTTTTTACAAAGACATAGGCTAGATCCAAATATTCTTCGACTTCTCTTCCACTCTCATCCCTCCCTTTTAGAATAACAGAGTAGTATTTTCCTTCATCGTCTTTTTTGTAAAACACCTCGTTGACCGTGACTTTTTGAGGGAGGTCACCATCGCAACAACTGCACCACAAAATAAGAATGGGCTCTTTTTTAAGATAGGCGACCGCAGCCTCTGCTTGTTGTTGTGTCAATGCCTGAAGCTGATCCGCACGGGAAGCAAAAGTTGTACACAGCAATGCAAAAAGTAAAATAAAATTCTTCATATTAAAATATATATAAGTTTCTGGTACGCAAATATTATGCCCTTCATTTCTAAAAGCACCAATGTCCAAGATATATCCTGGACATTGGTATTATGTCAATGCGCTCAAAATAGCGTCCAAAAGGCTTAGTCAATAAGTGTTACTTTCCCAGCTTCATCAACCTTAAAATTGAATGGGTAATAATTCTGACTTACAATACGACCATTCTGTGTCTTCCCTTCTCCTTTTTTAGTTGTATTTATTGTAAAGCGCTGCTTTGGCTTTCCATTATCATCAACCGAGAATGTATATTCTGCCAGAGCATAGTTCTCATACTCTGCAGGAATCAAATCTACCACCTCTCCTACTTTGTAAGGAATTGGCTCTACATCAAATTCCTTGATGGCTACTGTTTTCGTTTTGGGAAGGTTCATCTTATGCTTCGACCCGAAAGTCTCCTCTGGTCCATTGGCACCATCTGCGGAGCTATACACTTCCTCCATCTGCTTGTCTCCATCCCAGTAGACAACGGTAACTGTTCCAAGCTCACCGTACAATTCTTCTTTGGCCTTGATAACCAACTCTTGAACCTGTTTCTCTCCATCAAAATGTTTATCGATCAACTGTTTTACGGCTTTACCACCACCTTCGTTTTGTGGATATATACCACTATCTCCACAAGAAGTCATTAAGAATACTGCTGCTAAAGCTGCCAAAGTTGTAGTCTTAGTCTTTTTAATGTTTTGATTAATTATACTCATTTAGTTTTTTGTTTGTTACTATATCCTTTGAACTATCCAAAGCTACAGATATTAACCAAAGTTACATTGAAAATGACATTACGATTTACAATTCGCAGGGATAGCGTATAAAAGTGTACTAATTCTAGATAACAAAACATCTAATCTAAAGAATAGTGATCTGTCTTGACGAGGTTACCGGCTTCGTTATAATACTTCCATTCGCCAAACTGCTGTCCATTTCTATACTTTCCATTCTCACTAACTTTTCCGTTGGAATGATAACGGGTACACTGTGCTTCAAAAACTCCTGTAGCCTCCTTACTATAAATCATTATCTGTATCAGGTGTCCTGCATCGTCATAATGCCTCCATTCCCCTGAAGGATGTTGATTTTCATCATACCCTCCTTCTTCCCGAAGCTTACCGTTTTCATGGTAGAATCTGCCCGAGATCGCCTGTTCAGACTTATCATAAACCATGCTCTGTAGTAAATTACCTAGGTGGTCTATTCGCCAGTAGCATGGTCTTCTTTATAGGTGCCGACCTCGCCCAACTGTCCATTTGATTGATACGTTTTAGAGATTCCGCTTCTATTGCCATTATGATACTGCACAGTCTCTCGCAAGTGTCCATTCTCATGATAGGTCTTCCACTCGCCGACCTTATTTCCTATAGCGTCGAACTGACCTATTGCCTCAACTTTTCCATTTTCAAAGAAAAACTTCCATTCGCCTATCTCCTTTCCCTCAGGGCCAAACTGTCCCCTTACTTTTATTTGACCATTGGCATAAAAAATCTCGTGTTTCTCTTGCCCAAAGACAAATACATGCACCAAAAGAATGGACTTGAGTATAACCAGCTTTTTCATCGAATTTTTCACTATTTATAACACCTTAGCTTCGCTCTTTAGGGTTCTTACCCTGTTAACAAAATAGTCTAAAAACTCGGATCAGTAATCGGGTAATACTTGACCAAGACGTCTTTCCTAATATTATCCTTGCCCAATTTTTGACGGACGACGGAGGTATTGACTACTGTAATATATTTCAATGGGTCGCCACTGGACTCATATATAATAACCTCAGCAAAGCTCGCCGACTCCTGATCTTCGAGCTCTTGTTTTAACAGCGTCAGATCTCCTGCGTCCAAGGCTCTTATCAGTTCCTCTTTGTCATCGATGTAAGGTATTTTCGCAAATGGTTTACGTCTAACCATCCAGGCATCATTTTGCTCTGAAAAAGGCGCAGATGCTTTACCAAACATAACAGCCAATACAACACTCACCAAAATAACCGCAAACTCGCCAAACCAAAGCGCCCACAATATAATACCACTAAAATTAGAACTCCCCTCTATACGGAATGTCCCAACTTCATTTAAGGCAACAATTTCTTCGACTAACGCCTGAGGATGAGTAAACAGAAAAAATATATTTTCAAAAAGTGCGGTGTACCCTTCTTGGTCCCTATTTAATGAAAAACCGTTTGAATTGTACATAAACTCATCAAAGTAAATCCACTGCATATAATAGGCCAACAAACCATAAAACACACCGATAACAGCTGCCACTCTTATATTCCTGATCTTTCCCAAACCGTTCCCTTGGTCAATAAAAAAACCAAGGCAAAGGCCAAACATAACCGCTGATATCGCGGCAAACCAAATATTGGGAATCCAGTGGTTGACGAGAACGTATAAAAGAGGTAATAGGATACAACCTAGTATTCCAAAAAGAACGGTTTTCAAAACTCCAGTAACGGAGGCAGCCCCTGAGGGAATGTATTTTTTAGTCATGAAAGTTAATATTTGCGGCAAAAGTAAATAAAATCGGAATTTGAAAGCAAACTTGACGCCGATTATCCAGACTAAAAGACCATATGATAAGATAACCCGACTTTTTGTGATTGATAGTAAGACATTAGCCAATAATTGCATTATTAGAAAATAGTTCCTTAAATAATCTTCACAAATAACCCCTATTATGCATATCTCAAAAACTATTATTTAAATAATAATCGTGATTAATTTCGGGTATTTATATCCGATTCTTTTATTTTTTGTTACAAACGAGTCCTGCTTTCCGACCAATGATAGATTTGTTTATTTTTATACCAACGAGCACGCTATAATATTGGCTATCTCCTTCCAATCCGTGAATTTAGGGTCTTTTCATTTTCAATATTTAACTACAAACCCCTCAATAACAAGCTTAGTATCCTAAAATCCAGGCCTGCCCCTAAATTATTTTTTGTATATTAGTTTGTTATGGAATTAGCAAACATTACAAAACAAAGGCTTTTGGATGCTCAGAACAAAGGATACACCGCTATCATAACGACGTACAACTCCAATCCACTGGACCCCATCTGGACCTTTGAAAAAGTAAAAAGAGAACAATTAAAAAAATTTTCAGAAGACCTTACAGATACATTTCAGCTGTGCTACTCTATCGCTGAAGCAATCAAAACTATCGATGAATATGATTTCATCGGAAAAGTAAAATTATTAGATTAGAATAGGTGGGCAATGCCCACTTATTTTATTTTTGAGCTAAAGAATAACAAAAAAGCAACATAAAGATAACACCTATTTTTCGTTGTATTACTCACTTTGATATACCTTTGCATCGGATTCAAAACCAAACCATGTCAAATTTTTTAGCATCAAATTTAACATTAAAAAGATTGGTCTTTACTGCCTTGGCTATTGTCAGTCTCAGCATTACGATAGACCTCTTAAATGCATGGGGTGACCAAAAACAATTTAAAGCCCATCGGACCAATAACAATCCATCCCTAAAGACATCCGAACCTAGAGATTCTATACCTCAAAAATCCGGAACCGCTGTAAATCTTTATGACCATGAAGCCTCTGCCCTATCAGAAAATGATTAGATAAATCAGGGTAAAAATAGCGCTAGCCTACTACAGCGATAGGATATAGGCCACAACTATCTTTCCTTCTGCCCAAAAAACAAGACAGGAATCAAAAACACATTTCAATCCCTGCCTTATTTTAAACTAGAATATGAACAAATAAATTACACTTGGTAATACTGTTTTTCAGCAAACAACTACGCGTTTGGACCTCTCCAGTTGTCAATAGCATTCTCCGCCAATGCGAGTATAGCATTGGCCGTCGCCTTGATTAGCTTTCCGATAATTCCACCACCTTGGATTTCCAAAAGCTCTTTTTCTGTTAAATTTTCCATTAGAATATAAGTTATGTATTATTAAAATGACATCTGTAATTTTCTTCCCAAGATTTTGTCGAATGGATTAGGAATACAACCTCCTGGGCTATTGATGCCATAATCACCACCTTGTCCATCATTTGGGTTCCAGACACCTCCGTCCAGTTGAATTGTTTCTTCTAAGTTTAATTCTGCTAAGTTTTTGTTTTCTAAATTTTTCATAACGTTTATTTTTAATGTTTATTTCTATTTTATATATCAAATATCCTTTAGTACAATGCACAAAAAAAGCATTCAACTTTTTTTATTCTTTTTTTAAGCCATTGAATAGCTTGCTCCATTTCCTCCTATAAATCCTAGGGCAGGCATCCTAAGAGGCATAGAAGACAAACTCCCGGCATCATATAGTCTAGTATCGACATCGGATAGCGGTTGCATACTGACTTGGATAAAAATGCGATAATCAAACTCATAAAAATAAGTCTGCAAAGCACGATCGTACTGGATCGGCGCCCCCGTCTCTCGCAGATATTCTATAATCCGGGCCAACCGGGATACTGAAAGGTCTAATCTTCTGGCCAAGGATTCTGGCTTACCGGTTCTTTTTTGCGATATCAACTTATCTAATAGATTAAGTCTATCTATTTGCTTAAATAGTTGCATAGGAATATTTTGTTTTTATAAGGTTTCTTCAATAAAAAATTTAATCATTTTTGACACGAAAAGGCAATTGTACTTGGCCTGGAGCATCTCGCTTTCTGCTTTCAGCATATTGCTCCTGGAGCTATTCAAGTCATAAATAGAGCTTTTACCGGCATCGTAACTCTTACTGGTAAATGTGAGGGCTATACGTGCACTCTCAAGCATATCCTGAGTGGCTTCATGCTGATCCCGGTATCCCCAGTAATCGAAATAGAACTTTTCGATATCTTGCTTTATCGCTAAATACTGCTGCTTGGTCTGAATATCGTTCTGTTGCAAATACAGATTATTTTTTGCTATTGCATTTTTTACACGTCCTTTACTAAAGATCGGGATAGACAGGCTGATGGCAACCTGTTGTGAGAAGTTATCCCGCATCTGTGGGAAGAAGCCTTTGTCCCCTGCCACCACCAGACTATTAAAGTATAAACTCCCAAGCAAAGCGCTTCCTCTAACTACAGGATACAAGTCAGACTTGATAATATCATGCTCCACCTCGGCGGCAGACCGCAGCAGACTCAGCTTCTTAAGCTCTGGATGGTTAGATGCCGCCTGCTCTATTGCTTCAGGCAAAGTGTAGGTCAGGTGAACCGCAGATGCTCCATCCTTTTCTTCGACAATATCAAAGCTACTATAATCATCCAGCTGCATCAGCTGTACCATTGCCAACTTAGCGCGGTCTACATCCAACTTGGCTTGCTTCAACTTTTGTCGCTCTCTCGCAAGGCTAGCCTGAGCTTCGTACTGTACGGTCAATGCGGTCGTACCCGCCTCTGTAGTCTTGACAGCCTTTTCATACTGCAGGTTTGCATAAAATACAGCACTATCTATAGATCGGGCTATTTCCTTACTCAGCTGGATTGCCAGATAATATTCGATTGCTTTAATGGCAATGTTCCGTTTGAACATTGCAATCTCTTCTTCACTAACACTAACCAAAAGAGTAGATTTCTTAATTTGATTAGTTAATTTACCATGATTGTAAATCGTAACATTCGCATCTATACCTACTTCGCTATTGAGATTGTCATTCCTACGCGTATTCCCAAATACATCTTGCCCCTGCCCAAATTTGGAAAACAGGTTCGTAAATCCTTTAACTTCCAATAGTCTTTCATTCTTCGCGATGCGCAACTCCACATGCTTCACGTCATTATTGACCTTACTATTCTGAATTTCAAGATTATTCTCTTGCGCAAAAGCAATACATTTTTGGAGGTCCCATTTTTCTTGTGCCTGTGTCTTGAAGCTAAAAAATTGGCCAAACACAATAATTATCATAACTATTATTCGTCCCATCTTACACCTCCAATGCTAAAGTTTGCTTATCCCACATACCACGATAGACCCCGTCTAATGCAATCAATGCCTCATGATTTCCCTGTTCGACTACCTGTCCGGCTTTCAACACCAAAATATTGTCAGCATGTGCAATAGTGCTCAATCTATGGGCGATCACCACCATTGTCTTACCCGCATCTTTAAAATCTTGTAGTGTTTTCTGGATAATCTGTTCGGATTCAGTATCCAATGCCGAAGTCGCCTCGTCGAGGATAAGTATTTCTGGATCTTTGTACAAGGCACGTGCAATCGCAATACGCTGTTTTTGTCCTCCCGAAAGCATGGCTCCGTTCTCTCCAAGATAGGTCTGGAAGCCGTTGGGCAGTTTCTCAATGAAAGGTAAAATTCCAAGACGCTCCGTTATCTCTAATATCCGCTGTACATTAGGAAAATCTTCTCCCAGCGCAATATTATCAATCACATTACCCGAGAAGAGATCAATCTGCTGTGGGACGACAGAAACTATTTGGCGGAGCGAATGATTGGAAATATAGTTAAGATCATATTGACCGATTGTAATCTTACCTTTTTTCAATGGATAAAGATTCTGCATCAATCCAGCTATAGTTGTTTTCCCGGATCCACTCTCCCCTACTATCGCTGTAGTCTCTCCTTTTCTAAACACACAACTGAACCCCGTGAATACGTCTACTCGCGAACCGTAACTAAATGCGACATCACTGAGGGCAACATGTCCAACGTGGGCCGGTGTAAGGTCTAACTTGTCTGTAGATTCTTCTCGTTCCAAGTCCATAATCTCAAAAAGACGATCTGAGGCAATCATTGCATTCTGAATAGTCTTATTCATACCAATCAACTGCGTAACAGGTCCTGTAAAATAACCAACCAACGCATAAAAAGAAAGGAGCTCGCCAGGAGTGATAATACGTTCGACCACATATTTAGATCCTACCCAAAGCAGGATAATCGTGAATATGCGGGAGAGAAACTCTGCAGAATTCGTCGAAAAAAGGCTGTTCATAACGGACTTATAAACCGTTTTTAACAAAGTGCTGAAACGATTATCAGTCTTGTTGTTGGCAAACGTTTCCACTCCAAACTGTTTGATGGTCCTGACTGCATTTAAGGATTCTACCAAATGTGACTCTAATTCGGCACCATCCTCCATCAGCTTTCGCTCCACCTTCTTATTCAATCTATTCGTAAGCCAATAAACAGCACAGTACATTGGAATCACCAGCGCTAGTATCAAAGCCAATTTCCAGTAATAGCTAAACATCAATGCGAATGAAAAAATAACAATAAACACATTGACGACAATCTGTATGGATACATCATTGATAAAAGCCCTGATTTTGACAGCATCATTCACCCTAGAGATAATCTCCCCTACCTTCATAGTATCAAAAAAACGTTGTGGAAGAGTCAGAATATGCTTATAGTATCCCAAAATGAGGTATTTGTCTATACGCTGTCCGGTTTCTAATACCATAATGCTCTTCATAGCTCCAATGAAAATCTGAAACAAGAGAATCAACACCATAGCGATGGACAGAAGATTCAATAGTCTTGTGTTTCCATCAATGAGTACATAATCCGTTATTTTCTCAATGTACAACGACGTAGACAATCCTAATACCGTATATACCACAGCTCCGACCAATGCCTGAATAGCGACTGTTTTATGGGGCTTCACTAAATTCCAGAACCTACCATAGACACTGACTTTTTCATTGCGTTGCTCGAAGTACTCATTCGGTTCTAAAAGAATCAAAACACCGGTCCAGATCTTTTGAAAATCAGCCATACTATATTTTTCGATCTTGCCATATGCAGGATCCATGACCTGTACCTGATTCTTATCTATTTTATAAATGACAACGAAGTGGTGCAACTGTTCCATAACTACCACATGGGCAATAGCAGGTAAAGGAATCTGGACTAAGGCATCTATATTCCCTTTAACTCCCTTGGCATTGAATCCCATATCATTCAGCCCTTGAGTCATTCCTAAAATATTGGTCCCCCGGGTATCAGTGTGACATAACTGTCTGATCTTGGCTATAGGGAGATTGAGCCCATAATATGCCGCAACCGAGGAAAGGCAGGCTGCGCCACAATCCTTGATATCCTGCTGTTTTACTAATGTTCCTTTTTTCATATGTAAATAATTACTTCGTGAGCTCGCAAGCTCGGTTTGTTTTTTAAAGACCATTTTGCTCCATAATCCCTCAACTGACGGATCGCAGTGGTTTTTAACCGTTCCCGATTACCTGATATTATTTATTTTTTGACATGGCAATCCCATTAGAATAACACCTTATTCTTTACGATTAGCCTATTTCAATATGTTACGACTAAATTAGATTTGGATTGAACCAGTCATCAACCCGATCAAACAACAGCTGCCATAGCGTTCGATTCAATAAATAAAATCGAGCAGTGTAGGTACTTCCTTTCTGGATCTCCCCTTTATACCCATTCTTTAACTCGAGATGATTTTTTTCCATAGAGCACCTGACCTTAAAAAAGCTCTGCCCCCCCTCTGTGGCCATGATATTCTGATCAATATCCTCGACCTTACCGTCGATCATGCCCCATTGGTTGTAATTGTACGTATCAATCTGAAAACGGACCTTTTGTCCTTTCTTTATTAATCCGATATCACTGGGAGACACCATACATTCGGCGACAAGGTCGTTATCCACAGAGATCTCAACAATCGGTTGCCCTTGTATTAAAAAATTACCCTCATTGACTCCCGAAAGATTGACCAATCGACCGGCTATTGGTGCACGGATAACATAATTCTCTCCTTCAATTTCTATTTGCGAAATATCATTGGTTACTGTAGTCAATTGACGCTGTATATCTCTTTTTTGAGCCTGCCACTGCGCCATTTGCTGCTCTTCTAGAGCTTTGACTTTACTTTTGATATTCTTGAAACTAAAGTAGGTTTTATCATACTCGGCTTGCGGGACGACCCCCTGTTCAAACAACACTTTTGCACGTGCAAGTTCTTTTTGAGCCAATTCCAGTTGAGCCCTCAGTTCTTCTGTTTTTTCCTGTAGCGTACTTACTTCCTTCTGATACTGTCCTGTCAACAGATTGGAGAAATCACCTCTTACCAATTTGGACAAATCGTGCAGCTGCGCATTGTAATCACTACTCAACCCTACCTGAAGGTGTTTCTTAGACTCAAGGTGCTGAGATGTCACGACCAACAGTGTATCCCCTGCAGCAACCAATTGGTTATTGAACTTGAGATTAGATTTGATAATCTTTCCACTAACGACCGAGGCCAGCTTTGTATTTTCTGATACAGGCCGAACAATTCCTCTCGAAGAAGTTGAAATAGGGATTTTAACAAGGGGCATAATTGCTATCACGCAGACAAGCAGGACAAGTATGGAAATATAAATTGTGTTTCTTTTCATTTGTTATGTTCTTTAAGTCAGGTTTTATTCCCCTTCCTGTATTTCATCTTTTAGTTTAAGGTAGGCTTACATTTACCCTACACTTCCTTTGATGACCTAAAAGTAAAAGCAGTTTTAGGCAAAAAAACAATTCGTTTATGATTCGCTCCAGTGGGTTTACAATCCGTATTTCGAAGTCGCTACTCCGAAAAAGGGAAATAGACAATTAAAAAAGGGAGACAAAAAAAGTTGCTATTATACTCTAAAAGGATAAAAAAAGGCAATAACAGAATCTTGGTAAGGATTTTGCAACAACCACTTATAACATCAAATCGTTACTTTATGTCGGTACTAAATAATTTTATTTTAGCAACACTATCCTTTTTTTTCATCACGAGCTGCAACCCCAAACCCACGGAAAAAACCACACAAGAGGAAGAAATCACAGATCGGTCAATTGATGTGGAAGGAAACTACGTTGACATCCTATATGAAAAAAGAGCCGACGGTTTTGATTGGGTAGGCATATCCGTACAGCAACTATCCGATACGGTCATTAATATCAAAGTCCGTTCAAGAGCAGATATAAAAGGACCGACCTGCACTTTGGATGCACAGGCATCAAAAGCCCGGACCAACGTATATCGCACGATGCTCGAGGGCAAACCTGTTCTTCTATCATTTGATGAGGAGAGTGTCAGCATAAAATCAGAGCTCGTCAATGACTCTACTATACTCAACTTTTATTGCTCCGGGGGCGCATCTTTAGGAGGACGTTACAAAAAAATAAAAGAAGACCTAGATACAACACAGGTAGACCGGACCTCATTCATCAAGAACCTCAGATTCAATGGCATTTCTTTTTCTATCCGTAGTAAGAAAGATGGAGATAAAGAACAGTTAACGATTACTCCCACAGGATTGTCCATAGATAACGATATACACAGCCACGATATCACTGGACAGACCGTACTAGACGCACAAATCGGGGACATGAATAAAGACGGTTACCCCGAAGTGCTGGTATATATGCAATCTCATGGTAGCGGTAGCTATGGAAGCATAATTGGCTATTCTGTAAATAAAGGAAAATCAATAAGTGAGATCTATTTCCCCCCCACTGCAGATAATCCTAAAATCAGTATGGGATACCTTGGTCATGACAGCTTTAGTTTGGTTGACAGCTATTTGATACAAAAATTTCCAGTATATCAGGAAGGTGATACAAACGCAGCTCCCACGAGCAAACACCGGGTAATAAAATACGAATTAATAGATGGAGAAAGTTCCCGGATATTAACGATCAGTTCTGTAGAAGAATTACAGCTCTAGTCAACAATCTTAACCGTAGCATCAGACTTTAGAGCTTTTTCGGGCTCATCGCCAATTAACTCGGCGATAGTCTCTTCAATCATCTTGCCCATACTGCTCAAGGCCAAATCATTTGGTTCTTGTCCGAATGGTTCCTCTATCTCATCGGCTATGGCTTCGAACGCCACAAAAGTATAAGCAATGAAAACCACAAGAAATGGAGTAAACCAACTCAAGCTATCAACTAGACCAAAAGGCAATAATAGGCAGTAAATATAAACCGTACGATGGAGCAACACCTGATAGCTATATGGAATAGGTGTAGACAGAATACGTTCGCAGCCCCCCAACACATCGGAAAGTCGATCTAAATTCTCATCAAACCGCGCCTGTTGAATCGAATCTATATTTCCCTGTTCTTTCGCACGCTGCACCCACTGCCCCAGTAGCTTTAGAATAACGGCAGGCCTATACTTTGACTTAGATATCATTTCATAATCTGGCACAGACAGTCGAGACCGCAAATCCCCGAGAGCATCCGTAGAACGCAATTGATGTTTAAGAGCCACAATAAAGGCTCCTATAAGATTTACAAAATAACGTGTAGACTCTTTATCCAATCCCTTCCCTAAGGTCAGTGCTTGCCGTGTCAGAGAACGGGATACATTCAATAACGCTCCCCATAACTTACGCCCTTCCCAAAAACGCTCGTAGCTCACATTGTTTCTAAATCCTAGAAAAAGAGCCAACACAAACCCAAATAATGTAAAGGGTACTGGATTCAATGGTACTTTATAAGAAAACAGGGTACCATGGAAATAAACAATTCCTAATGATAAAATAAAAAGCAGAGATAGACGTGGTAATAACCGGGGCAAAACCGACCCTTGCCAGATGAACAACATCCTAAACCAGTTTTCTTTTTTTCGTATAATCATTATAATGTAACGTGTTGATACGCTACAAAAATACGTAGATATTTTAGCTTTGTTAAAATGTAGCTACACCCATATGAAATTTAAGGCAATATAAACGCCATAGACTCATTGTCGCTCAGGCGAGATATTTTTCTTCTTCGTTCTCCACCACAGCGGGCCGCTCAAAAACAATAAACTTCTGGTAGATAGCATGCTTGCTCAACTCAGGAGACAACAGATACCCTCCGATATACAGCTCTAGACCATTAAGTCGAATCTCAGCCAACCGTGCTGCATCCACTAAGATAAAAAGCTCACGAGCTCTTGCTTCTTTGGAAGCTGCGGTAAAAAACAGTCTATTGAACTGTCTTAAACGAACTTCCTTTCGTCTAAGAAATCCTATCTCCTCTACACATATGCCCTTATATTGAGGCGAGAGGAACAATAGTTCCAAACGTAACTTAACCATAGTGCTTCCTGTATCAGAGACCTCATTATCCATAGCATAACATACCGAAAGACGTAAATCCACAGCGTCCTGAAAGAGAAAAATTCTCCCGGTCCTATTGCTCTGTACATAGGCCAAAAAACCCAAAAGGATTATTACCAAGGTTAACAACACTTCATAAATCATAGATAGCTTTGGGACTGCCTGGAAGCAAGCCCTACACGAATTTAAGAAACTTTAGACTGTAAAAGAAATTTCCTATAAAAAAAATTTATGTTTAATAGTTGCCAGCCTACATTAAAGAGATGCAAACATTCGCAGAAGCTAATTTTTCTGCCCAAATCGCTTGACGTCAACCTTTTTACTCTTCACCGACAAATGAAAAGAATCTAGTTTTAGCTCTTTTCCCACAGCAACCATTACCGTATATACAGATTGATTCATGTATACATGCTCAGGAAAACGATTAGCATCTGGATATACGGTATACTCTCCCTCAGGAAGATGGAATTCAAACCGACCATGCACATCAGTTTTTATCGTAAATTCTTTTCCCTCAGTGTTACGTGCAATGATATGGTATATATCCAGTCGCGTATTCGTAGCTAGGCTAAGTGCAGGATCATGGTCCAGAAGTAACTGCCCTTTCACTACGCCGACTTTATGTAATGCCACCTCCAAACGTGTCGTCTTCCTATCAATACTGACGACACGAGAGCTTCCCTGATATTGATTCTTCAGTGGAAAAAACAACATATAATTACCATAGGACATTTTCTTAAAAGTCGCCTCCCCTTTTTTGTCGGTTACAAAGAGAATGTTGCGTACCGTAAATTCATAGTCTACGGCTTTCTCATCACCTGCATCAAAAACAGAGTTACCGTTATTGTCATAGTAACAAAATACACGCATATCACCCGTTTTAATAGCGGGCTGATCCAGATCCTGCCCTTTGAATTGCTGCCTTACACCTATCTGCAGGTTCGTGTAGTCATATTTATAGTTGGTTACCCCAACATTATATATATACTGGAATACAGCCTGTAGTTGAGTCAATTTAGCAATGCGGTATTGCCCCTGGATATTACTATTAAAAGAATGTCCCCAGCCCTGATTAACCTGCCCACTGACATTTCCGCTCCAATTTATCCGTCGCTGTAATAGGTCCCCCTGATAACGAGCCCCCAACAAATACCGTTTACCGATTTCTTGCCCCATCAGCAGGCTACTCATCATATCATAGATTTGGAATGCCCCACTCTGATAATTTCCAAAAATACCCAGTCGCTCATAATTATACGAGAAGTCTGTACGAACGACAAAGCGTTTGGAAGGCAACTGCCTGAATGATGTTCCTCCGCCCTCAACGGTCAAAAAAAGAGTATGCTTCAAATCCTTAGAACGGAGATTTGCACTAGCTAACAGCAGCGCATAACGTGCCGAGAGCTTAACAATATCATTCTGCAACATATAATCAGCATATTCATTACTATAGCTTGGCACGATACTAAGCTGTCCTCGGGAAGATAAGGGTAGCGAAAACTGCATATCCCATTTAGACATACCGCTTTTGAAAGACTGAAAATAAGGATTAAGATGCTGCGGACTATAATCGATATAGGAATATCCTAGCCCTACACCTAACTGTTTTAACCGGCGATTGACTCGCTGAACCAGTTGTACTGTCCCACGCCGATTGCCCGGAAAATACCCGCTGCTGTAATAATTATCACTGCTCAGGTCCCAGCCACGTGCACGTTTATTCATTTTCACCCCCGCAGCAAAGGAGGGCATACTCTGCTCCTTATAGTACACACCATGGTATTGCTGTACTCCCGCTCCCAAAAAGCCTTCTAGTCTGACCGATTCAGGGTCCGCAGACCGAAGAATATCAAAACGATTGGTCCAGAGAATAGCACTGACGCTATCCATTCGATTGTTATCGTATACGACCTGTCCTTCATATCGCTTTCCATCCGTACGTTCTTCTGCTAATTGTAGTCGAGCGAACGCAGTAAATCCAGGATTATCACTTCCATAGCCTCCCAATAGATTAGGTGTCCGCTGTACAACTCCAAATGACACACGTTGATCTAATGCCGTATCTCGATACGCATACGTACCGCCACGTCCATAAAAGGGAGCTTCTAAGCTCTCCTGTATATTTCCGACAGCAACACTATGTCCCTTTTTTTCATACTCTAAAAAGGTATTATTGACATTCCACTGGGCATCTCCTCCCCAGCGATTTATAGCGGTTCCATAACGGATACGCCCTCCCATAAACCGATATGCCCCTTCAGAGAATAGATTATAAGACTGCTGCTCATCCAAGATATTGGACACCCGAACCTCGACATAATTTGGGGTATACCCCGAAAAAGAACGATCAGGGGCAAACATCTGCTGAAAGTTGCGACTGGAAGTAATATTTGCGTAAAGCACACTAAGATTGCCAAACACATCATTATTATCATATACGCCTGCCACCCGTACCGTATACTGGGATAACGTCATCATATAGCGCTCTACCGGAAAGGTATGTCTCAATAGGGTATCTCGTCCCGATCGAAGTGATACGTCAAGTTGCTGAAAGACCACTTTGCCGACACGGTCTGGAGAAGATAGGAGAATCTTTACTGCTTCATCCGTTGTCCCCGTATTGATTACCCGCAAAAGCATTTCGATAGAATCCCCAACATTCCGTAAATACTGAACACTCGAATTATCCTGAAGTTGGACAGAGCGCTTATCTGCAACTTCTAGCTTCACTTTTTTAACAGAGACCTGCGCTCCTGTCTGATTATGAAGTAATACATTGAAACTTTTGCTCTTCAGTGCTCCTAGCCCCTGCGCACGCAGTTTGAGCGACAGGAAACGCTTCTTCCCAGGAGCAATACGAACCGCCATATGAGCTGCACTCAGACTCACCAAATCGGAAGGTAGCGCTAAGGTTACGTATCCTTCAAACGCAACAGCACCATTATTCTGCAATTCTACTTCAAGACTATTAACCCCAGCCTGTAGCGACAGACTATTTGCAATCCCCCATTGTATGTCCGTCTTTTCTTGAGCCAAGCCAGAAAGAGAAGTAAAGCAAACGAACAGAAGCATCATTAGATACTTCCTAAAACATCTATAAACAAGCCTAAATTGGGGAAACATATTCACTATTTGGGCATTAAAAGATAGAGCAACGAAACGGTATAATTCCCTGGTCGAGCAGTGAGTGACTGCGAACGAGTCAGATTTGCTTCGTATTGTACATTAAAAGTACGAGTCACATTTTTATCTTTCGACTGCCCTGAGTAGGCCACCTGTTCTGTAGTAGACAATTGTATCTTAGGATTAGCGTTCGTGTTGCCCACTCCAGTTCTTGGTACTATCTGTAGCGACAGCAAGGACAAAGGAAGTCCCTCTCCCGATGATCTTCGTATTTCAGGATCCAAGGATTTAACACGCAATTCATAATCTGTATTCGAATTGATACGGATTGCATTCTCTACCATCAGCTTAACCCCATCAATATAATGTTGTCGCGTAAAAAATTGCAACGATGCATCTATCGCTCCAGCATCAACCTGCAGACTGTAATCTGGCACAACTTCCACAGCCCCTCCGTCCGTAAGCGTCGGAGGAATATGCAACTTATAAGTGAGGACCTGAGTCCCGATAACCTTACCATTTACCTCATACAGGGTAAACTTCAATGGAATATCGTATTCAATGTGTGTACTTCCACTTACCCCGCTCACAAAATCTTCAAGATACTTGCCCTGTGCTATCTTAACCATACCGAATAATAATGCCGAAGAGTAAGAATTCTTCTCCGCCCGCAGCGCTTGGTTTGATCTTTCAATCAAATAAATTTCACCACTATTTGCCAAGAAAATATCATTACGGTTAGCCCCTATTTCGTTAAGATTCAAGACAGATTTATTATCGTCCTCTGTCCAGCGCAAACTAATTTTATCTGCGGGAAAAGGCTTGCCACTCTTATTTGGCCCTCCAGAGCTAGGTTGTATCGGTCGTAACAACTGTACTGACAAGGACCAATTGGGGTAATTGATATTGCTTTGACTACCCATCTCAAACTGAAACGTGTTAAACCTAGGCGGGGTACTTTTCCCGAGGTAAGAAGTGAGCTCAATATAGTTATTAGACCAAAGACCAAAAGTTATCTGTGCTGTACTGGACAAAGAAGCAGTAAGCGAAATAAACAACAATATATAAAAACTAAGTCTTTGGAACATAATCAAATTCAATCTCTGCTATCTTAACATCATTATCCTCTCCATAAAACAACATTGTTGTTGCCAAATAGTTTCCTGCTGTTAATTCTTTGGGAAGTAGCATATATTGCTTCCTTTGGTCCCCAGGTAAACTATAAAATTGGATATCATCAATTTTATAACGATTTCCCGTATCTTGATTCAAAAACTCTGTGCGCAACTGCCCTTCCATCCAAGTGTTGCCTTTGGTTTCAAAACTCAACTCCAAGTACTGCCCAATACTATCGACCGAGTGATATTCTAGGTTACTGATTTCCAAATCTGCACGGGACCGTCCACTGAACCGTTGATAGACTTTTATCCCCGACCGTACAGCCAAACGAATATTCGCACCCTCACGCTCCTCACTAATACGGGGATTAAGCTGAGTGACGAACAGCATAGTCGTATGTACAGGCTGTGCATCACTAAAGCTTTTGCTCGTAGGGACACTCATTTGCAACTGCAAACGCTTGGTTTCTCCCGGCTTTAGGGAAAAGAACGGCTCCGAAACTGTCAGCCAATCCGCACAGCTTGTTTTTAAACTCCCCTTTGGACTCAGGACATTATCACCAATCGGCGAATAGGCCCAATCTTCAAATGAGACAGCGAGGTCTAAGGGGTAGTCTTTACTTGGATTTGTCACGTCTACAAACTGCGTCTGATTCTGACCGCCATCCGCCACAAAATATATACGGGGAGGACCGACAGTAAGTCCCGTCTGCGCATAGCCAAATGAAATTGTAAATAGACCCAACAGGAGAATAAACAGGTAGTGTCGCATAGAATGTAGATTTTGTATGGAAAATTAAGAATTTTTTTTCACAGCCTCAACAAAAAAATCCAATGCATAGCAATCGAGAGGCGTCAACCACATCTGTTGAATTCACACAGATTTAGTCTATTCAGAAAAAAAGCAAGTGTATATACACTTGCTTTTCCTTCTTAATTCTATTTTACTAACTAGTTTGTCGTGATAGTATAAACAACATCAATAGTATATTTGGCTGTAGGATTTGCTTGATTATTTGTCGTACCAAACATCTTACCCAACATCGCTGCGTTCAGCGGCTTACCAACATATTTAACATCCAATTCTTGATCTAATACAGAAGAAGCTCCATCACCAATAGTACCGAAACCTGTGAAAGTCATTGATGCATCAGCATCTTGTGCAGCACCATACCCTGTACCATTCTTCGCAATTGCCACCTGCAATAAATCTTTGGCCGCTATTGACTGCTCCCCATTACCTGATACCTTTCCAAAGTTTCCCGATTGGCCATTATATGCTAGAGTTGCTTTAATTTTATATCCCGAGCCCACAGATGACACTTTTAATTGTTTCGCGACTTCTTTAGACACACCATTTTTATAATCTCCGACTGTCTTGTACTCCAACGTCACCTCATCAAGACCTTTACCTGTCCCGATTTCAATAGACTGAAAAGGGTTGAGAACAACATTGACCTTTACCTTAGCCGACTCTTGTGCTTTTACTCCTACTACTGCTGCGAAAACTACCGCTAACGCTAAAACTACTTTTTTCATATTTCTTTTAGATAAACTTTTCTTTAATCTCTACGTTCTATCTCATTGAGAACAGGACAAAAGTAGTCACGGAAAAAGGCCATAAAATATGATTTTAGGCGCAAAAGGTATGAAAAAATGCAGTAGTTGTTATTTGTAGATTTTGGACTACAGAATGTAGTATTAACACTACAAAAACAAGCATATCAGCCGTTATCTGGTCTCAATACTGTAGAGTACATCGTTAGTAAAAACGACAGTTTTATTTTTTTCGGCGTAGCGAATCAATTCTTCTCCGCCAGGCCCTTGATAGGTCACATCATAGATTGCATCAAATGCAGGTTTGTCTGAGGAGATAATGCGACCACCCGCGGCACTCAATTCACTCGTCGTCAATACCACTTGTTGATCAGCAACAACAGGCCTAGCCTTTATTTTTATTTGTGGCATCAACAATCTATCGGTAGGCTGTCCACCCAGCTTAACAAACTCTTCATTAGCAAGCTTGACCTTTACCTCATAAGCTCCAGTACTAAAGACCGTCAAATGAGAGTTTTTGACGACTTCTACCCCTCTTCTATAATCTTCCAAATCGTTATATGTCAACGTCACGGCATTCTGATCAGGGTGTATGGTAAGGTTCTGCACATGATTAAGAACAATGTTAAGGCGTACATTAGTCTGCCCTTTAACAGCCCAAAAAGATGTCATCAGAAGTAAGAATGTGGTCAATAAAGCTTTCATAGTATAGCTGTTTCTGTAAAAATAACGCTAATATTAGACCAAAAAGAATTTTTAATCCATTATTTTATCAACTGTGACGCATATCATAAAATTAAGTATACTCGACTACTTTTTCCAGCTATTCCGATACATTTTAGGGCTCTCGCCCGCTTCTTTCGAAAAAAAAGCGCTAAAATTATTTTCATCGGTATAGCCCAATTGCCAAGCAATCTGCTTAATACTAAGTTTCGAATTAGCAAGTAAACGCTTTGCTACACGAACCAAACCTTCTACAATCAACTCTTTAGGTGTCTTACCGGTTATCTCTTTGGTGTATCCCGAAAGTTTCCTTGGACTAATCTTAAGACAATCTGCATAATACCCAACATGTTTTTCCTCTGCAACATGACTTATAATAAGCTGCTGAAACCGACTTACCGTCAAAGCAGACTCACTCTCTTCCATTAATTTAGCACTACTTCGGTCCCCTAAATAGACTTCTCCCAACAAGAGAATCTGTTTGATAATATTAAAGGCTAAAACATGCTGTATGGATTCTGGAGATTGCTTTCTAGCCATTTCCAAATGTGTTCGTACAAATTCATAATAAAAAAGGTACTCATCGGGCACGCCCAGGACACGATAAGCAGAGCTCTCTGCAGAAGTCCGAAAAAAATTCTGAAGGAATGTACAGTCCCAATCACTCCGACAGAAAAAGGACTCTGTAAAATAAATCAACACAAATTCCCGAGACTCTTTCGGATTACTGTTGAGTGTAGTCCCAAACGGAACAAATATTAAACTGTTGGCTGGAAAATCTAAAAGGACATTGTTGAAATAAAGGCTAGCCCCCTCCCCTTTAATAAACAACAAGGTATAATGTTCTTTTTTTAATGCAAGACCACTAGCTCCAGAGCTCAAGTCCGCCCCAACAACATATCGTATGCCATATTCCATTCAAAAACTCATTTAATAGGTAGGGTAAACAATCTCCCTTTACTTGAAATAAAAGTAAAAAAGATATTTAAGCCTAAAGAAAAAACAGAGGCAAAATGACAAAAATAAAACCAAACAATCGTAAGTCAGACCAGTACTCTTAATTAATATAACACATTTAAAGACGAGCGTCTACAATAGCTCGATCGAGCACAGACTTACAATCAAAAACAACAGCTTTACTTGCAAGAAGCGATGGGATATCCAATTGCAAAAATTCAGTATGCGCAACTGCTAGAATAACAGCATCATAAGGACCTTCAGGTTGCGCTTGAAGATCAATCAAATATTGGCGTCTCACCTCTTCTGGATCAGCCCAAGGGTCACACAGTACAGGCATAGCTCCATACTCCTTTAACTCCTCGTAGATATCCAGCACTTTAGTATTACGCACATCGGGACAGTTCTCTTTAAACGTAAGCCCTAGAATCAATACCTTAGAGTCCTTCACCGCTATATGCTTCTGTGACATCAATTTAACCACTTTCGAAGCCACAAATTGGGCCATACGATTATTAACTCTACGTCCAGATAATATGACCTCAGGGTGATATCCCAAT
This sequence comes from Sphingobacterium yanglingense, assembly GCA_040395455.1. Lineage (GTDB taxonomy): Bacteria > Bacteroidota > Bacteroidia > Sphingobacteriales > Sphingobacteriaceae > Sphingobacterium > Sphingobacterium yanglingense_A. The sequence continues at coordinate 12,459 of JBEBQJ010000005.1, read as the reverse complement.
TGTGATGACTTGTGCGCTAAATAATAAGGATCAACAGAAATACAATGCCCTCCCACCAAACCTGGCTTATATTTAAGAAAATTGAACTTCGTTGCGGCAGCATCCAGTACATCGTGTGTATCAATTCCAATCCGATCAAAAATCAAAGCAAGCTCGTTCACAAAAGAAATATTAACATCTCGTTGTGCATTCTCTATTGCCTTGGCCGCTTCCGCCACTTTGATTGATGGAGCCTTATATGTCCCTGCCTTGATAATAGTAGCATACAACGCATCAATTTTTTCTGCGGCTTCGGGAGTGGATCCCGAAGTCACCTTTACAATCTGCTCCAATGTATTGACCTTATCCCCAGGATTAATTCTTTCGGGAGAGTAGCCTACAAAAAAATCAACATTAAATTGAAGCTTAGAGGTCTGTTCGAGAATGGGTACACACTCTTCCTCTGTACATCCTGGGTACACAGTAGATTCGTAGATAACAATATCCCCTGGCCTCAGCACCTGACCTATCTCTAACGACGCTTGCTGTAAAAAACTAAGATCTGGTGCATTAAACTCATCTATTGGCGTAGGGACCGTCACAATATATATTTGTGCATGCGCTATGTCGCTCAGCTCACTGGTCGCCCGATATCCTCGCAGTTGGGGCTGCTCGACGGCTAATGCCAACATCTGCTGCAACCGCACCTCTTCAACCTCTAACGTACGATCTCTCCCTTTATTGAGTGCATCCACCCGACTGGCAGAAATATCGTATCCCAATACAGAATAGTGAGCCGCAAAAGCCAATGCAAGCGGAAGTCCTACATACCCCTGCCCTATAACGGCTATTGTATCTGGATACGACATCTAAACTATAACAATGGGGAGGCTCCGTGTTCCAACTCTTCGTACAGATGCTTAACATCCTGGGAAGCTTGCTTTTTGACCACAAGAAGAGCATCTTCTGTATGAACCAATATTGTATCCTCTACCCCTACAAACGAAACATACTTGTCCGTTCCTATTACCATATTGCCGGTCGCGTCTACAGCATGTCCTTTACCTTTCAGATAATCGTACAAAGAATCATATGACCCCATATCCGACCATACAAACTGCGAAGGGATAACCTTAATCCGCTCACTACGTTCCATCACAGCATAATCTATACTTTTGGAAGGAATCTTAGCAGAGAGCTCCGCAGACAGGACGCCATCACTCGATTCTTCAAACACCTCTTTAGAGGCACGGAACACCTTCGGTTCAAAACGGAACAACTCCTCTAAGTAAATAGAAGCCTTAAAGCAAAATATTCCGGAGTTCCACAGAAAATTTCCTCTTTTTAAAAACTCCTTTGCCGTCTCCAAATTAGGCTTCTCTCTGAAAGACAACACATAATTATCTTCATATTCGATATACCCATAACCGGTTTCTGGCCGATTTGGTTGTATACCAAATGTGACCAAATAATCTTGCTTAGCCATCTCAATGCCCTGCTTCAATACAGCCTCATACTGCGCTTGATTCTCGATTAGGTGATCTGAAGGTGTCACAATCAATATATCATCTGGCTCACAGGCAAAGGCAGCAAAAGCAATTGCTGCAGCCGTATTACGAGGCGTAGCCTCTACAATCGTCTGACTTTTATGCTCGGGCAAGTAGGGTTTAGCAAGGTCTACATTCTGTATACTACCAACCATTATTGTTCGGTCTACAACCCCTTGGTTTCGAGAGACGGTTAATTCAAACAAAGATTGTCCCTCAAATAGCGGAATATACTGTTTGGGCCGTGACTTACGAGACAGCGGCCATAACCGAGAACCAACTCCTCCTGATAATATAACGTTAATAATACTTGCCATAATAATTAATACATGCTAACCCGGCAGACTACTTTAGTAGTGCCGCAGGAATATGATTTTGTTTTAGATAAAGTAAAGCGGACGCTCGCGCATCGGAAAGTGCGTCATGGTGTTCCAAAGGAATCCCCATCAACTCGCAACAAATACTAAGTTTTGTTTTAACAAAACCTTTCTCACGGTATATATTACTGGTACAAGCCCAAGTTTCTGGCAGTTGAAGCACTTTATAATCTAGACCATAAAACTTCATCGTACGCTGAAGCACAGCCCGATCAAAGGATTCGTTGTGCGCCACCATAAATTGACCTGTCAGTAATGGTGCCAGTACCGGGTACAATTCTTCAAACGTAGGCGCTCCTGCTGTGTCTTTCGGCTTTATACCATGCACACGTGTCGTTTGCCACATGTACTTATTCTGCGGGGGCTTGACGAGACTATAAAACTCATTGCTAATCTGTCCATCAATCACATTGACAATACCTACAGCACACACACTCGTATAGTCGGATGTCGCTAACTCAAAATCTATCGCTGTAAATGTATCCATCTATGACAAAAGTATGAAGTAATATGTTAAAATGAAACATTGGCCTGTCCAAAAAAACCGACATTTCTATATTAAATATAAACCTAGACAGTGTTTGGCCTAATTACGAATCACCGAATGCAACGAAAAACCCAGACAAACAACTGAATATAAAACTAATACCCGTATTTCCCTTTCCATTTCTCACGCAGGGAAAGCCGCAACTTATCTTCTGCTGCATTACTCCCGGGCTCATACAACTTATTCCCTTGTATCTGTTCGGGCATAAATTCTTGCACTACAAAATTTCCAGGATAAGCATGAGAATACTTATATTCCGTTCCATAATCCAACTCTTTCATTAATTTGGTAGGCGCATTACGTAAATGTAATGGAACTGACAAATCACCCGTCTGACGTACTAAAGCTTGTGCCTTATTGATTGCTTCGTACGAAGCATTACTTTTTGCAGAAGAAGCCAAATAAGTAACCGTCTGCCCTAATATGATACGTGACTCCGGCCAGCCTATTACATTCACAGCTTGAAAGCAGCTATTTGCCAGCAAGAGCGCATTGGGATTTGCATTTCCAATATCTTCAGAAGCCAATATCAACAGCCGTCTTGCTATAAACGAAGGGTCTTCTCCCCCTTCTATCATACGTGCCAGCCAATATACCGCAGCATTGGGGTCAGAACCACGAATCGATTTGATGAATGCAGATATAATATCGTAATGTTGCTCTCCCGTTTTATCATAACGGGCCATATTCTGTTGTACCTGCTTAAGCACGAAATCATTGGTAATAGGGGTGTTATAGGGTACGGCCGCATCTACCACCAATTCAAACACATTCAGCAGCTTCCGCGCATCTCCCCCTGACAAGCGCAATAAGGCATCATATTCTTTGATGACAATAGTGTCATTTTTTAGAAATTCGTCCTCCTTTATTGCTTTCTGAAGCAGCCCGATTAAGTCCTCCGCCTCTAAATTTTCTAACACATAGACCTGACATCGACTCAATAGCGCAGAAATCACCTCAAACGAAGGGTTTTCTGTAGTTGCTCCAATCAATGTTACCAGTCCACGCTCTACAGCTCCTAACAAGGAGTCCTGCTGGCTCTTCGAAAAGCGGTGAATCTCATCGATAAATAAAATCGGTTGCTCTTGATTAAAATTCATCAACTGCTCCGCCTTATCGATTACCTCACGCACTTCTTTTACCCCAGATTTGATAGCACTAAGGCTAAAGAAAGGTCGACCAAGCTCTTTTGCAATCAGATTAGCAAGACTTGTTTTTCCTACTCCAGGAGGTCCCCAGAGAATCATAGAGGGGATATTTTTGCGTTGCAAGGCATGATACAGCACAGCACCTTCACCAATGATATGCTGCTGACCTACATAATCTTGTAATTTTCGCGGCCTAAGCCGTTCTGCTAGAGGTACTCGTGTTGCCATAATCACTCCATTTAATCCACAAAGGTACGGATTTTGTAGAAAGGCATAATCATTGCCCTGCTTTTAGGGGTTAACTGTTTTACAATTCGAAGAATTTAATTAGGTTTGAATAATGACAACAACATATAACGCTATAAAACTGACTTTTTTGTCCATATCCCTATTCGGGACTTTCATAGCGGCTCCAGTATTGGCCCAACAAAAAACTCCAGACCCTTCTGGCTATATACTCAAATACGATACCGAATTTGAAGGCATTGGGCCCAAAGTATACCTTCTACCCCCACCTCGCAGCCGAGCAGAACAGCTACAGGACAGCTACATGGAAATTGTGGGTTTTCAGGATTCTATTCAGCACGCACTGCAATATCTAAGATTGATTGAAGCTTGGAAGAATACATCCAACAATGCAAGTGTCCTACAACTCCTGACACCAGCACCGAAAACCACTGCAGACTGGAATGCCCTCGTTACCAACTACACCAATCAGAAAAACTACGTTATGACTACTGGGATTCTAAACGAATATGCCAAGATGAGGATATTGCGTAAAGAAACCAGCCAGGCGGTAGGTATCCTAGAATCGGCTCTACAGCAGGCCACATTACAACAACATACACAGGACGTCGGAGTGATACAATCTAACCTATCATCTCTACTTGTATACAACAAAAGCTATATTGAAGCAGGAACATATGAAGAAGCCTACTATAATCAAGCCGTAACGAACAAGAGCATCGTAGATCAAGCAAGCTCACTGGTCAAAATCGCTTTGATACAAGCGTATGACAAAGACTACAAATCAGCCGAAAACACAATCATCAGAAAGGCTGTCCCTCTTTTCAACAAGGCAAAATCATATGAAGGTAAAACCATCGCTTGGCTCATCTTAGCAGAGATTTACCAAATGCAGAACAAACATACCGAGGCGCAATGGTTTTTAATTCAGGCTAGAGATTTAGCGATGGACAAAGACTTTAAAAACGATCTTGCAGAAATAGAGTATATGCTGGCCTCGTCCAAATATATTCAGAATAACCTGAGCATCTCTAAGAAAGAACTTAATACCGCTTTTGAACTCGCAAAAAAAGAAGACAACCGATATTTACAGTTGGCAATAGTAGAAAAATTAGGGCGAATCAACCTTCAGGAAAACAAAATTGACGAAGCGGAAAAGCAACTGGCCGACTACTGGAGAATCAGGAAAGAGTTGTTTTAGAAAAGTTACACTCTTTTTGCACTGTTTCTGAATTTATTACAGCAAAGAGATGTCTCCTTGTGTATTTTTTTAACTAATTTTAGCCTTCGCAAAACATTTAGCATTTTTTGCATTATTTTTTGGACAATGAATATTAATAAAACAGTCTATATGTTTAGAAACTTAATAATTGGATTAGCATTGATTTCGGTCGTCGCCTGTGGTTCGAAGCCACGCGTACAGCTCGAAGAGGGGGGCATCAAGATCAAACCGACCTTACAGCATGAGGTAATCGCAAAAGAGGTAGTCGGTATATTAGAAAACTTCAGTTATAAAAAAGTTGCGCCGAGTGACTCGCTCTCTAACATCGTTTTTAACAACCTGATAAAGATGATTGACCAGGGAAAAAACTACCTGCTCCAATCAGATATCGACGATATCAATAAATACAAGAACAACATCAGTCAAGATATGAAACATGGAGACCTTTCTGCTCCTTTTTATATCTTCAACATCTACTCTCAGCGCTACCTCGACGCGATGGAATATGCGCTCACACAAGTCGACGTCGCACACGATTTTAACAAAGATGAGAACTACACCAACAACCGCGAAAAGTTGGATTGGTTCAAGTCAGAAAACGAGCTTAAAGACCAATGGCGCAAAAGGGTAAAGCTCGATTTGCTGAACCTTAAAATGACAACTGCAGAGGGTAAAAACGAAGATGACAAACATAAAGAGACGCTTCGCAAACGCTATAACAATTTGATTTCTCAAGCAAAGAAAACAAATGCTAATGATGCGTTTCAGCTGATTATGACCTCTTTTACAGATGCTATCGACCCACATACGACGTATTACAACCCCTCATTTGCACAAGCATTCAACGAAGGTATGTCTAATACCTTAGAGGGAATAGGAGCTCGCTTACAGATGGAGAACGAAATGGTCACCATCAAAGAAATCATCGCAGGAGGACCGGCTTTCAAAGAGAAAACACTAAAAATGGACGACCGTATCATTGCAGTCGCACAAGGCAATGATGGTGAATTTGAAGACATCGTCGGTTGGAGACTGGATGCCGCAGTAGCCAAAATAAAAGGATCAAAAGGTACGATTGTACGCTTAAAAATCCTACCTGCAGGGCAAGATATCTCCGCTCAACCCACTATTGTTAAGTTGACCAGAGAAAAAATTGTACTTGAAGAAGAGTCCGCAAAAAAAGTAATTAAAACCGTAAAAGGAGATGATGGTAAAAATTATCGTATCGGTGTCATCAATCTACCAAAATTCTATATCGATTTTGAAGGTTATCGCAAAGGTGACCCTAACTACAAAAGTACCACACGCGATGTACGATTGATTTTAGATTCACTAAGCAAAGAAAATGTAGATGCTGTAGTGTTAGATTTGCGTAACAACGGAGGAGGTTCACTACAGGAAGCAATCGAGCTCACTGGACTATTTATCGACAAAGGCCCTGTAGTACAGGTGCGCAGTACAAACAACCGTGTAGAAGTAGAGCAGGATAAAGATGCTGGCGCAATATGGACAGGTCCTTTTGGTGTTATCATTAACGGCTTCTCGGCCTCAGCCTCTGAAATTTTTGCAGGCGCAATTCAAGACTATGGTCGCGGCGTAATACTAGGCTCAAAATCTTATGGAAAAGGAACGGTACAATCTGCAGTTCAAATGTCTCGGTTTATCAGTCCTACAAACAAATTGTTATTGAAAGCCGCTGGCGCAGGTAAGGATGCTGATACGCCTACAGGAGCCCCTGAGTTCGGACAGATAAATGTCACCATTGGTAAATTCTATCGCGTAACAGGAAGTAGTACGCAGCATAAAGGGGTCGATGCTGACATCACCTTCCCTACACAATATGTGTCTGAAAAATTTGGTGAAAGTTCTGAACCTGCCGCCCTTCCTTGGGATCAAATTAAAGGAACTGCATTCAATAAGATTGCAGATCTTAAAACTACCACAAAGCAGCTGCAGGATATTCACATGAAGCGGATGGAAAAATCTCCAGAATACAAATTCTTACTTGAGGATATAGAGGAGTTCAAAAAATCTGATTCCATAGCTCAAATCAGCTTAAATCAGGATAAATTGAAAAAAGAACGTGATATCAATAAGGCTAAAAACAGAGCGCGCATCAACAAGCTACTCGAACTGAACAACATGCCGCTTTGGAAAGAAGGGCAACCGCAGCCAAAAGTTGAGTTTGACTTTATCTTAGATGAAAGCATGAAAGTAATGAAGGATTACGTACAACTTGTAAAAAAATAAAATCCTCCATTGATTGATTACCAAAAAAGGCAATGTTATATCAACATTGCCTTTTTTGATTGCTCACCACCGCACGTTCGCCATTTACCAAGAGACCTCTCTCTTAAAAACTATCTCCAACTCTTATACTGATTGATTAGCCCGTTGGTCGAACTATCATGGCTATTAACCTGCTCTTCTGATTTGAGCTCAGGCAAGATAGTGCTAGCAAGTTGTTTACCCAATTCTACCCCCCACTGGTCAAAACTATAGATATTCCAAATAATGCCCTGCACAAAAATCTTATGCTCATAGAGCGCAATGAGAGTCCCTAACGAACGTGGGGTAATTTTCTTCAACAAAAAGGAATTGGTTGGTCTATTTCCTTCAAAAACCTTATAGTTTTTTAGGGCATCTATCTCCGATTTACTTTTCCCGGATTTTTCTAGCTCCGCGATGACCTCAGCCTCGGACTTACCATTCATTAATGCCTCTGTCTGTGCAAAAAAGTTAGACAATAACAATTGATGATGGTTACCGATCGGATTATGTGATGTTGCCGGAGCGATAAAATCACAAGGTATCAGCTTCGTACCCTGATGAATCAATTGATAAAAAGCGTGCTGCCCATTTGTCCCCGGCTCTCCCCAAATAATAGGTCCCGTCTGATATTCAACACGGTCACCATTACGGTCGACATACTTACCATTACTCTCCATATCACCTTGCTGAAAATAAGCCGCAAAACGGTGCAAGTATTGATCATACGGAAGTATAGCGTGACTTTCGGAATCGAAAAAATTATTATACCATACCCCTAACAGACCTAATACGACAGGAATATTCTGTTCAAACTCTGTATTTTTAAAGTGCTCATCGGCAATATACGCGCCTTCCAACAACTGTTCAAAATTATCATAACCTATGCCTAGAGCAATCGACAGTCCAATTGAAGACCACAACGAGTAGCGTCCCCCAACCCAATCCCAAAATTCAAACATATTGGCGGTATCGATACCAAAAGCGGCCACCCCTTCTCCATTCGTACTCAATGCAGCAAAATGTTTCGCCACATCAGCCTGTACCGCCCCCGACTGTAAGAACCAGTCTTTAGCCGACGTCGCATTAGCCATCGTCTCCTGTGTGGTGAAAGTCTTTGAGGCTACGAGGAACAATGTTGTCTCTGGATTTAAGCCCTTTAAGGTTTCGGCAATATGAGTTCCATCGACATTAGATACAAAATGCAGATTAAGCCTTGTTTTATAAGCCTTCAGTGCTTCTGTCACCATAACTGGACCTAGATCCGAGCCGCCTATACCAATATTGACTACATCTGTAATCTCACGCCCAGTATAACCTTTCCATTCGCCAGAAAGAATCCGATTAGTAAAATCTTTCATATGTGCCAAAACAGCCTTCACCTTGGGCATGACATCTTCGCCATCCACCAAAACAGGTGCCCCGGATTGATTCCTCAATGCGGTATGTAGCACTTCACGTCCTTCGGTCACATTTATCTTTTTGCCCCCAAACATGGCTTTTATAGCATCATCTAACTTACATTCCCTTGCCAATTGCATTAGCAGCGCTATCGTCTGCTCGTCAATCCTATTCTTCGAATAGTCTAAAAGAATATCCTCTAAACGAACAGAAAACTTCTCAAATCGCAAAGGGTCTGCAGCAAAAAGGTCTTTTAGAGCGTGACCATTGATGGAGATATAATGATCCGCTAGATATTTGTATGCTTGTGTCTGGGTAAAGTTGATCTGTGGCAACATAAGTCTGTTTTTTTTGTTACTTCCAAACTTAGATAAAATGACTCAAATTCTCGAATACAGAATCGTTTTTTTTAATTAGTAGTGAATCATTAATCCTCAACCATTAACAATTAATCCTTACCTTTGAAACCATGACCAGAGAACAAATTCAGGACTTGAGGGATAGAGTAACTTCCCTGAGGAGGCATCTTTGACATCGATGCAAAAAAAGCAGAGATAGCAAACGATACAGAAATCACATTACAACCCACATTTTGGGATAGACCGAAAGACGCAGAAAAAGTACTGCATGGCATTAAAAACTTAAAAGTATGGACCGACCATTTTGACCAAGTTGCGGCTTCTGTCGAAGATTTAGGCATTATGTTTGAGTTTTTTCAGGCAGGCGATGCCAGTGAGCAAGATGTCGAAGAACAGTATCAGATCGCGCAGACGAATGTCGAAGAGCTGGAGTTCAAAAATATGCTCAGCGCTGAAGAAGACCAACTAGATGCAATCCTACAGATAACGGCTGGAGCCGGAGGAACAGAGTCCTGTGACTGGGCAGCCATGTTGATGCGTATGTATATCATGTGGGGCGAGAAGCACGGCTATAAGGTATCCGAACAAGACTACCAAGAGGGCGAAGTCGCAGGAATAAAAACCGTGACCTTGCAATTTTCAGGCAATTTTGGTTATGGTTATCTAAAAGGGGAAAATGGCGTTCACCGCTTGGTTCGCATCTCACCCTTCGACTCCAATGCAAAGCGACACACCTCTTTCGCTTCCGTATACGTATATCCTCTTGTAGATGATAATATTGAAATCGACATAAAAGATTCCGAGATAGAGTGGGACACGTTCAGAGCTGGTGGTGCTGGAGGACAAAACGTGAATAAAGTAGAAACAGCCGTACGATTACATCACAAACCAACGGGTATTATTATCAAAAACCAGGAATCTAGATCGCAGCTGCAGAATAAAGAAAATGCATTCCGTTTGTTAAAGTCTCAACTCTATGAAATCGAGATGCGCAAGCGTCAAGAGGCGACCGCTGCAATAGAAGGATCAAAGAAAAAGATAGAATGGGGTTCGCAAATACGCAATTATGTCCTCCATCCTTATAAACTAATTAAAGATTTACGGACAAATATGGAAACCTCCAATACACAAGCCGTATTAGATGGAGACCTAGATGAATTCCTAAAAGCTTACCTAATGGAGTTTGGAGGATAGGGAAGAATGCTAAAAAGCATTCTTCCACATCATACTTTCGACAGGACGAATCGTCTTGTTATTATATTTTGCATTTCCTTTGCTGTTATAGAGTGTCTCTATATCACCTTCTACGACAAAGTAGATAAGTTGTCCAATAGGCATACCTGCATACACCCTTACAGGCTGAGCAACAGAAATTTCCAACGTCCAAGTATTACAAAAACCGACATCCCCTTTACCCGCTGTTGCGTGTATATCGATACCTAAACGTCCTGTACTCGATTTTCCTTCTAAAAAAGGAACGTGTCCATGAGTCTCTGTATACTCTAAGGTAACTCCGAGATACAAGGTTCCTGGCTCTAGGACATATCCTTCCTCTGGAATTTCGAAATGAACGATTTCGTTATGTTTCTTAGCATCCAGCTGTGCATCTTTATACGTAGCCAAATATTTACCCAAGTGTACATCGTAAGAGTTTGTCCCTAAACATTTACGATCAAACGGTTCAATAACAATCGATCCGTTCTCAATTTCCTCTAATATTCTTGTATCTGATAATATCATATAGAATTTTCAAACCGCTGGTGCTACCAGTCGGATGTCAAAAATACGGTATTGCCTGACATCTAGCAAGTTTTTTGCAAAGTTAGCCTCATCGACAGCCAAATAATGTTTCTGCCAGATTTCTATTCAGGTTCAGTCCCTTACCAACAAGATCTTTTTTTCATTTTTGAATTTTACTTTTTACTTTTGACCTATGGCCTTAGTATATCTCCGAGAATTAGACAGTAGCACAAAATTTGCAATCTGGAAGATTGAAGAATCAGCTGAAGAGCTGTTGAGCAAATTGCAGCTCGATGAAGCCGAGCAAGACCGCCTACGGAATCTTAGCAAAGGCAAGCGAACATTACACTGGCTAGCGACACGTGTATTATTACGATATCTCTTACAGACAGAAGAATACATACATTGTCCTTCGGATAGTAATGGTAAGCCTTATCTCCCAGATTACCCCTACAAACTCTCGCTCACACACTCATTTGACTATGCAGGAGTCATGTTGAGTACAAAAGGAGAATGTGGTATGGACCTCGAAATTGTCAAGGACAAAGTACGTCGTATCAAAGAAAAGTTTTTGAAACCAGCGGAATTGGCCTTTATTAATCCTGACCACGAAATTCTACAGCTATATGCTTGCTGGTGCGCCAAAGAAGCCGTTTATAAATTACAGGGCAATAAAGGCGTCTCTTTTCTACATGATATGACCATACGTCCCTTCAATTACAAGCCCCAAGGCGTGATGACTCTCGACCTGCACAAAGATGGAATGGACTTATCCTTTCAGGTATATTACGAGCAGTTTCAAGACTACATGTTGGGTTATGCCGTAGGATAATAGCTTTATTCAAGCTTGCCTTCCAACAGCTTTTTTTGGAGTGACAGCCGTTTATTAGCCTTATAGATTTTTACGGCGATCAGAAAATAAGCCAGCAATAAAGGTCCATACACTAAACCCATGATTCCGAATAAGGGAATACCAATGATAACACCGACTATCGTAATGATGGGATGAATATCCCCGACTTTCTTGGCTATAACCAAGCGCAGTACATTATCGATATTAATAACCAAACCGAAGCCCCAGACTAACATCCCCACACCTTGCCATGTCGCACCTTGAGACAAGAGAATCGCTGCTGCGGGAACAAAGATAAGCGGGGGGCCTAACAGAGGAATAAATGATAGGATAGCACAGATAACACCCCAAAATAATCCATCCTTAACCCCAAAAATATAAAAACCAATAGCCAGACAAATTCCCTGTACGATAGCGATAAAAGTTTGGCCGATAATATTCGAGTAGGTAATATTCTTCAATTCTTCTCCAAACACAGTCGCATTCACGTCATCGAATGGCAGGTAGTGTATCAGACTACTCTCAAAGCCTTTGTAATTTACAAACAGAAAATAGAGCAAGAAGTACATGACCGAAATCTCCAAAAATGCATTCGCTGCCCCTCCAATGATAACGGTCAACATTCCTCCAAAATAAGCTGCGCTCGCCTGGATCTGTTCTTTGAGAAAATCAGGCTTACCAAATTTATCTCCCGCAAATGTATTGATTGCATTGATAATATCATTGATCCAGGCCGGATTTCGCTGTAACTCTAATGCCTTATTGACCAACA
>JBEBQJ010000004.1:0-83532 GCA_040395455.1 Sphingobacterium yanglingense | reverse complement strand
GATAACAACTTCGTAAATATCGGGATAGGTAAGCATCCATAGGTCTAACTTTATCGGGCCACTGACCCACAATTTATAGGCGAGCAATGCTTCTGCAAATAAAATTATTTTAAGATGGTAAGAACGTAGATAGCCATTATGGAATAGATTGGTAAACCATGTCGCAAAGCGGACAATATCATTAGCGTAGCCCGTTATGATGCGCTGCGGTGAAACTTTGTCAAATTTTGCCAGCTTATCGAGTTTAGCTACACTTGGTTTGTTCAGTACATATATTAATGTACCTAGTAGTAAGGTAGCGATACTAAGAGCTAAAATCAGATTAAAGTGCCAGATTTGTAGGTTTTTGGTAAAAAAGGTTGCAGTGAGCGAACTGGCTGCAGGAATACTTAAATAATTGCCTGCAAATGCCGGGAATATACCGAATGCAACGCCTAGGATAGCTAGCATCAATGGTGGAATCCATAACGATTTGCTAGGCATGTGAACATGTTCTAATTGTGTGGGTAGTTTTCCTATAAAGGGCTTGATACCGGCCATAAAACCAGCAGCAACCAGGCCGATATTGGTTACAATAGCGAGACCGGTGAGTACCCATATGTAATCTTTCCAAGTGCTATGTAGGGTGGCTTCATAAATCAAGTCTTTGCCGATAAAGCCAAAGGTGAATGGAAGACCTGCACTTGATAATGCTGCAAGTATAGCGGCCAAAGCAACCGGAGGCATAACTTTTTTCAGTCCAGCCAGTACGGTGATGTCTCTAGTGCCGGTCTCATGGTCGATGATACCTGTGACCATAAATAAGGTCGCTTTATATAGGGCATGTGCTAGTAGAAAAACCATAGCGGCAATGAATGCTTCTTGTGTGCCGATACCTATCAGGAAAGTGAGTATACCTAGTGCCGATATTGTTGAATAAGCTAATATTCCTTTTAGGTCAATACGGAAAAGGGCATGTATAGAAGCATAGAGCATCGTAAAGCCGCCTACTATCATTAATGTGTAATTCCAGTAGTCTGTGCCTCCCAAAATTGGGGTGAAACGAGCTAGGATATATATCCCGGCTTTGACCATGGTCGCGGAATGGAGATAAGCCGAAACAGGCGTGGGGGCTTTCATTGCTCCTGGTAACCAAAAGTGAAACGGGAATTGTGCAGACTTGGTAAAAGCTCCTATAAAAAGTAAGGAAATGACTAATGGGTATAACGGGTTACTTAGGATCAAGGCTCTGTTGTCCATCATTTCAGAGATACTGAACGTACCCGTGATGTTGGAAAGAAGAATCAACGCAGCGAGTAAAAAGAAACCTCCTAATCCAGTTATGCTGAGTGCTGTAAGGGCGCTTTTTCGAGAGTCTGGATTGTCATTGTTAAACCCAATGAGAAAGAAAGAGGAGATACTGGTCAGCTCCCAAAAAATGAATAATAATATAATGTTATCGGATAGTACAACACCAAGCATGGCCGACATGAATAGAAACAGATAACCAAAGAAGCGGTCAAAATAAATATGTCCTTTCAAATAGGAACGCGCATAGATGAAAATAGCAGTACCGATTCCCGTAATCAATAATGCAAATAGCATGGAAAGACCATCGAGCTTTAAATCAAAGTTGACGCCCAACGACGGTACCCAATTGAAATGCTGGAGTTGTTGATTGCCACTGGAAATCAAAGGAACATGTGCTGTAAAAAATATAAATAAAAGAGCTGGTAAAATAGGTAGGACAAAGCTCCACCTAGATTTTAAATGTTTGCCGATGAAGACAATTAAACATGATGAAAATAATCCCGATAATATAGTTAATAGCATCTATCCCTTTTTCTGAAAGTGTCTATTTTATTGATTTTGTATAAATCAATGGCATCAAAAGCATGCTCGTAGTCGAGTTTGTTGTTTGGATGTCATTAAGGCCCTTCATGTCTTTGACTTCGCTCCGAGGGAGCGCGAAAGCTTATGCACATTAATGGAAAGTCATAAAAATAGTAAAAAAAGCTGATTTTTTTTAGGTTTTTTGAAGAAAGGAGATGCTGAAAACAATAAGGGAGCTCAAAAGAGCTCCCTTATTGTTTATTTTTTAAATTCTTTAGAACCTTCGATAATTGCCTCTACTACAGTAGGGTCCTGTAGTGTGGAAGTGTCACCTAGGCTCGACAATTCGCCTTCAGCAACTTTTCGTAATATACGACGCATTATTTTTCCTGATCTAGTCTTAGGAAGGTCTGTCACAAACTGTATGATATCTGGTTTTGCGATAGCTCCGATCAGACGTGTTACCGTTTGTAAGATATCCTGACGTGTTTTTTCTGCATCGATGTGGTGATTAGCGATTACATAAGCATAGATGCCCTGTCCTTTTACAGGGTGTGGATAACCTACAATTGCTGATTCTACTACGTCAGCATGCATGTTTATCGCATTTTCTACTTCGGCAGTTCCGATACGGTGACCAGAAACATTCAAAACATCATCTACACGGCCTGTAATGCGGTAATAACCTTCGGGACTACGGTAACATCCATCGCCAGTAAAGTACATATCTTTATATGTTGCAAAATAGGTCTGTCTGCAACGCTCATGGTCACCCCAAGTCGTCCGTAACATACCTGGCCAAGGGAATTTGATACACAGATTTCCAGAAACATCGTTGCCTTCAATCTCGTTTCCGTTTTCATCCATTAAACAAGGTTGCACTCCTGGTAGAGGAAGCATAGCATATCCTGGTACCTGAGGTGTGACACCTGCTATAGGGGTGATGAGGTGTCCTCCATTTTCGGTCTGCCACCAAGTGTCCGCAATTGGACATTTGCCTTTTCCGATTTTTTCATTGTACCAATTCCAAGCTTCTTCGTTGATAGGTTCGCCGACCGATCCCAGTACGCGAAGAGAAGAAAGGTCTTTATTGTCTACATAACTGTCTCCAAATGCCATCAGTGAACGGATTGCTGTCGGGGCAGTATATATAATATTGACTTTGTATTTGTCAACGATATCCCAGTATCGGCCTGCATCAGGGAAAGTAGGGATGCCCTCAAACATCAATGATGTAGCTCCTTGGGATAATGGTCCGTAAACAATATAGCTGTGTCCTGTAATCCAACCAATATCAGCAGTACAAAAATAGACTTCGCCTGGTTTGTATTGGAAGGTGTTGGCAAAGGTGTATCCTGTATATATCATATAACCAGCTGTTGTATGAACAACACCTTTTGGTTTGCCTGTCGAGCCAGAAGTGTATAATATAAAAAGTGTATCCTCGGAATCCATTTCCTCTGCAGGACATGCCGGGTTGCCTTGTGTTTCAACTTTCTTGATTTCATCTTCCCACCATACATCGCGTCCTTTGATCATTGAAATAGGTGTGCGTGTACGGGTTAAGACAATAACCTTTTCAACGGATTGACATTGCATTAAAGCATCGTCTACGATAGATTTTAGTTCGAGTGTTTTGGTTCCTCGGAAACCGCCATCTGAAGTGATGACCAATTTACATTCAGCATCATTGATGCGGTCGGCGATAGACTGTGCAGAGAAGCCTCCAAATACAACAGAGTGGATAGCGCCGATACGAGCACAAGCTAGTACAGCAATAACCAGTTCTGGAACCATAGGTAAATAGATACATACCCGGTCACCTTTTTTTACATTGTTGTTCTTTAGTACGTTGGCAAATTGCTCAACTTTTGCCAATAGTTGTTTATAGGTTAAGACACGGTGTGCTTCAGATGGGTCATTAGGTTCCCAAATGATAGCTGGTGTGTCGCCGTTTTTATAAATATGACGGTCAAGACAGTTCTCTGTGATGTTCAGTTTGCCCCCATCAAACCACTTGATGCTGGGTTCTGTGAAATTCCAGTTAAGGACGTTGTTCCATTTTCTTTTCCAGAAAAAATTATCTGCTATTTCTCCCCAAAATTGCTCGGGATTGTCGACGCTTCTTTTATAAGCATCCTGATACTCCTCAAAGTTTTTAATTTGAAAACTCATTTCTTACTTCTAATTTTTAGTATAGGTCTATTATTATTATAATTTTGTTATTCAAAACAGACATCGATTTATTTGGAACTGTAAAAGAGCCTGTTGTAAGGCTAATTTAATTTTTTTTGCGATTAAAAACTAATTTTTGTCACAAGAAGAACTTTAATTTGTTGTATCAAAAGGTAGGAGAGATAGGAGTGAAGCCGTTAAAAAAAGTATATTATTTTGTCATTTTTAGCAATCTTTTGATTGCTTGTGCTGCTATGGCACAGTGTCTTTTGACTTATATAGTACTTCGTCTGCCCTCCGATTGGTATGTTGTAGGTATAGAAGGTGGGGCGACGTTATTGCTTTATAATTTCAGTCTATTTTTATCTAAGCCAAAGAGACCTCAGGATTCTCCTTTTTTGAGAACTAGATGGGTCTTTGAACATGAACATCTGTTTTGGTTTAATAATTTTATAGCCTTCGGATTGCTTGTCTTTTGTTTGGTACATGTTCATTTGTACACCGTATTGTTTTTAGGGTTGGTAGGTTTGGTTAGTGTGGGCTATAGTTTGCCTATTTTTAGCTTTGGTGGCCGGCCTGGTGGTTTGAGACAGGTTCCTGGGTTAAAGCTTTTCCATATTGCATTGGTGTGGTCGTTGAGCAGCGTAGGCCTTCCGGTAGTAGAGGCGTGGGCGGTAGGGGTACCAATAGACTGGCATGTAGCAAATGCACTGGGATTGTTGAAAATCCTATTCCTGTTAATCTGTACCTTACCTTTTGATATTCGGGATATGAAACAGGATTCCTATTATCACTTGAAGACAATTCCACACCTTATCGGAGAGCGTAAAGCAAAATTACTTTGCTATATCCTGATTGCTATTCATATTTCATTGTTGTGGATAGTGCCGTTTGATCGTGTAGCGAAAGAAGGAATTATCCTGACTGATATTTTAATAGGAGTAGCATTGTACTTCATCCTGTTTAAAAAAAATGTGGGCTATCATCAAGTCTACTTACTTGACATAGCCCTATTGGTACAATATTTTTGTGTGTTATTATTTGTTTAGTAGATGGATGATTTTGTCTGCGAGTACAGCTGATAGCTTGTAATAGCTCTCAAAAGTCCATCCTGCCACGTGGGGGCTCAGCAATACATTGTCTCTACTGATAAGGTCTGTGTACCAGGACTCGTGAGCCAAGGACGGGAATTTTTCAATAGGTAGGACATCAAATGCAGCCCCTATAATTTTACCACTATCTAGATTTTTCAATACAGCGGGGATGTGTGCGATACCTCCACGTGCGCCCATTAAGAAAAAGATGGGCTTACGGAAATGAAAAAGATACTCTTCATCTACTAGTCCTTTGGTCTCTCTGGTCAATGGTATGTGGAAGCTTAAGACATCGGCTTGTTTGACTACTTCTTCCATAGAAGCTTCTGTAGCATATTGGTCCGAGAATCCCGTTTTGTATTTGTCGTATGCTAAGACCTTAACACCAAATCCAGAAAGCTTTCTAGCCATTGCTTGTCCATTATTGCCATAGCCAATGAGCGCTACTGTGCGCCCCATCAGTTCATAGCCACGGTTTTCTTCTCTGCGCCATGCTCCATTCCGGATTTCTCTGTCTCCACGGTTCAGGTTATTCATCAAGCTTAGGAGCATGCCAATCATGTGTTCACCTACAGCATCTCTGTTTCCTTCATTTGCTGGGAGTAGAGCGATGCCTTTAGAACTTGCATAGGCCTCGTCGATATTATCCATGCCTGCTCCGGATCGACCTATGAATTGAAGCTTTTTTCCTAAATCTATAAACTCTTTATCCACCTGAAATTTTGAGCGAATAATCAAACCTTCGTAATCAGCAATCAGTTCTTCGGCTTCTTCGCGTTTTATATGGGGTTGATAGTTGTACGTGATGTTGCTTTTTTTAAGTTTTTCGAGCAATATTTCGTGTATATCATCTACAATTAGAATGTTCATGTTAGGGCGTATTTATTTGCATAAAGTCTTTAGAAAGCAATTTGGATAGATTGCGTTGTTTTATCCGGTTGGGTAGTGCCTTTGCTAAGGTATTACGAAGGGTAATCAATAACGGATTTTCCCATTGAGCGACTTGACCTATCTGCCTTGAAGTTTCTGTAATATAACGTGTGCGCGCTAATCTTCTTTTCTCAAAAGCTTGAAAAGCATTGATGGTACTTTTGTCCTGTTGTAATTCGTCAAGAAGTACAGCTACATCTTCTATAGCTTGGCAAGCTCCTTGTCCCATATTTGGTGTGGTCGCATGCCCCGCGTCTCCGATTATTAGGATGTTATGGTAGGCCAGGTTGTCTAAAGGTTTGATATCAAGGATATCACTCCAGATAAGGTCTTGGTCGCGAGTTGCTTCTAATATGGTAGGAATCGGTGCGTGGTAGTCTTGAAAACGTCGTTTTAAGTCAGCAGCAGTTGTGTTTTTAAAGAGCGTATTGTTGGGCTTGCCATTAACACAGGCATACCAATAAATCCGGTTGTCGACCAGAGGTGTGGCTCCAAACCGTCCTGCACTCCCCCAGGTTTCGAAACCATTATCTAGGTTTATTATACTGTTGTCTATTGTAGCACGCCAACAGGTATATCCTGCATATCGAGGTTTTGAAGAAGGAACAATTTGTTGACGTAATAGTGATTTTACACCATCTGCTATTAATAGGTATTTTGCGGTGTGAGAACTTCCGTCGTCGAAGATGACACGTACAAAATGTTCTTCCTGTTCTAATCTTTGTGCTCTTTTTCCTAAAGCAATATTTTCGGTTTCGATTTTGGAAAGAAGGTGGGAATGTAAATCGGCTCGATGTATAGCAAAGTTTTTTTGACTGTATTGTTTTGAAATACGTTTGGTATCGGGGCTGAAAAGTATATCGCCTGTTTGGCTACGGATATTATAATTGTCGATATAATACCCAAGTTGCTCAATTCCTTCTTTTAATCCCAGTATCTCTAAGGCTTGCATAGCATTGGCCGCAAGTCCAAAACCGGCACCAATACCTCGTAATAGTTGGCTCTGCTCAAATAGTTTAAACTCACGGCCAATCGATTGAAGTGCTATCGCAGCGGTAAGACCAGCAACACCTCCACCTATAATTAGAAATTCGCTGTCCATATTGTTGTATGCTATCGTGAGTTTGCTATTTCGTTGGTGAGCTGTACAAAATCTGCTACAGAAAGGCGTTCGGCCCGAAGTTCATATAATGGATTGTCACTCATCTTATCTTTTTGTACCACAGCGGACAATGCATTCCGTAGTGTTTTTCTACGTTGGTTGAAACCTGCTTTTACGACTTTCCAGAATAGTTGTTCGTCACATTCCAGTTGTTCTACTTGATTACGTGTCATACGCATTACTCCAGAAAGGACCTTAGGTGGTGGATTGAAAGCACCGGCTTTGACCGTAAAAAGATATTCTACATCATAGTAGGCCTGTAGGAATACGCTTAGTATGCCGTATTCTTTGCTACCAGGCTTGGCAACACAGCGTTCAGCTACTTCTTTTTGAAACATTCCGGCCATTTGTACTACACGCTGCCTTTCGTCTAGGATTTTGAAAAGAATCTGCGAAGAAATATTATAGGGGAAATTACCGATTATAGCCATCTTGTTCCCAAAGTATTTGGAGAAGTCAAGCGCCAGGAAATCTCCGTGGATTAGACGGTCGCCCAATTCACTGTATTTGTCCGCTAAAAATTCGATTGACTCATCGTCGACATCTATAAGGAAAGTTTCGTATTCTGTTTTCTGCAATAAAAAATCAGAGAGAACCCCCATTCCTGGTCCTACTTCCAGTACCTGCTTGAAGCCTAGTGAGGGAGTTAAAGCCTCTACAATGCGCTGTGCAGCATTCTTGTCGTTTAGAAAATGTTGGCCGAGATGTTTTTTTGCGCGTACTGTACTCATGTGAAATGTCGAAAAGTGAAATGTCCCAAAACCCAAAAGTAAAAAGTAAAAAGAAGAAAACCGTCATGAATCTTTAAAATAAAGGTTATGTCGTGTTATTGTTTTTAACGCAAAAGGATAATTTCAGCGTTTTGGTGTTTTTCCTTGCCTAATTTTTGTTACTTTTGAGTATAAAATGCTTTGATGAAATGAGTGAAAAATTAAAAGTAGGTATCAGTATAGGTGATTTGA
This sequence comes from Sphingobacterium yanglingense, assembly GCA_040395455.1. Lineage (GTDB taxonomy): Bacteria > Bacteroidota > Bacteroidia > Sphingobacteriales > Sphingobacteriaceae > Sphingobacterium > Sphingobacterium yanglingense_A. The sequence goes on along the minus strand of JBEBQJ010000004.1, from coordinate 75,397 downwards.
ATGGTGTGGGAATGGAAGTGATTATTAAATCATTATTGGACAGCCGTGTGCTCGAATATTTTACACCTATCGTATATGGTAACACTAAGAACGCTTCATTTCACCGTAAGGCAAATAATATTAATGATTTTAGCTTTAATGTGATACAAAGTCCAGAGCAAGCGAATGCTAAACGTGCAAATATCATTAATTGTTGGCAAGAAGATGTTAAAATAACCTTGGGGGAAGAGAACGAGATAGGTGGCAAGTATGCATTTATTTCATTGGAACGTGCAGTTGCAGATCTAGAAGCAGGAAAGATTGATGCGCTGGTTACTGCTCCCATTAATAAACACAATATACAACAGGAAGGATTTAGATTTCCAGGGCATACAGAATATTTACAGGAGAAGGTGGGGGCTGATGATGTGTTGATGTTTATGTTGTGTGATGATCTGCGTGTTGGTGTAGTTACTGGACACGTTCCTATCAAGGATGTAGCTCTTCAGATTACAGAGGATGCAATTTTGAAAAAGCTACGGTTAATGAATAACAGTCTTAAGAAAGATTTTTGGATTCAAAAACCTAAAATAGCAGTACTTGGACTGAATCCCCATGCTGGAGATAATGGGGTGATTGGTACAGAGGATGAAGAAATAATCCGTCCTGTAATTGCTAAAGCAAATGCGGAAGGTATACTCTGTTTTGGGCCTTATCCTGCAGATGGTTTTTTCGCTTCGGATACTTACCTTAAATTCGATGCTGTATTGGCAATGTATCATGATCAGGGGCTGATTCCTTTCAAACATATTGCAGATCGCAAAGGGGTGAATTATACAGCAGGGCTTCCTATTGTGCGCACTTCTCCAGATCATGGGACTGGATATGATATTGCGGGCAAAGATTTGGCATCCCACGAGTCTTTTCTTGAAGCTATTTTTACCGCTGTACATATCGTTAAGAATCGGAGAGAACAAGTTGAATTGAGCGCAAGCCCTTTAGCTTTCCGTAAGCTTTCGAGAGACAGAGACTAGAAATATAACGTAATTAACTCTGTTAATAGTTCAGGAAATTCTTTTAAAATAAGTACTTTTGTAACTTGTTAGACCTCTAGGTCTGTATGCGCAAGCTATGATAGAACAATTACAACACCCTATATTTTCCATTATTAGAGATTTGGCCGATAAAACGAATACTGCCTGTTACGTCATTGGTGGTTATGTTCGTGATCGGCTTATGGGGAGGCCGTTTAAATATGATGTAGATATTTTGGTGATTGGTTCTGGAATTGAATTCGCAACTTTATTGGGAGAGCAGTTGCATACTAAGGTTGCCCTTTATAAGTCCTTTGGGACAGCTATGTTAGTATATGATGGTCTTGATATAGAGTTTGTCGGTGCTCGAAAGGAGTCTTACCGTAGAGATTCTCGTAAACCGATTGTGGAAGATGGTACTTTGGAGGATGATCAGAATCGTAGGGATTTTACAATCAATGCTATGGCCTATTCTTTGAATGGCGCCACTTTTGGGCAGTTGTTGGATCCTTTTAATGGTGTAGCGGATATAGAGAACCGAATCATACGTACACCCTTGGATCCGAACGAAACTTTTTCTGATGATCCTTTACGAATGATGCGTGCTATACGGTTTGCGACACAGCTTAATTTTAAAATAGATATCAAAGCCATACAGGCTATCGTTGATAATAAGGAGCGTATTAAGATTATATCTAAGGAGCGTATTACGGATGAGCTTAATAAAATTATTCTGTCGGAAAAACCCTCTATTGGTTTTCGTTATCTTTTTGATACAGGGTTATTAGCGCTTATTTTTCCAGCGATGCAACAGTTGCACGGGGTGGAGATTGTTGAAGGAAGAGGGCATAAGGACAATTTTTATCATACGTTGGAGGTATTGGACAATGTGGCAGAGCTTTCAGATGACCTTTGGTTGAGATGGGCGGCAATTATGCACGATATCGCTAAGCCGGCCACCAAAAGATTTGATAAGAAGGCAGGTTGGACTTTCCACGGACATGAAGATAAAGGTGCTCGTATGGTGCCCAAGCTTTTTGGAGAACTAAAGTTGCCTTTGAATGAAAAGATGAAGTTTGTTCAAAAATTAGTACAGCTGCATTTGAGACCTATCGTATTAGCTCAAGACATAGTGACAGACTCTGCAGTAAGACGTCTGTTGTTTGAGGCAGGAGACGATATAGATGCGTTGATGCTGTTGTGTCATGCAGATGTAACCACTAAGAACGAGTTTAAGAAAAAAAAGTACAGAGACAACTTTGAGCTGGTAAAACAGAAATTAAAAGATGTTGAAGAACGTGATCATCTTCGTAATTGGCAACCGCCTGTAACAGGAGAGGATATTATGCGAGTCTTTGGTTTGGGGCCAGGAAAACAGGTCGGGATAATCAAAAATGCGATTAGAGAGGCTATTTTAGAAGGAGAAATCCCTAATGAAAGAGAAGCTGCGTATCAATTTATGGTAGCTCGAGCCAAGAGACTTAATTTAGAACCGAAAGAAACATTGTCCTTAGTGACATCAAAATAATTTATATTTTTACATTTGGATAAGCGTAAGCTTGTTCTCAATTTTGATTATGGCAATTTATAGATTTAGAGTAACATTTGAAGATTATGAAGATGTATATCGGGACATCGATATGCCTTCAAAAAGTACATTTGTGGAATTGCATCAAGAAATTCACAAGAGTACGGGATACGAAGTAGATGCTTCTTCTTCTTTTTATGTGAGTAATGATCAATGGAAAAAAGGAACCGAAATTGCGCTTCTGCCCACTCAACGTAAACTCGATAGTGGAGTGCTCTTGATGGAAGATATACGATTGAGTAAGTTTATCGATGATCCACATCAGAAATTTTATTATATCTATAATTTTGAGCGTCCTTACGATTTCCATGTCGAATTGATAAAGATTTTGAAGGAAGAAGACGGCAAAGAGTATCCTGCTATTTTTAAATCGGTGGGGCAGGCTCCGAAGATGATTGCAGCAGCAAATTTCCCAGTGGCTAGCGAGGAGGAAGAAGATGAGTATGTAGAGGAAGAGATTACAGAGGAGTATGGAGTAGACGAGGATGATGATTATGATACCTTGGATGGTGATGGAGAAGATGAAGAAGGAGAAGAAGGAGGACAATCAGAGTTCGGTAGTGGTGAAGAGGATTATTAAGCTATAGTGGCTGTAAAAAGAAAAAAGACACTAGTCGTAGTGGTTGGTCCTACAGCCGTAGGGAAGACCGCTACGGCTATTTTTTTAGCTAAACATTTTGGTACAGAAGTATTGTCTGCCGACTCCAGACAATTTTACCGAGAGATGTCTATTGGTACCGCTAAACCAGATTTGGACGAGCTAAATTCCGTGGCTCATCATTTTATTGACTCCCATTCGATAGAACAAGAGTATTCTGCAGGTGATTATGAAAGAGACGCAATACGGTTGTTAACCGAGCTTTTCGATAAAAACGATGTAGTGATTGCTGTCGGCGGATCGGGGCTATTCGTTAGAGCCCTGACAGAGGGACTCGATGATTTGCCGAAAGCGCCTGAAGGGGTTCGCGAGCGATTAAATAGTCAGTTTGTGGAAGAAGGACTTGAAGTATTGAAACAACGGCTTTTGGAAGTGGATCCGGCATATTATCAGGTGGCAGATATTGATAATCCCCAACGTGTGATACGCGCTCTTGAGGTGTACGAAGCAACAGGGAATCCTATGTCCTACTATCAGAAGAATAAAGTAGGTAAACGTTTTTTTGACGTAGTGACAGTTGGACTTAACATGGAGCGGAGCGAGCTCTATGAACGTATCAATCTACGTGTCGACAAAATGCTTGACGCGGGGCTGGAGGAAGAAGTGAGGAGACTATTTCCCCATCGTGACAAACCTGCCTTGCTTACCGTAGGTTATGCAGAGATGTTTAATTATTTCGATGGAAAATTATCCAAGGAAGAAGCAGTAGAAAAAATAAAACAAAATTCAAGACGTTACGCGAAGAGACAAATTACCTGGTTCAAAAAGTATGGGGATACCAGTTGGTTTCATCCCAAGGACCAAGATGAGATTGTTGCATTTGTAGAAGCTAGAATTGAAAGATAAAGAGCAAAGAATAAGACATCTTTGCTCTTTGTTTTTAACTCTCTTGCGTAAAAAGTTGTTATACGATAAAGTTCCAACCAAATGGATCTTCAATTCTGCCGTAACGCAACTGATTTAGATAATCTAAAACCTTTAATGAAAATTCACGGCCTTCCACTGGAGGTAAAGTGTAGTCTTGTCCACTGAATCCAATACGGTCTATATGTGTGATTGTAGCTGCCGTTCCCGCGGCAAAAGCTTCTGTAACCGTGCCATTTTTGATGCCTTCGATAAGCTCTTGTACAGATACTTTTCGCTGTTCGGTTTTGTAGCCCCATTTTTCGGCTAGTTCCATAATAGTACGACGGGTTACTCCATGTAAGATTGTGTCACCATGAGGTGTTATTATTGTATCTCCGATACGGAATATCAAATTGGCTGTTCCTGCCTCTTCTATATACTTATGCTCTGCAGCATCTGTCCACATAATTTGGTCATAGCCTTCATCATTGGCCAATTGTGTTGGATACAAAGAGAGTGCATAGTTACCCGCATTCTTTGAGAAACCGACACCTCCTTCAGCAGCACGGGTGTAGTGTGTCTCTACTTTTAGGGAAATAGGCTTGCTATAGTAAGCGCCTACTGGACAGGTTATTATTATAAATTTGTAAGATATAGAAGGATGTACGCCTAGAGCTGCTTCTGTCGCAAACATAAACGGGCGTATATATAATGCTGTGCCTTCTTTTGAAGGAATCCAATTACGGTCTATATCTAATAATTTCTTTAGACCTCCTAAAAATATTTCTTCTGGAACTTCAGGCATTTGTAAGCGTGAAGCAGATTTGTTAAAACGCTCCCAGTTTTTGTCAGGGCGAAAAATACTTACTGTACCATTGTCAAATTTGTAGCCTTTTACCCCTTCAAATATGGCTTGGCCATAATGTAGGGCAGACATAGATGGACTGACAGCGATATCACCGTAAGGCTGGATACTGACATCTGTCCATTCTCCGTTATTGTATTCGGCCACGAGCATGTGGTCTGACATAATCTGTCCGAATTTTAAATTGTTAAAGTCTACTTGCGAGAGTCTTGATTCTTTAGTTGGCTCTACGCGAATTGAAATTTGGTCTGTCGCGCTCATATCAATGATATAGTTTTTGAAAGTCGCAAGTTAGGAAAAAAAAATGTGGATTTTCTTTCATTTCATGGGTAACAAAAAAGAAATCGCCCTGATATATCAACAAAGGGGCGGTTCTAAGTGAGGAAGTAGCCTGAATTGTAAACTGAAAAAGAAAGAAATATGAAATATCCATGTAGCAATGGCTACACAGACACGGAAGAATATAGTTTGGATATTCCATCCCGACAAGTCGGGACAAGTTAATGACAACTGAAAATCAAACCGAGCTTGCGAGCTCATGAAATAATTATATACATATGAAAAAACTTTTACTCGCATTAGTGTTATTTGGAATTACATTTCTAGCAATTGCCCAAGATGGGCAAAGGGGGGATCTTCAGATTGGGGTTCAAGGAGGGGCTAGTTTACCCGTCGCTAATTACAAAGGGATTGGTGAAACAAAAGCTGGGTTCTATTCAGGATTATTCATCGATAAATATTTTAAGGGAAATATGTTCGGATTAGGAATTGATGCGCGATATATTCGTAATAATCTTTCCAAAAGCGATAGTTTCCATTTTGAGAACGGATATATTTCGACGTTGTATAAAAATAAAGCTCTTTTCCAAGATTACCTTTTTACCATCGGTCCTAGTTATAAATTCGCAAAAGATAGATTTCATCTGGAGGCTTACGTGCGCGGAGGAATCATGATGCAATATTTTCCTGAATATGAACGTATCTTAAGTTATTCGGATACTCGAGCAACGTATGATTATCCCATTAAATATACAGCCAATGACTCGACCAACAAAGCAAATAGCTGGGCGGGACTGGGAGGTTTACGGTTCAATTATATGTTGAATGCCAATCTGGCCCTATTTGCACATGTCGATTATGTACAGACTTTTGGGATGAAATTTGGAAGTAAACCTAGTCAGTTTGCGGTAAAAGAGAGCGTGGCTACTAGCAATCCAATAACGACCTCAACTACTATAAAGAACTATCTCGACCATTATGAAGAGGTGCCGGCTGTGAAAAATACGCTACATCAGACACTACAAGCCGGGGTGGGTATTAAGTATGTATTTGCTAAATCAAAACCGACGAATGTCGTGCTAATTGCGCCTGACAGACATCAATATGATGAAGTCGTTAAAGCAAAGGTCGAAACAAAAGATGTACAAATAATGGTGCGTGACAAACAAACGGAACTAGCGCTGAGCGGAGTGGTTGTTTCGATTGAAGGGGGGAATATTGCAGAAAAGTCATCAACAGATGCGAATGGACTTGCTACAAAGCTCGTTGGTGTGAGAAGTGGTCTGTATCGTGTGGTCGGTGAAAAAAATGGTGTGAAGACACCTCTATTGACTTTGACTGATGAAGATTTTAATATAAACAGTTCCGTTATTTTCAAAGAGATATTTCACGACGACCCTCGTTTTACACTAATCGGGGAGACCTTTGACTGTGCATTAGAGCAAAATATGCCTAATATCAATACTGTTTTGACAAATAGTAGAAGCCGGGTGAACTCTAGTCAAATATCGGATGGAGAAGGTAAGTTTATATACCAACTAGATCCACAGTCAGACTTTACATTAATGGCTAATCAACAGGGGCAATATTCACAAACGGAGTTAGTGACCACAAAAGGCCTAGATCGTAGCCAAACTTTGTATGTTACCTTAAAGTTGGGAGTATGTGACTTAGAAAAAGATGGAAGCTGGGTATTGAAAAATATTTTGTACGATTTTGATAAGAGTGCTATTCGTTCAGATGCAGCTTTAGTATTGGATAATGTCGTTGCGATAATGAAGCAGAACCCTAGTTTGCAGATTGAACTGTCGAGCCATACAGATAGTCGCGGTGATGGCAATTATAATTTAAAACTTTCTCAACGTCGAGCAGAGGCAGCAGTAGCCTATATGGTAAATAATGGTATTGCTAAATCCAGATTGGTAGCAAAAGGTTATGGTGAGTCTAAATTAGTAAATGATTGTGGTAATGGTGTAGAATGCCCGGAGGAGAAACATCAGGAAAATAGACGTACAGAAATTAAAATTTTAGATTATGTCAAGTAGCGAAAGAAGGTTGACATACGTTAAAGGAGAGTCAATATACTTAATACTATGATATAAGCACGTAGAGCATGCTTAGGTTGCTGCGGCAACCTTGGTAAGCAACCGTACAGTTAATAACAATCAAACCGAGCTTGCGAGCTCATGAAATAATTATAATACCTATGAAAGAAGATTTAGAAGATAGTGCTTTGTATAGCGATGAAGACTACAAACAGATTAGTTTATTTGGCTTTATTATGGGTTTTTTTGTCTTTATATTTGACCGTTTTGTAAAGCCATAATTTAAGGGGGTATTGGAGGGCTAACAAGATTAGTATAGCCATTCCCCAAGTGTAATACATTAGGTTTGAAGATTGCTTCAAACCTATTTTATTTCCTATACCTGTATAGTTTATATTTGCCCAATACCAAGGGTTTTGTTCCACTGCGGCTGCAGATTGTAAGTACGTTCGTTTGGCTTCGCCTAAGGCAGAGATGGGGTCTGCGGTTTGGTGGAGTTCTTTATAAAAAGAGGTAGTGAGGTCCAACATAGTCTGATCGTTGGCAAACCAGAATGTAGATATTACAGAAGGTACGTTCTTACTCAAAAATACACGTTGTATACTTTCTGTGCCTTCTGAGGGTAATGGCCTACCGTATCCCGTGTTACAGGCCGAAAGAAACACTAAAGGTGTTTTCATTTCGTAAAAACGAAGTTGATTGGTTGAAATAGCCTGATTTAAATATATCACAGGTGCTGCACTGGTATCTAGAATGGTGTGGGCAGCAATGTGAACGATATTAGGTAGAGCAAACTGTTCACGAATAGTGGAGTCATTTTGTTCCTTTGGGCCAATCTTTTTTGTCGAAAAGGAATCGTAAATGCGTTCTACCTCATTGTCTACAAATTGCAGATTAGGAAGCGGAAGTGGATACTGTGAACGATAAAGTACGGTTATGTTCGATTCTTCTATTGTTTTATTGGTGAGGAAATCAAAAAGTAAAAAGGAGTTCAAGTAAGCAAAGTTGTGTTTCTTGACTAAAAAATCGTCGTCACACAAGGCATCAAATGGAAAACCGTATAGTTGGGCATCTAAAGAGATAAATATATTGCGTTGCGCATTTTCAATCTTTGGCAACAGCTCGCGTGCTAGGTGTTGTGCTTCTTGCTTGTATTCCTCAGGATTTTGATTGTAATTGTTTGGGCTGTCTCCAAAGTATTTATTTTTAAAAGACAAAAGATTACGTAGGGGAGCGGAAGAGGATTTTTGTTTGAACGAAAATTCCTGCCCAGATTTATGGATTATACTTACACTACTGTCATTGTGTACGAAATAGGCATAAAAGTCGGAGTTGGGCCTATTTAAATGTTTAAGGAAACTTGCTTTTTGGGGTTCAAACTGTATCGCCTCAAAGTGTTTTTCGGAAAGTTCAAATTCTATCATTACTTTTTTTAGCTGTTCCGATAGTTGTTTCTTTTCATTTGAATCGATAGAGATATCTATTTTATGATAGATGTTGCGAATAGTCTGTATGCCCGTTTTAGTTTTTTCTGACGCATTACTCCAACTTTCTGAGCGATTGATTTCATTGATGAGTAAGCGGCCTTTACTCAGCTCAATGCACCAAAGTAGCTGTTGGACAACCTCTTTTCTCTTGCTTAGTCCAGCGTTGCGTTGTACTAATTCTACAATTTTTTCGATGGTCTCTTTATTGAGTATATTGTTTCGCAACTGGTCTCTTGTACTTATAATCAGTTGTTGGGTTCGAAAGTCATTTTCTATTGCCCATTCGTAATAGTGCAATGCAGAGTCTATCTGTTCTTGGGAGGCAAACAAGTTTGCTTTTCCCAATAAGGCTTGGGTATAGGTGTAATCGAGTACGTATGCTCTGCTTTCAGATTTGAAGTATGAAAGTGTATTTTCATATGCTGTGAGCGCTGCATTATAATGTTTTTGTTCGGATAGGATATCACCTCTCGCGAGAGCGAGTTTAGCTTTGAATCTATTTTGTTCATTTGGAAAGTTTTTTTCTACAATGGTTAGTGCCTTGTCGACATATCTATTGTCTTTTTCTAAAGTTCCTTTTAATCCTAAAGCAGCGATATACCAAAGCAGTGTGTCCCCTTTGAGCTGGTTTTTCTCAAAATCCCTCAAAGCAAGTTGGTTGTAATAAGTGCTTTCTTTTTTATTTCGATCCTCCTCGTATATAGAGGCTAAAGTGTTATATAATAATGCACTGGATAGGGTGCTAGTCGAATATTCTATTACTCTGAATACAACGGTTTTGGCGCTGTCCAACTCGCCATTGTATAAATACGCATTGGCTAAGTTGTTGCTTAAGCCTACAATTTCGTTGTTGTCTTTACTTTCTGATAGTGCGGTACGTAGAAGACTTATAGATTTTTGTGTATCGTTAATTCTGACGTATAGATTTGCTAGTGGTTTTATAATGTCAGTATTGATGTTATCTATTTTTACTTTATTGGCTTTGACGTAGTTGTAGGATTTTTCGTAATATTTGATGCTTTCTAAATTATCGCCCTGCATGAGAAGGCTATATCCCATAAATATAAGACCGTAGGCATACATTTCTTTTTGATATGAGCTATTGGCAGGCGCTGGTAGGCTATTGAGAAGAGAGTCTGGGTTATTGACATAGATCTCTGGTTGTTCATATGCAATAGCTTCAAAAGCTTCAAAGATAGAGTCTAACTGATCTTCTGTAAAAGTAGATGAAGCATTTTTGTCAATCGTTGCGATAGGTTCGCGGCAGGATAGAACTAAAAATATGTATATCAGTAGCGCGCACAGTCTCATGGTTTAAAATCGGAATATACCATAGAGACCGCCGGTTGATTTCTGCTCTTTGTCATAAGCAAATCGTATTCCGAGAGCCGGCCCTAGATTGACACTGCCTATGTTTAGGTCGAGAAACGGATTTACTTTTATAGCACTGTTCATCTTCGATAGTTCTTTTGCTTCAGTATATGTTAAGGCCTGCATTACGCCATTGGTACCATCCCGTTGAAAATAATAGGTTGTTTCTCCTGAGCTCTTGATGTTAAAATCTTTACGCATACTAGCGCCGATTCCCATGGAGATAAAGGAATTGAAATTATAACGAATCTGTACAGGCATTTGTAATGTCAGGTAATCCCTCTTTTCAAAGTCACTAATTGCACTGTAAGCGAAATAATTAGGCTTGCCATCAACAAGGTAGGAGTGCTCTCCTTTTTCGGCCCTACGTGGCGATTGGCTCTCGCGCTTGAAATAGCTGGTATATAGTTCTACCTGCCAATAGGGTTTACGGTAAGGAGCTGTAGGTGCAATACCAATGCCGATTTGATAGCCGGTTTTAAATTTATGGCTTAATTCATTTTCTCGAGGTGTACCAAAAGTATGTGTCGCTCCTATGGTAATGATAGGAGATAGTGTGCGCAAAAAGCGTGTTGTTGCGGTATTGGTCTTGATAGGAGGGTTGTTGTCAAAATATATATTAGTATAGGCTTGGAAAGATTTGTTCTTGAGTTTTTTCTGTGTTTCTACCTCAAATAGGATGAAACCTTTGGTGCTATCCATGTCTGTTACATCTTTGGCGGCTGTCCCTGGCAGAGCAATGTCTTTAAAATGAAAGACCAAGGTGCCATCGTCTTTTATATAGTAGCGGTAGCAACCTTTACTATTGACCATCGCACAGGTGTCACACTTGGGGTACAGTGCTTTCAATTTGAAGGTGTTTTTAACTATTTCATCCGGAATAAACATCTCTAGTCTGATGTTTTTAGCATCGCCCTCACCATCATTCTGAAACTGTACTTTGTAGGTCATGGTTTTTCGCTTTTTTTGGAAGCGATAGTTCATGCGTGCAGGACTTATTGACATTTTGTTGGGGTCGTGAGATTTGACGATTGGAATGTCAACCTGGTGTACGTTTGCTAGCCCGTCTTCTGGAATAAATACCCCCGTGATGGTAACAATAGCGTTGGTGTCGACGAGCATATCTGCAGTGACATCTAGATTGATTAGTGAAAACTGTTGCTCTTCGGTATTGGCTTCAATATCATAGGCCGTCAATGAATTGTAAGCTCCGTAAAGCTCTTTGAAATAATTAACTGCCTGTTGTTGGTTTTGAAAGGTAGACACCTCTTTGATTCCGTAATCAGGAGAGCCTGTCTTTGTAAAGGTTGACTGTTTTACATTGGCCCAAAGGCTTGGGAGTTTGCTGGCTGCTACCAGTGTATCTATATTTTCTTTGTAATAGGCTGTCTGGTTAGCAAATTTGAAACCATCTAGTCCTGCAGCTTTCTCATTGGATAGAATATATATCTTACCTTTTTTGCCATTGGTTTTTACCCCCACGACAAGGCTTATGTCTTCGCCAGGTTTAGCATCCGATAGCTTGAAAATTTGAAATATACCATTGGATGCGAAGAAATTTTCTTCAAAACTGTTGATAGATAAGTTGGCTAAGGCCGACGGAGGGGCTGTATTTTTTATCTTTCGTGTTGGTCGTTTCGGTTTTGGACCATCGTCATAATTGTTCACTGCATAAAGAGATACTTCGTATTCTCCCGGTTTAGCATACTGATGTGTTGGCTCTGCTTGCGTGCTAAAGTGGCCATCACCAAAATCCCATAAGTATTTATAATAGGGAGCGCGGCCACCAGGTACTGGTACCAATGGGCGTAGTATAGGTTTGAAGGATACGCCGTTAGGAAGCTGTTGAACATCTATTTTACTCTCAAAGGTGTCTATTTGTACAGTATTGCTATCTTGTTGTGCAATAGCTAAAGAAGTAGTCAGGAGAAGGAATAGGGTAATAATCCAAGATGTTTTCATAGTGGTCTACCTAAAGGTATATCGGTTCATTAATATTCAACATGCACATTTCAAACCAAATAAATGTAAATTGACTAGCTTTTATCGGTCACACATTGCCTTGTCGTCGAATTGGAAATAAACATAATTAAAATTCTTTTTATATGCAATTTTATTGTCTTGGTCGATAAAGTAATTGCGAATATCTTATCCTGTTTCAGGTTTTTTTTATTATCACCGAAATATTTTTACATTTACAGCGTAATGGCCAATTAAATGCACATAGACCAAATATATATTCAGTATCTCAAAGAGAATGATAGTAAAGGCATACAGCTTATATATAACAAATATGCAAAACAGATTGTTGTCCTAATAAAGCAGAACAGTGGTTCTGAGGATGATGGGTACGATATTTTGCAAGAGTCTTTAATGGATATTTATCACATGGCTCATCAGCGGGATTTTGTATTAACAACGAGTTTTGGTTCCTTCTTGTCTTTAGTCTGCAAGCGTAAGTGGTTGAATGCTTTGAAGAAAAAGCAACGCGAACAGGTAACAAATGGAGAAGATGAGTTATTATATGTTGAGGATACGTCATACGGAGAGTGGGAGCAGATGTTGTTGCAGGTAGATAGGGAAAATCATGTGATGGAGATTTTGGGAACAATGGGGCAGAGCTGTCAAGATATCATACGACGATGTTTGGTGGAGAAACAACAAGAACGAATAGCCGAATCATTGGGGATAAGCTATGCCTACTTGCGCAAGAAGAAAAGTGAATGTATGTCGACCTTGATAAAAAAGGTTAAAGAAAGTAATATTTTCAAAAGTTTAAAGTAATGGAAAACCATTCAGAGAAAATACAGGATTATATTGAGGGGCTTTTAGCAGGTGAAGAGCTTACGTCATTTGAAGCTCAACTGGTCGTAGATAAAGAACTTAGAAATATGGTTTCATTGCAGCGGGAGGTATACGATATTCTGAATAAACGAACCAATCTACAGGATGATTCCCTAAAGTTGACTTTAGCAGAAGTAAATCAACGTTATAGATCTTCTTCAAATTCCTCCAAATGGGGTGTGAAACGATGGTTACCTATTGTTGCAGCAGCTTGTATATTGTTAGTTGGTACTTTGTTTTTCTTTCAAGGATCGGATGAATTGTATGAATTGCCCATGATGCGGTCGGAGATTGTGCGAGGCAAGATGGAGAATGCTTCATATGAGAATGCTGTAAAAGCTTTTAATGCAGGTAAATATAAGGAGGCCTCGGATAATTTGTCGGCACTTTTGGAGTCGGATCCTGATCAGGTGCAATATCAGTATTATTTTGCTCTTACCTATATCGGGAGTAAGCAGTGGGTAAAAGCGATTGATTTATTAGCTCCTATAGCAAATGGTCCTTCGGTCTTTGCTACAGAGTCCAATTACTATTTAGCATTGGCCTACTATGAACAAGGGGATATAGATAGTGCAAAGATGTGTTTGAACAAAATCCCTTCGGATGGGGATATTGCAGAGAAGGCCGTCAAGCTACGTGAAAAGATGGATTAAGAGTTGCGCATGACTTCAAGTAAGGGGTCGAGATATTCTCTATTATTGGATAGTCGTGGTACCTTATTCTGTCCTCCGAGTTTACCTCTAGATTTCATCCAGTTGTAGAAAGTAGAGGTTGGTGCTTGATGAATGATAGGTTTGTTCAGTGCCATGTTTTTATAACGCTTAGCATCATAGTCTGAATTGATTTCACGGAGTTTTTGATCTAATATCTCACAGAACCGCTCAAAATCAGCGGGCGCCTTGTCAAACTCAATAACCCATTCGTGCGCTCCAGCTTCACCAGCGTTAAAATACACAGGACCCGCTGTGTAGTCTCTAATATTAGCTTCTGTTGCAAGACATGCAGCCTGAAGTGCTTGTTCTGCATTATCTACTATTATTTCTTCTCCGAATGTATTGATATATTGTTTGGTTCGACCGGATATTTGAAAGCGATAAGGCGAAAGATTGGTGAATCTAATGGTATCTCCTATCTTATAACGCCATAATCCAGCATTGGTCGAGATAATCATGGCATAGTTTTTACCTAATTCTACGGCATCAAGTCCTATCGTTTTTGGGGTCTCATCGTCGATAAACTCCATTGGGAGAAATTCATAATATATCCCATAATCCAACATGAGCAAGAGATCATCAGAATCTGATTGGTCTTGGAGGCCGAAGTAACCTTCTGAAGCATTGTAGTTTTCGAAATAATACATATTTTCCGAAGGAATCAGCTGTTTGAACTGTTCGCGATAAGGTTTGAAGCTTACACCTCCGTGACCATAAAACTCGAGATTAGGCCACACTTCCAAAAGATTATCTTTTTTTGTAATCTCCAAAATGCGATTGGCCATAACTATGTTCCAGGTTGGTACACCAGCGAGACTGGTTACATCTTCTTTTATTGTAATCTGGGCAATCTGTTCGATTTTCTCTTCAAAATTCGGATTTAAGGTAACCTCTAGGTTAGGTGTTCGTTTGAATTCGGCCCAAAAAGGTAGGTTACGGATAAGGATAGAAGATAAGTCGCCGTAATAGGAGTCAGGACTGAAATTGTTAATCTGAGAAGAGCCTCCTATAACGACAGATTTTCCTGTAAAGACCTTATTGTCGGGCTTGTTATGACAATAGATAGAAAGCATGTCCTTTCCTCCTTGATAGTGGCATTCTTCCAATGCTTCCATACTTACTGGGATGAATTTGCTGCGATCTGAAGTGGTGCCCGAAGATTTTGCAAACCATTTAATGTCAGAAGGCCACAGGATATTCTGCTCGCCTTTTATCATACGGTCTATATACCCTTTGATGTCATCGTAATCACTGATAGGGACACGATTTTTATATTCTTCAGGGGTAAGTATACTTTTGTAATCATATTTCTTGCCCCATTCTGTTGCTTCAGCAGCAGATATCAGGTTTTGGAACCATTCTTCTTGCACATCATGCGGATACTTCATGAACAGCTCAATCTGGTGTATGCGCTTTTTCATGATCCATGTGAAGAGTGAATTCAATAGTTCCATAAGAATCTTGTTTGAGTTATAACTTTTTGCGCCTTAAAACGAAATTTTGGCCAAGATAAAATTTCCGGGCCATTTCACTATCCGCAATTTCTTCAGGAGTTCCCGTTAACATAATTTTTCCCTCGGTCAATAAATACGCTCGGTCTGTGATGGATAATGTCTCCTGTACGTTATGGTCGGTGATTAGTACCCCTATGTTTTTTGCTTTCAATTTGGCCACTATGGTTTGGATTTCTTCCACCGCAATAGGGTCAACTCCTGCAAAGGGCTCATCGAGTAAGATAAAGTGGGGGTTGGCGGCTAGAGCTCGGGCGATTTCCGTACGTCGGCGTTCACCTCCAGAAAGCAAGTCTCCTCTATTTTTGCGGACTCGATGTAAACTGAACTCGGTCAGGAGCTCTTCAAGCCGCTTTTTTCGGTCTTCTTTGTTTGGGTGGTGTATTTCGAGTACAGCCAGGATATTGTCCTCAACAGACAGTTTCCTAAATACCGAGGCTTCTTGGGCGAGGTATCCAATCCCTTTTTGAGCGCGTTGATACATGGCGTCTTTTGTAATCTCTTCGTCGTCAAGAAAGACATGGCCATCATTTGGTTTAATCAATCCAACAATCATATAGAAAGAGGTCGTCTTTCCTGCTCCATTAGGACCTAGCAGCCCGACAATTTCGCCCTGTTCCACATGAAAGGATACATCGTTTACTACCGTGCGTTGTTTATATTTCTTAACTAGGTGTTCTGCTCTTAGTATCATCGATTTATTATTCGCTTATTGCAAACCTAAATAAAATGCTTTGTATTCACGAATGCTAATCATTTAAAAAATGACCAATTGTTTACTCATAATACATTTGTGTACTCATTTATTTGGTTTTTTCTTAATATCGCTACATTCATTTTAGAATATGGCTCGAAAACGGAGGATTATTCGCTAGTAGCGGATTCCCTTTATGTTCAATTGCAGGTTCTTTTTGCCGCGCCAATTATTCTCTTCTATACTGTAGCATATGTCGAAAGGCTTTTTACTGTTGAGGTGGGCGATGTGTTCTGCTAGACCAAATGCTATGCAGTCAAATGCTGCTGAGCCTTCTTGAAGACTAGTGAACTTTAAGTGATTGCTACCTACTACATATGCCGATCCATGTAGCTTAATGTTCTTTGAGACAAATATGGGGGCTTCGTTTTGAGGGCCGAAGGGTTCGAATTGTCGAAGAATGCGATAGAACTTCGTATCGATGTCTTTAAGTTCTATTTCAGCTTCTATAGAAACTTCTTGCTGTAACATTTCTGGTTTGATCGAACGTTGTACCACCTCTTCAAACTTGCTTTGAAAAAGCGTTATGTTCTTTTCCTGCATGGTGAGCCCCGCAGCATATTTGTGGCCTCCAAACTGATCTAATAAATCGCTACATTCACTTAATGCTTCATAAAGGTCGAAACCTATGACAGAACGTGCAGAGCCAGCAATGTGTCCATTGGTCTGGGTAAGGATTACAGTGGGACGATAATAACGCTCTGTCAACCTAGAGGCTACAATTCCAATTACACCTTTGTGCCAATCAGATTTGTAAAGGACCGTCGATTTTCGCAATTTATTGGTGTCACTATTCTCAATAATGGCAAGTGCTTCTTCGGTTATTCTTAAGTCAAAATCTTTTCGCAAGTTGTTTTGGTCATCGACTGCTGCAGAATAGGTGGAAGCTTCTTCTTTTGACTTTGATATCAGAAGGTTGACCGCACCTTTGGCATGGTCTATCCGACCAGCTGCATTTATTCGAGGTCCTATTTGGAAGACAATATCATTGACCGAAAATACACCGGTTTTGTTGGATGATAAGTCTATTAGTGCTTGGAGCCCTACAGAAGGATTGGAGTTCAGTTTCTTTAATCCAAAGTGGGTTAGGATTCTGTTCTCTCCCGTAATAGGAACGATGTCCGAAGCGATACTGACAGCGACTAAGTCCAGGTACTTGTAGGCCTCTTCCATATCCATTTCATTCTTTTGTATAAATGCCTGGATTATCTTAAAGCCTATTCCGCATCCGGATAATTCTTTATAAGGATAGGGGCAGTCCGTGCGTTTGGGGTCAAGGACAGCACATGCATTAGGAATAGAGTCTCCTGGCAAGTGATGGTCGCCAATA
Organism: Sphingobacterium yanglingense; assembly: GCA_040395455.1. Classification (GTDB taxonomy): domain Bacteria; phylum Bacteroidota; class Bacteroidia; order Sphingobacteriales; family Sphingobacteriaceae; genus Sphingobacterium; species Sphingobacterium yanglingense_A. Next base: position 58,093 of record JBEBQJ010000004.1, on the reverse strand, counting down.
ATAAAATCTATGCCATGAGCGTTAGCATACTCAACTTTTTCAAGAGCTTTGATGCCACAGTCAAGTGCTATAATAAGGGAAAAGTCATTTTCCGCAGCATAGTCGATTCCTTGGGTAGAGATACCATAACCTTCGGCATAGCGGTCCGGGATGTAAAACTCGATGCGGGAGTGAAAAGCACGAAAAAAACTATAAACTACTGCTACAGCAGTGGTGCCATCGACGTCATAATCCCCATAGATCATGATTTTCTCGTTATTGCCAATAGCACGTTCGATACGAGATATGGCCCTGTCCATATCCTTCATCAAGAAGGGGTCATGTAATTGTTCTAGGGAAGGTCTAAAAAAGGCTCTAGATTGCTCAAAGTCTTGTATTCCCCTATTAACCAATAGCCGAGCAACAATGGGATTTACCCCTAGTTCAGATTGTAATTTATTGATTGTGTTGCTGTCATTTTTTGGTTTCAGGACCCACCTTTTTTGCATATCTTTGCACTATATTTTGTATGTAAATATACATTTTCTAGGTGTCGTTACCTAATGTTGGTCGCGGTATTTCATGAGTGCCGAACCTAACTGTCATATTTACAAGATTATAAAAGATGATACAAGCATATTCCCTTTTTGAAGGTTCTTTTTCAGTTGATGGAACAAAAAAATTTATACCTTTTGATCCATTGAAAGACGACCCGAAGAGTCGACCTGGCTCGTTATTCGTTCATGTTCACCCTTTTCTGATTGTTGCTAGCTGTGGTTTGATTCTGTGTGACACAGGATTAGGGTCGCGTACAGCAGATGATGAATTGTTGATTCACGCTAATATTCGTAAGCTGGGGTTCGAACCTAGCGATGTCAAATATGTATTGATGTCACATCTTCATAAAGACCATGCGGGTGGTATGGTGGATTTTAAAAATGGAGTGGGACGTATCGCATTCTCCGAAGCAGAGTATATTGTACAACGGGGCGAATGGGAGAATGCTTATAGCTCTGAATCGGCTTCGTATCGTACGGAGGTATTTGATGTATTGCAGCGTAGTGGCAATCTGACTCTTGTAGAAGGAGAGGGTACTGTAAATAATGAGATCAGTTATGCCATCAATGGTGGACATACCGAGTTTCATCAAGCTTTTCATATTGAAACCAACGGCGAACATTTTTTCTTTGGCGGAGACGTTTTGCCCGAGCCAGAGGAATTGTTTAAGAACTTTATTGCTAAATATGACTATGATGGACGTGCAGCCCGTGATAAGCGTAAAGAGTATTGGCAAGAGGGGGCTCCCGAAGGTTGGGTTTTTATGTTTTATCATGGAAAATCGATGGCAATCGGTAGGCCTCAGCAAAAAGAAGATGGCGCTTATATCTTGATAGATGCTTCTAAAGAGGTTTAGTTGTTTGAAAATCTATCAGTTGCATATACGTGTAATTTTAGCTAAGTTTGGTTAATGTCTATTTTATAACTAATAAAAGTAATCATGTCGGTAGTTAGAGAAAGTGATCTTATTGGCATTGGTAAAAAATACCAAATCGAGACCGAAGCAGGAGATAACATGGTCGTAGTCATTCATGACGACGGTCGAAGGGAACTGTATCGTCGAGACGATGAGGACAACGATACACAATGTGTGATGACACTTTCTGATGAAGAGTCTAGGCAGGTAGCAGGCATTCTTGGAGGATTATCCTATAAGCCGAAGGCACTAGAGACTATTGAAGTGGCGCTAGACGATTTACGCATTGAGTGGTATAAGATAGACGTATCTGATGATTGGGCCAATAGAAGTATTGGGGAGTTGGCAGTGCGCCAAAAAACTGGTGCTTCGATTATTGCCGCTATCCGAGAAGACGAAACTATCATCAACCCAGGCCCAGAATATGTTATCACGACAGGTGTAACCTTAGTTATTGCGGGGAAAGCAAAAAATATAAAACTTTTGAAGGAAATCCTGTTATAGCTCTATGTCGCATATTATAATATTAGAAATTGGAATAGCTGTTTTACTCGTTGCTTCGGTTGGTTTACTGGCCAATAGGTTGCGTTTTTCGGTAATTCCCTTTTTTATTATTATAGGAATGTTTTTAGGGAATAAAGAGTACCCCGATTTCCTGTTGTCTTTCTTAGAACAAGCTAATAATCCGACGTTGACAACAGCCGTGGAAAAAGTTTGGGGATTTTTTACCTTTTCGGAAAGTAAGCCCTTTATCGAATTCATGGGTAGGCTGGGTGTTTTATTCTTACTGTTTTACTTAGGACTTGAGTTCTCTGTAGGACGGTTGATAAAGTCGGGTAAGTCTATCATAGCAGGCGGATCTTTATACGTGTTACTCAATTTTGTTTCCGGCCTGTTTATCGGATGGCTGATGGATTTGCCATTTAAAGAAGTGATGGTGTTGAGTGGATTGATGACAAGTTCGTCTACTGCTATCGTCGCAAAGGTATTGACCGATTTAAAACGTACAGCTAATCCAGAGACAGAGGTTATCATGGGTATGATTATGTTTGATGACCTTTTTATAGCTATGCACATATCTTTCCTTTCTGGATTGATTTTGACTGGTAGTACTTCGGTATGGGCTGTATTGGGGACCTCGCTATTGGCATTGTGTTTTATTCTTGCTTTTTTGATTTTAGGGAGAAAGCTGATTCCCTTTATCGACCGTTTGCTTCAGGAAAAATCTTCTGAGCTCTTTATCCTTATCATATTCAGTCTGCTCTTTGTGATTGCCGGTTTTTCGGAAACTATTCATGTGGCCGAAGCAATTGGTGCTTTGATGGCCGGGTTGGTATTCGCTGATTCAAAGTATATCAAAAAGATTGAAGCAATGGTACTACCCTATAAAGACTTTTTCGGGGCGATGTTTTTCTTCAGTTTTGGCCTATCTATAGATATCTATAGCTTGGGTGGGGCCATAGGTTGGGCTACGATTGCCGCAGTGGTCACGGTGGTATGCAATGTTGCTTCGGGGTATTTTGCAGCCCATTTTTCCAAAATGAAACCTCGTGCTTCCTTTGATATTGGTCTTACTTTATCTGCTAGAGGAGAGTTCTCTATCATTATGGCAAATATAGGAAAGGCTGGAGGCCTTTTACCTATATTGCAGTCTTTTGTTGTCGTTTATGTCTTAATCTTGTCAATCGTTTCTCCGCTGTTGACCAAAGAATCTAGGAAGATATGGAATGCCCTATTTGGGAAAGAAGAAACTACTGCAAAGCCCAAGAAAACGTTGGCAGAATTGGAAGCTCGTGTCGCGTCCAATAAAGATTAAAGAAAGCCTAGTTCTAGCTTAGCTTCTTCTGTCATCATATCTCTATGCCAAGGAGGATCAAATGTAAGCTCAACCAAAGATTCGTTTACACCATCGATTGCGGCAACTTTACGTTGTACTTCGTCCATTATTTCTCCAGCTACAGGACATCCAGGAGCTGTTAAAGTCATTACGACCTTAGCTATCCCTCCCTCCTTAGTGATGATTTCATATACTAATCCTAAATCCATGATATTTGCTGGTTTTAATTCAGGGTCGTATACACTTTCTAGTGCTTCTTGTATTTTGGGCGCTAAGCCTAGCGGGTCCATGATTATAATATTCATTTTTCTTTCGATTGTTGGATTGCTTCTTGATATATCTGCTCCAATAAGGATACGTTTTTTTGAGAAGAATAATTTGCTGAAAAATCTTTTTTACAATTCTCAGATATTACTTTCTTCTCTTCAGTGGACAAGGTCTGCCAGGATTGAATGGCGGCTATTATGCTTTTTTCATTGTTAGGTTCGAAGAGAAGTCCATTTTTTCCGTCAGATATCATCTCCTCTAGGATGCCAATCCTACTTGCGATGACCGGAGTACCACAGGCAAAAGCTTCAAGCACGGTCATTGGCATTCCTTCGAACCAGATTGAAGGAACTAGGAGGGCTTGGCTTTCTGATAAATGGTGATGCAATGTTTCTTTATTCTGGAATCCACCGTATAGTATATTCGGGTGGAGTTGAGCAGCATGTATTACTTTTTGTGCTAGAGGTCCATCGCCAAATATCTTAAGGGTATAGCTGCATTTTGAAAAGGCCCCGAGTAAAGATTCAATTCCTTTCTCTTCAGATAAGCGACCGATATAAACAAAGTAATCTTTCTTCTCTGAATGGTTTGTGTCAAAACTCTCTAGCGCGAAATTTGGTTTTATAGCAATGTTCTGCGCTTGCAGTTGAAGCGTGGAGCGTAACAGTAATTGCTTGCCAAATTCGGAGAAGGTAAGAATTCGGTCTATGTTTCTCCAGGTGTTGAGCTTTTTGTGGATATAAACAGTGAATGCTGTCCAAAAGGTCTTTAACAATGAATTGTCGAGTACCTTATTCCAGACGGATTTCCAAGGGAAGTCTTTATCGATGGTATCTGTGAAGACCGCATTGTTATGAAAAAGATTGGCTGAAGGGTCAAGAAGCCGGAAGTTGTGCAAAGTAAGTATAACAGGAATCTTTCTTTGGTGTAGCTTTCTGAATATTAAGGGGCCTATGGCGTAATGCGTATTATGAATATGAACTACATCTGGTTGAAAATCGGTAACCTTTTTCATTACTGTGTGTGCAGCAAAGATATTCCAAGGATAGAATAGAAATTGAATTAACCCTTTTAAGCCTTTTTTGTTGCGAAAAGATAATGTTTCAACTTGATATTTTTCTTCTTTTAGAATTGCAGCTTCTTGCGTAAAAACTACATCTTCCCCGCCTTTATGCTGATAAAAATTATGGATTATGAGAATACGCATGATTGAAATATATGTACAAAATTATCATTTTCCTCCTGTATTCGGCTGAATTGGACATAAATATTATAGAAAGATTATTTTGAATCTTATGTATGGATTAACTCGCTCATATTTGGATGTGGTTTTTACGGTTTATCTCGTTAAGAACGGATTATTATGTATCTTAGCGTATGATTACGAAAAGTGTTTTTGGCAACGCAGATTTTTCAGATAAAATTAGTGAGGCACTCGGAAATGTAGAGTTTCCCGAAGGACCTACGAATCTATATCAACCTATAAAATACATCCTTTCTTTGGCCGGTAAGCGTATCCGTCCTCAATTGGTCATATTAGGTGCGGACTTGTTCGGGCTTTCAGATATTGAGCAGGTAGTACCTGCATCAGTTGCTATCGAGTATTTCCACAACTTTACCCTTATCCATGATGATATTATGGATAAAGCGCCTTTGAGACGAGGTCAAGCGACGGTTCATCAAAAGTGGAATGACGATGTCGCTATCCTTTCGGGAGATGCTTTGCTTATCAAAGCTTATGAACAATTGGCTAAATGTCCTGCAGAATTTGTACCCTCATTATTAATAACTTTTAATAAAGTTGCATTGGAAGTTTGTGAAGGACAACAGATGGACATGGATTTCGAGGCTAGAGAGAATGTTTCCGAAGAGGAGTATGTCAACATGATTCGTTTGAAAACTTCGGTATTGCTAGGTGGCGCATTAGCTATGGGGGCTATCATCGCCGGCGCAACAGGCGAACAGCGCAGTAAACTGTATAATTTTGGTGAAAACCTGGGGATTGCATTTCAGTTGCAAGACGATATTTTAGATGCTTTTGGCGATCCGGCTACTTTCGGCAAACAAATTGGAGGAGATATCATTGTGAATAAGAAGACTATATTACATATTCTACTAAAACAAGAGCTTTCCGAGGAAGACTTTGGTTTATTTAACTCTATTTTGGTGTTGTCTTCATCTGATGCCATTGAAAAGGTGGCAAAGATGAAAGGTTTATATCAAAAATATGATGTACTGGCAAAGGCAAATGCATTGAAAGAGTCTTATACTCAACGTGCTTACGCTAGTTTGGCGGAAATTGATGTAGAAGATAGACGAAAAGAAGAGCTTTTTAGCCTTGCCGATTGTTTGATGTATAGAGCACGTTAATAAATTGCCTAGGAATTTACTTCTAATTTCACTAAATTGGTTGTTTATTATAAATAACTGAGTTTTAAACATTCATGGAGCCGATAAAAATCACCATATTTCAAGCTTACCTGTTTTGGGAGAATGCGGAAAAAAATCTGCAAAATCTTAGATTGCGTTTGTCCTCTCTAAAAGAGAAGACAGATTTGATTTTATTGCCTGAAATGTTTAATACTGGTTTTACGATGAATGTCGAGAAATGTGCTGAGCGGATGGATGGGGCGACTATGCGCTGGATGTATGATACGGCAGTTTCTTTCGATTGTGTGGTTGCAGGTACGCTTATTATCGAGGAGGAAGGACGATTTTTTAATAGATTTGTGTGGATGTCTCCAGACGGTAGTTACGTGCACTATGATAAGCGGCATCTATTTGCCCTAGGGGGGGAGGATAGTGCATTTACTGCAGGCGATTCCCGCGTTTTGGTAGAATTAAAAGGATGGAAAATCTGTCCAATGATTTGCTATGATTTACGTTTCCCAGTGTGGTCTAGAAATCATGAAGAAGGCTATGATCTATTGGTTTATACAGCTAGCTGGCCAGATAAACGGTCTGGACACTGGAGGGCGCTGATTCCAGCTCGTGCTATCGAAAACCAAGCATTTGTAATAGGAGTGAATAGAGTAGGCCATGATGGTAATGAGGTCTATTACTCTGGAGGGTCTATGTGTATTTCTCCCTTAGGCGATGTGGTCTATTACAAACCAGAAGATGAAGACTTGTATACTTTTACACTCAATCCCAAAGATCTTGAAAATGCCCGCGATCGGTTTCCGTTTTTGAAAGATGGCGATCGTTTTTCTATATTATAATTCTTATCTCTATTTATAAGGACGCTCTAGGATAGCAGCCTGAATTACCGCTTGGCGTAAATCGAAAGCAATAGGTTCGTTGCCGATTTTCTCTTTTTCTGATTCTATTTTTGGATGTTTCTTCCGCGATTCTTTTACACGTTGTACTTCTTCTGGTATATCTTGTACGGTGTTGCTTTTTGTTACAATCGTTTGCTGCTTTTGAGGATTGAACATCTGAGGAATTGGGGGCGGAGTACTACTATGCTGATGTGGTCTGGCAGAGGTGCTAGGAATCTGAGTTTTTGCAATAGGAGGGCGTTGAGGTCCGCGTTTGGCGGATTTCTCCATTTCTTCTTTGTAATTTGAATAAATCTTGTAAACAATTGAGCCTACAAATATCAACACAACCAATAGATTTTCCATAAGAATAAATATAGGTAATTTTGCGGTTAAAGTTATAATGTTCAAATAAAATTTGGATATTGAATATGGAATTGCTTAATTGCATAGACAACCTAAAATTATAACTAACTAATGAATGAATCTACAGTAATTTCAGAGGAGTTTTTTTCCTTTTTATCAGGCAAGGCATCTACTGCAATTTCCAGACGGTTGCAACGTAATTTGAAGGAAGTAAAATTGAATATCACCGCCGAGCAATGGAGTATCCTTTATTATCTATGGATGGAGGAAGGGCTTACGCAGCAAGAGTTGGCTAATTTTACCTTTCGGGATAAACCTAGTATTACAAGGTTGATTAATAACTTGGAGCGCTTAGGATTGGTTATACGGGTGAATGATAAACAAGATAGACGATCTAATCTGATTTATTTGACGAAGGAAGGGAGGAAGCTTAAAGAAGTTGGGATGCAGCGCGCCTCTCTTACTATTCGTGAATCTTTAGAAGGAGTTGATGAAACGAACTTAAAGATAGCTCAAGAGATTTTGGAGAAAGTGTTTCAAAATCTCCGTTAGTATCTGTTATCAATAAAAAAAAACCCATACTACATCGTATGGGCTTTTTTATTGATAACAAGGTGTCGATTCTAATGATTTAGAAACTCTTCTTTCGCGAAGGAGTTTTCCTTTTTATTTAGTCGACCCGTATCTTTAAAATAAATGTCTTGGAAGCTCAACGTGGTTATGTTGTCTGTCTTGCGGAAAAACTTGTCAGCTGTAACATCATCCAGTGTTTTGAATCCACAGGCTTCCATGATTTCTACTGTTGCACGTAGCGTATTTCGGTGAAATTGAGCAACACGTACATATTTGTCTTCAACATCTAGTCCTTTATAAAGGTGAGGCCGTTGAGTTGCTACTCCTACAGGACAGATGTCTTCATTACATTTCAACGCTTGGATACAGCCTAGTGCAAACATCATACCTCTAGCGCTGTAACATGCATCTGCACCTAGAGCAATAGCTTTTAGTAAGTCAAATCCTGTAACGATACGGCTAGAGGCTATGATCTTAATATGCTTCTTTAAGCCGAAATTAATAAGTGTTTTCGTTATAAAAGTTAGCGCATCGTACAAAGGCATACCCAAGTTGTCTGTAAACTCTAGAGGGGCAGCACCTGTACCTCCTTCAGAGCCATCGACCGATATGAAGTCTGGAAATATCTGCGTGGTTTGCATCGCATGACATATCTCTATAAACTCTTGCTTATCTCCGATACATATTTTAAAGCCTACTGGCTTAGCCCCTGATAAATCCCTCAGTTTTTGAATGAAGTGCATCATTTCCAAAGGAGTCGAGAAAGCACTGTGCGCAGGAGGTGACATTACATCTGTTCCAGGGACGACATGACGAATCGCTGCTACTTCAGGTGTGTTCTTAGCCGCTGGTAATATACCTCCGTGACCAGGTTTAGCACCCTGAGAGATTTTTAACTCAATCATTTTGACGTATGGTCTGTTCGCTTTCTCCGTAAATAAATCCGCATCGAAATAACCATGTTCATCCCTACAGCCAAAATAACCTGTACCGATTTGCCAAATTAAGTCACCGCCATTGATATGGTAGTTGCTGATTCCTCCTTCACCTGTATTATGTGCAAAATTTTGTAGAGCAGCACCTTTGTTTAGCGCAGTAATTGCTGTTTTACTCAGCGCCCCATAACTCATTGCTGATATGTTATAGATACTTAAGCTGTAGGGTTGCTTACAGTCACTATTTCCGACTACAGTTCGTAGATCATGATTTTCAATGTGTGTCGGGAATATCGAGTGGGCTATCCATTCATTGCCGATTGTTTGAGGGTCTGTTTGCATACCAAAGGCTACAGTTTCACGCTGATTTTTAGCTCTTTGGTAAACGATGGAACGCTGTCTTCTGTTGAAGGGACGACCATCAGTGTCGGATTCCCAAAAATATTGTCTTAATTCTGGACGGATTGATTCAAAGATATACCTGAAATAACCGACCAAAGGGTAGTTGCGCAGTATGGCGTGGCTGGTTTGCACACTATGGTAGACTGCGACGATTAGTAGGGGAATTGGGATGATTAGAAGCCAAAACCAACTAGGTGTAAAAATAATTCCAAAAGAAATGATAATTAAGTTTACAAGAATAATGGATACAAGAATTAATTTTCTAACTGCCATGATACATATGAAGTTATTCTATGAACAAACGTTTGTTAAGCGTGTTTGTTTTAATCTACAGCAAAATTAACAAGTAATTTGCGGTTTATGATGCAGGTTTAAACTTTTAGTTTTTTCGTAAACAATGGGTTATTTCGGTCTGCTTTTAGTAATGAAAGTAGATAAATGTTGATAGATTTCAGTTAGCTCATTTGAATAACTTAGGAATTGCAAATGCTTATTTATCGTCCCAAGATCATTTCTTGAAGCGGGGCCGGTTTGTACCTCCGATGGGAGATAGTTTTGCACCTTATTTGCGGTCTCTAAAATGATGGGGCGGAGTAGGGAGAAATCAAGTTGTTCGCGCTCTAGGATACCTTGAGCCATATTAAAGAGTGCATTGGCGAAGTTGTTCACTAGTACAGCAGCGACGTGTAATGCCAGCCTTTGTCGGGTGTCGCACGGAAATATATGAGGTGTTATCGGTGTTAAGAGTTGGGAAAGAAATAGGGATGTTTCTTTAGAATCCGCTTCAATTCCAATTGGAATTAGGCTCATATCAATTTCAATCTGTTTACTGATGCTCTGCGCGGGATATATTACTCCATATTTACTAAAGCGATTTAATATGTCTATTGGTGTTGCTCCTGAGGTATGTACGACAATTCCTTTTGTAGGGTTGGGCATGTCAGTAATAATTTCAGGAATAGCAGAGTCACTTACGGCAATGACATAGATATCTGCGTTGCAATCCATGTCCTTTAAATCTGAAATCGGTATAGCGTTAACGGCGTCAGCCAATGCTTTTGCATTGGCTGATTGTCTACTGTATGTCTGTATGATCTGATGACCGTTATGGTAGAGTGCTCGAGCAAGATGACTTGCTACATTTCCACTTCCTAGTATTACGATTGTCATATCTCGGTTTTTACATTGCTCTTTTTACCTTCTTTAATTCTTCTGTATATAGCCATACAAAAGCCTACTGTCATTACGATAGTCCCGAGCCAGAAGAAGTTGATGTAAGGGAATTTTATGGCTTTAAAAACAATCCATTTTTTCTCCGGAAGTGGTTTTTGATAGACCATGATTTCCAGCTTGTCCTTCTCAGGCAGTATATTGGTAAATCTGAATTTCAGGCCTTGCTCACTCACATCTTTATTGAAGTCATAAGCATTACCATCTTTCAATAGGAATGTTGGCTCTGCTTCATATGTTTTTTCGTCTGCAGCTATAACTTTTATCTTAAGACCGACAATGACATCGCTAGGTTTTAAAGGAATTTTTTCCAGTTTAGCGTTCTTGTTTATCCCTTCTATCACGAAGATTCCATTCCTATAGCGGAGTGTATCTCCAATGTTGACTTGGTAGGTCGCCGGCTCATCATAATCCTCAAAGCCGGTTTTCTCTTCGTCCTTGATTTTACTCATTGGGGCTTGTGAATCTGCCGCGGCGGCGGTGATTAGGGTGTATACGTCGTGTGTTAAGTAATGCTTTGTAGCAGGGGTACCAATAAGACCACCCATATCAGGGTTATTCTGCGCAAAAGGGCTTAATACGAAGTGCTCTTTTACTTTTCCACTTTCTTCATCTAGGCGCTCGTATTTGATATGGTAATACACGTTAGGTGGTGCTATACTATCGCCTATATAAGTGATTTTGTAATCACCCATCTGTACAGGTTCTCCCTCCGTAAGGAATAGGTTTTCTCCAGGGTCTGTAAATTTGTCGCCTTCTTTTCCGAAGTTTTGGACTCCGATATAACCACTATCATTAACAGATATTACTTCGTTGGTAGCTGCTGCGATAAGAGCCCCTAAGACAAGTAGCCCAAATCCGATATGAGATACGGCAGAACCTGTTAATTTCCACTTCCCTTTGAAAGCATCACCCAGTATACGAATATTAGCAATTATACAGAATATAGCTGTGAATGTAATCAAAACATACATTACGTTGGTATACACCTTGGTAAAGTAGACTGCAATACCAGCTATCAAAATTGTTATTATTAAAGATGCCAGCGTGGCCGCCCAGAATTTTTTACTGTCTGTGCGTTTGTATTTCAGAAACTGAGCCACAGCGGTAAGTAATAATATTACTACTGCAAATGCCCCTTGCCATTTATTGTAGTGAGCGATTGGGTCGATAGGAGGAGCTACTTTGGTCCCAAATAATGCGTTGAATACCGGGATGGATGTTGTGGCAATCATCTGCACACAGGCTACCGTCAATACCAATGCACCAATGAATAACCAAAATTCTCTGGAATAAATATCTTCTTCCTTTTGTGTCCGCGGCAAATCCTTTCTTCTCCATACTAAGAGCCCGATCATGATGAATAGAAAGGTCAGATTGAACCAAATCAATTGACCAGACATTCCCAAGCTGGTGAAAGAGTGTACGGATGTTTCTCCCAATATACCAGACCTTGTCAAGTAGGAGGCGTAAATTACTAGAACGAAACTTATAAGTGATAATAAGGTTGCTGTAAAGAAGCCGTGTCCCGAATGTTTATAAGCTAGAATAACGTGTACTGCCGCAATGAGTGTAAACCACGGTATGATAGATACGTTTTCTACAGGGTCCCAGGCCCAAAAACCTCCAAAGTTTAGTGCCTCATATGCCCAAAATGAACCCATTATGATACCGCCTCCTAGAATCATGACCGCGAATAAAGCCCATGGTAAGCCTGGAGTCATCCATTCTTTATAACGTTTTTGCCAAAGCCCAGCTGCGGCATAGGCAAAAGGAACTATCATCGAGGCGAATCCAAGAAACAATGTCGGCGGATGGATAACCATCCAGTAGTTCTGTAAGAGAGGGTTCAACCCATTACCATCTGCAATCATTGAAAGGTAATTGGGGTCTTTTAATACAGGGATATCTAAGGCATCCCGTAATAGAATGAAAGGTGAGCTTCCTAAGCGGTTTCCAAATATCTCAACACCTATTAGCATAGTTGCTAGGAAAGTCTGACATAGCATGACGAAAGTCATTACTGGAGTTTCCCAGCTTTTAGCTCTAAAAATAAGCACCGTACCCAGTACAACCTGCCAAAACATCCAAAGCCAAAAACTTCCTTCTTGTCCTTCCCAAAACGAAGAAATGATGTAATGCGTAGGTAAAGACTTGGAAGAGTGAGCCCATACATAGTGGTACTCGAAATAATGGTTATATATTAAATAAAATAAAATCGAACCTATTGTAACAATAGAAACAGCATTTAATAGAAAACCGATGCGTCCTAATTTTTTCCAATGTTTTTCTTCAGGGTTTTTAGTCGCAAAGAAATAACTGATAAGTGATAGTAAAGAGGCACCAAAAGATAGTATAACAAAAAATTGCCCTATCTTCCCTGGCCATAGGTGCTCGCCTACGTAAGTAATATCCATTGTTATTGAGTAAGAAATTAGAAGTCTGGGTTATAAAGAAGCAGTAGTTGTAGCTTCGATTACCTCAACTTGGTCTTTATTGTATTTTGAAGGACATTTCATCAGGATTTTGCTCGCATGAAATGTGTTTCCTTCCATCTTTCCTGTTAATACGATTTGTTCCGAACGTTCTATGTCCTGTGGTTTTGAACCATTGAATACAACCTGACATTCGGTACTATCATTATCGTACATGTAGAATGAGAAATGATTGGCATCTTTTACCGGGTCGTAGTGTAGGTCTTTTTCTTTATTCAACACGCCGACCACATAAAGTTCTGTGTTCTTCTCTTTTGCTTCTGCAAAGGTTGAATAGGTACTGGAATCCGTGTAAATAACTAAAATCATGGCAATGGCTATTGCTATGATTACAATTAAGATGATGGAACTTTTTTTCATTTATGCGTTTTGTTGTGGCAATGATGTTATTCATATGCCAAGTATTCGTTTATGATTTCTACTTGCTGTGTAATCAATTGCAAAATTACGAAATGAGAAATGAAAGAAGGAATTTAGCAAGCTTAGCCCTTTATTTAGAGCAAATCTAAATAGACTTATTGGGATGTCTATGTGGTTGATAGATAGGTGTTAGATGTTTTTTTGTGTCTCTTTGTTGTCATTCTAAGATAGGTAGAGTGATTGCATCATCAATATTACAAATAAAGGTGGAAAAAAGAATGCATAAAACTCTTTTCCTTGAAATCTTCGCCGTATAGGCAGCGGATTTTAAACAATACTACTGTCTACTATCTCTTCTTCTCCTTTTGTGAATTTCTCTCCAGAAAATCGTGTTACTAGCATTGCAGCGACAGTATCGCCTGTTGCATTGAGTATGGTGGCCAGTGGATCTACAAGTGCACCGATAATCATGATGGCCGGTATTGCTTCGTTAGGGATATTATATACTGATATCATCAACATTTCACCTATGAAGCCCCCATTGGGAATTCCTCCAGCAACCATGCTGACCAATAAGGTAATTCCTACTGCCATCAATAGGGTAGATGGTTCAAAAAAATCCCACTCTAAAATCGAAAATGCGACATAGATTTTAAGTATGGAAGATATGGCCGATCCATTTTTATATAGGGTATTGCCGAGTGGAATTACAACGTTGGCTACACTATTAGGCACGCCTATTCTTTTTGCTGCCAAGAGGTTGGAAGGGAGTGTGGCAAGACTACTGCAGGTACTTAGTGCAGTGAGTGATGGGGTGATATTGTTTTTCCAAAAAAGAGGCACGCCTTTATGGCCTCGGGCGATGAATGCGTATACCGAAAACAGAATGAAGAAAAAGATGGTCCCGAAGATATAGTAGAAAGCTAAAGGCTTTGCATAAAAACCAAATAGCTCAGGTCCTAATTCGTGTACTTGGTGGGCGAAGTAAGCACCTAGTCCTATTGGACCCAATTTCATGACAATATCCAGCATATTTTTCATAACCTCATTACCTGCTATGAGGAAGCGTAAGAAAGGTTGAGCTGCTTCACCGCTCTTTCTTACGGATATTCCTACCAAAAAGGAAAAAATGACGAATGCGAGTATGTTCTGTCTGGATAATAAATTGACGAATTCGCCTACTGTGACAAATCGAACTATTTTTTCACCCCAACTGTCGCTAGCCGCATTTAGAAGCGCTTCGTCAGGACCTTGCCCGTCACTTACAGCTGTCACTGGAAAAGCCCAAAGCCCCAATATGGTTAGTATGGCAGCCACAATGATCGTGATAATGAATACCAACGACATGGTGGTCAATATTCTTCCTAAGCGATTGTTGCCTTCGATATTAGCGACAGCAGACGATATTGCAAAGAACAATAGTGGGATTACTGCTACAAATAGAAGATTCAGGAAGATATCTCCTAATGGTTTTATATAAGGAACAAAATCAGGAAGGAGCAGGCCTATAAGGCTACCGATAGTGATTCCGACCAGAAGGAGTATGATGCTGCTGTAATTTTTGAGAATAGATTGCATAAGGATTAGTCTTAAGCTAAAATAGCTTATTTTTATTATTAATTCAGCCTTAAATCTGTTTATTTTGATAGAAAGGAAGCTTAGGGGATAATTGTAAGGCTTCCTCGTAGGATTGTGAAGGTATCAAATGTGTCTTTTTTGAAATATAGGCTTGATTATACGCTGTTTTTTGTCCAAATAAGCTTAAGTTTGGTAGAGGCGGTTGTTTTTATGCATTTCGGACGATGTATTGGTTAATAGATTAATGACAATAAATGAGTGGTAGGTTTGTCCTTCTCTTCAGAAAAATAGTGCTTGTATTAGGGTGGCTATCCTTGACGATATTCTGCGTATTCTCTCAGACGAATAGGCGTTATGGACTCAGTCTACAGACTGATAATGATTCCTATCTGATGAAAGGACAAGACCAGTATTATACCAATGGATTGGTAATGGCTTTTGACAAACCTTTGGCGAAGACTTCTGTTCGAGTCGATTTATTACGGGCGCAACTGGGGCATCAGCTTTTTAATGGTACTGAAATATACGGAGTTGAAGATTTAAAGTGGGACCGTCCGTCGACTGGTCGTTTTTTTCTTAATGCCCAGTTCCAACGCACGTATGTAAAGGATTGGTTGTGGAATGTCAAGGTTGAAATAAGTACCTTGGGGAAGGCAGGAAAGGGAGAGGAGATACAACGTTTTATACATAAAAAATTCCATATGTATGAAGTGGAAAGCTGGGAATCTAACATCAATAGTGCTATTGGTGTAGATTTAGAAGCTTCGGTTGCAAAGACGTTGTGGAGAAATCAAGCAAACAGTTTTGAAGTGTCTACAGCTGCCTCGGGGAGAGTGGGGACTGATTTTACTAATCTTTCCAGTCAGGTGTTTTTTCGTGTCGGCAAATTAGCCCCGCTTTCTAGGAGTTATTTTGTTGGGAACGGTGGTTTCTTTTCTGATGATATGGAGTGCTATTTTTTCTGCTCTCCAGGCTATACATACCAGTTTTACAATGCGACTATACAGGGGGCATTATTTTCAAGAAGGCAAGGACAACATTATAGTATAGAAAAGCAGTTGTTTACGCAGACAGTGGGAATTGCGTATTCTCGAAAGCGTTTTTCAATTGAAGTGGGATTTCTTTTTAACACCAAAGAGGGGAGAGAGATGTATAGTAATCATCAATATGGTCGTATTAAAGGTGGTATTAGGTTTTAATACCTAATATTTCTATACTGTGTTTACTTATGATTTGTGTAAATTTGTAAAAAGAAATAATATGGATTTTGTGGTTACAGCCGATGGTTCTAGTACCTTATATCATGCTGAAGTTGGAGAGCATTACCATTCAAAACATGGCGCAGTACAGGAGAGTAAACATGTCTTCATTCAATCGGGTTTAGCACACTATATTGAAAAAGAAGAAACTGATGCTGTCGCTGTACTAGAGGTGGGATTTGGTACCGGGCTCAATTTCTTACAGTCTGCCGATTATGTGGTGAGAGAGGAGATTAAACTACGGTACTGTGGTATTGAGGCCTATCCCTTGGCTGTGGATGTCATATTTGCTACCCAATATGATAATTATGTCGCGCCTTTCGTTTGGGAGAAGTTTAGGGCTACCTATGCTGACGCCTTGGCTGGTTCGGTGTGCTTTATGGAGGATGTCGATTTGCAAATCGCCCACTGTAAAGTATTGGAATTTAAAAGTAATGAATTATTTGATGTTATCTATTTTGATGCTTTTGCTGCAGTGCATCAGCCCGAGATGTGGACAGATGAGACTTTAGCTCATGTTTGCCAGTATTTGCGTGTTGGTGGAGTCTTTGTCACCTATGCGATTACTGGAAACTTAAAGCGTTCTATGAAAGCGTTAGGTTTTAAAATAGAAAAAGCACCTGGGGCACCAGGAAAAAGAGAAATGTTACGAGCTGTAAAACTATAGAGTCAAGACTAAAGATTAAGGAGCAAAGATTGTTGAATGTCTTTGCTCCTTTTTGTTTATTTAGTGACCTTCGGTACCGTCGATACCGTGAGAGTGGCCATGAGACAGCTCCTCTTCAGTTGCTGGACGCATTGCCAATATCTCGATGTCGAAGTTCAATTTCTTGCCTGCCATTGGGTGGTTTAAGTCTGCTACAACAACCTCAGGGCTTACTTCAACTACTACTGCACGGAATTGATTTCCTTGGTTATCTTGCAATGGCAATACTTCACCAACAGGAGGCATGCCTGTCTCGTTAAACATTTCCGCAGGCAATTGTGCCATCGCTTTGTCGTCTCTTTCTCCGTAAGCATCAACAGCATCTAATGCAAAAGATGTCTTGTCGCCAATCTGAAGACCTGCAATGTTTTCTTCAAATTTTGGTAACATCATTCCTACACCGTATAGAAATGTTAGTGGATTTTCAGTTGTTGTCTGTTCTACAAACGTTTTCTCTCCGTTTTCTTCAATTGTATGAAGTGTGTAATTCAACGTTACTACGTTGTTGTTTTCTATTGCCATTTTTTACTGTTTAAAGAGGTTTAAGCCTCGTTATTATTTATTAATTCAATCAATTTTGCAATCGACGGCTGAGGAAGACTGCAAGTTTTGTTGCGACAAAGGTATGCTTTTGAATCCAATTCTTGTTTATTTACTAGTAAAGGAAGTGTAGAATTTGTTCCTCCTGATATTATTTTATTTGGAACATACAGGTTCTGGTCCAATTCTTTGCGCCATTGCAGGGCATGTTGTCCTGTCAACGCGATCTCATTGGTGCCGAAGTGAAGTTCTAATAATTGGATGGCCCAATTAGAATAGGCTGATCCATAAGATGCAATATGTGGAAATACATTGGCAAACACTTGACTGGCTATCGCGGTGAAATTATCTTCATCAAGCAGAAGGCCTAATTTGTAAAGTTGTCGCGTGATAGTGGAGGAAGAGCCTGGAATAACATTATCCATGATTTCACTTTTTCGAGCTATGAGTTCTTCTCCATTATTAGGTGTGTAATAGAATGTAGCGGTTTCTACTTCATAGAATAACTCGATTGCACGTTCTGCTAACCCTCTAGCTTTATGGAGCCATGATTCGTCAAAAGTTACCTCATAGAGTGCGGTATAGGCCTCGATTGTAAATGCATAATCATCCAAGAAGCCGTTTATTCTTCTGTTGTCGTCGGCAGGTTGATGCAGTATAGTGTTTTCTATCGTACACTCTTTGATTATAAAATCTGCTATGCCTAATGCTGTAGTTAGGTATAAAGGGGTATTGAAAGTACGATAGGCATCAATAAGACCTTTCAATAGTAGAGCGTTCCAGGCTGTAAGCTGTTTGGTATCTAATCCAGGGCGTATTCTTTTTGCACGATATTGTAGTAATTTAGCTTTTATCTCTGCTAAATAAATCTCCCACTCCTCTTGTGAAAAACCAGCTTCTGCAATGAGGTGGTCATTGGCACTCATGACAAATGGTATATTGGTGTTTTCTTCACTCCAATTGCCCTCGTCTGTGATATTGAAATAATTGCGAGCCAGTTCGGCATCACGTTCTAATACCTGAAATTCTTCTGAATCGAAGGTGTAAAATTTACCTTCTACGCCTTCGCTGTCGGCATCCAGTGCGCTATAAAAACCACCATTAGGCGCTTTCATCTCACGGATAGCCCAGGCGATAGTTTCTTCTACGACACGCTTGTACTGTGGAGTGGCCGTCTGTTGGTATGCCTCACTGTAGAGTGATATCAACTGACCATTGTCATATAGCATTTTTTCAAAATGTGGCACATGCCATTTCTCATCGACGGAGTACCGACAAAAGCCACCTCCTATATGATCATAGATGCCCCCATTCGCAATTTTCTCTAAAGTGAAGTGTGTATGTGAGCGGATTTCCTCATCTTTTGTGAGTGTAGCGTAGCGTAGCAGGAAGACCCAGTTATTGGGTAGAGGGAATTTTGGAGATCTACGATATCCACCATCTTGGTAATCAAACTGTTCTTTCCAAGGTAATACGATTGTTTTTAGATCCTTGAGGGTGTATTGCTCTGCTATTTCGGCAATAGGTAGTCTCTCTGCCTGCTGTATCCCAGCGGTAAGCTTTTCTGCATATTCGATAGCCACGTGAGGTGTTTCATCCCACATTTGCGCTATTTGTAGCAAGATGTTTTGCCAGTCTTGTGGTTTGAAATAGGTTCCTCCATAAATAGGGCGCCCATCTGGCAAGCATATTACATTAAGAGGCCATCCGCCGGATTTTGTCATCAATTGCACTGCAATCATATAAATCTGGTCGATATCTGGGCGCTCTTCTCTATCTATTTTTATAGAAACGTAAAATTTATTCATGGTTTGCGCAATAGCTTCGTTTTCGAAACTTTCACGCTCCATGACGTGGCACCAATGACAGGCGGAATATCCTATACTTATAATGATTAATTTATTTTCTTGTTTAGCTTTCGTCAATGCTTCTTCTCCCCAAGGCATCCAATGGACTGGATTGTGCATGTGCTGCTTGAGATAGGGAGAGCTCTCGTTTTGGAGTTTATTTGCCATATAGCGAAGGTACGTAAAAGTTATTTACCCTATAATTCTCTTCGTATATCCAAAATCGTAGAGTAAAAATAATTTCTTTAAAAGTTGTTTTATTGTTGTTTTGTGATTGTGTCTGTCTGGTTTTGTGGAAATCACTTGTTGAATCCAATAGTTTTTGGAACTTGCCTAAGCGTTTTTCCAAACTTGCCTAAGCAACTTTGGAAAAAGACTTAGGCAAAATAAAAAATGGCCGCGGCCATTTTTTGGAAAAACAGCTGACTTTATCTCTAGAAAAATCAAAATCGTCGTAGAAGCAAAATAGAGCGTTTTGAGGACGTTTATTTTTTAATGGTATAAATGGTCAGATTTGGTTTTTGTTCGAAATTAACTTTTGGTTAATCTTAGCTGGAATGTTCTGTAATTGTTTGTATTAAGGTTCCTGTTCCTCCAGATAAACTAGCGAAATCGATTCCTTCTTCTAGCGTTATTACAGCACAGTGTGATGTTTTCAATTCGATGTAGCTATTGCAAATATAGTTAGTCAGATCGGACAGGCCTGGGTTGTGACCAAATAGGACGAGCTTATCGATATGGTCCGGTATTTCATTGATGATATTTAGTATATCAAGGTAATAGGCCTCGTATATAGCTCTGGTCTGTAGGATATGCTGTAATGGAAAGTCTAATGAGGTGCAGAATATATGTGCTGTCTGTATTGCTCTATTAGCAGTAGAAGAGATTACGGCTGTATTGTCGTCTATAGTGAGTATATCTTTTAGCTTGTTTGAGATGTATTGAGAGCGAGCCGCTCCTTTGTCCATGATATTCCGGTCAAAGTCTTTCTTTTCCCAAGTCGGTATCTCAGCCTTAGCGTGCCGAATGATATATAGTTTTTTATTTGACATCGAGTTGCTTGAGTTTCGTTTTTAAGCGAACAAATCCATCTTTAATCCGGTAAGCTGTACCATCTTCATCATATATATTGGCTTCGAATCGTGCTTCCACTCGTAAAGCATCATTTTTTAAGGTATCTATACTAATGATGTGGAAGTACGAGTCGTCTTGTAAGTGGTTGTCGAGGTGTGACCTTACCAGTATAGACATAGCAGGTATTGCTGTTGTCAGCCTTTCTTTGGTCTGTACTGGATTTAACTCCAAGCTTACCCCATGGGTTTTATTTTCTAGGTCGTTGTCTGTTGCAAAATCTTTTGGCCCAACTTGAAAAGTGGAGTCGTTTTTATAAGGAACTAATAGATTGTCTTTCTTTACAAGGTCTTTAGTAGCGTATTTTTGGCTTAGACCAATAGCGATAGTAGTAAACTCGGGAGATTTGAATGAAAACGTCTGTTCAAATAAGAGTGAGTCGTTTTCGCCGTACCACCAATGCCCTCCTGTGATATATGCAGCCTCTCGAGTACCCATTGGCTGAGTGTAGGGCATAATATTGGTTTGTTTGTTGGCAAATCCAAAACCATCCATCTCCTTGGAACTATATGTTATTCCATTCAGTGTAAACGAAATACTGTCTCTATTAATCGGGTCGAATGCTAGATTTTCTTCTTCTGTCAAAATTTCTTGACCATCTTTTTGGCAAGATACCCACGATATCGCAAAGAAAAGGAGGAAGGTCGGTATCAGAAATTTCATAGTTTTAAGTTATTCTATCAAATATAGTTAATAAATTTTTAGTTTTCGTGAATTTTATTAAAAAGTAAGCCATTTGATTTTCTGTTGTTTACCTTCCGTAATGCGTTACCATAGGGAAGGGTGTGTGGCTGTTTATAGAATCAATGCTTCCAAGGAAAGAATTACTTCAAGTAGAGGATATTTTGAATATGTTCTAACTTATTAGTAATGTTGCATGCGTTTTAAGAATTGTATAAATCTTAATATTAGGTTAGGATTCTTATTTAATGTATTCTAACTTTATATTTTCAATAAAATAGCCTGAAATAAATTGATGAGGTTCTCTATAATAACTATTAATTTTAATAACCAGAACGGTTTACAAAGGACAATAACTAGCATTTTGGGACAATCATTTAATGATTTTGAATTTTTGATTATTGATGGAGGAAGTATAGACGGCAGCTTAGAAGTCATTCAGAAATACGAATCCGAAATTGACTATTATGTTTCTGAACAGGATGATGGTGTTTATGATGCGATGAATAAAGGAATAAAAAAAGCAAAAGGTGATTATCTTATTTTCATGAATAGTGGAGATTGCTTTTACAACGCTTCTTCTTTAGAATTATACGCTAATTCTATTGATGAAACGAATGCTGACGTGTATTATGGTAACACCATAGGTGAAGAGGGGGGGCGCACAATTCGGAGTATTATACAGCCAATAGACCTTAATCTATCATTTTGGTTATTTAGTACACTTAATCATCAAGCTACAGCTATAAAAAGAGAACTTTTTGTTAAATATGGATTTTATGATCAATCTTTTAAAATATCCTCTGATTGGTATTTTTTTATAAAAATGTATCTTAATCACAGTGTGAGATTCATTCACATAAATGAGTTTGTTGCACGTTATGATTTAACGGGGATTTCATCACTTTCAGAAACGAGTCTAATCCATCAACAAGAGCGAGATTTTATTATTGAGAACAGGTTTCCTGTTTATTGGAAGGAGTATAATGCTTTGAAAGAATTAGAAAGGATAAAAGATCATAAAACTAAAAGACAATTGCATTTTGAATATATACAAGGCTTTCCTGTGGCCAATAGGATTATGAAGACTTTTATGAGCTTTATTCTCTTATTTCTTCCCAAGAGACAATAGTACGCTGCTCTTTGGTGAAATCTCAATAAGGAAGTAATGATGCAAGTATATCTAGAGAGTTACCTGAGAAAAAATCTTTTGATTCGTCGGCTTAATTTTCTTTCTTTCTTTTTTTCGTTTTGTTGGTGAATATTATTTAACCTTGCTCTGAGATTTAGAACTTCTACTGAAAAGCGCTCGAAGAAAAGTGTTTTATTGTCATTTGAAAGGCTATTGTATATTTTTAAATGGGCTATTTGTTTTTTTTCCGCCATGCGGTCATCATTATGGGTAATGCTTTTGTCATGTAATCTGTAGACAACTAATTCTTCATTAATGAAACAAGTGCTAGACCTTTTTTCATACAGAAATAACCAGAATATCCAGTCTTCGCCAGCTATGATTTTATCGTCAAACCGGAAGTCGCCGACAGTGCTTTTCTTAAATAAGCCACAGTGGATAGGTATTGAGAAGTCTGCATCCCATTTCAACAGAATGTTTTCATATGTAAAATAATCTTTCCTTAGGTTACAAAAGGGAGGTAGTTTTTTCCCGTTTTTTATATGATTAAAAGATGTTATTATAACTTCTTCATTGTTTTTAGCATGAGTTAATGATGTATCAAGCTTGTTGTTGCATAATAAATCATCTCCGTCAAGAAATTGAATATAATCACCAGTTGCATGGTTTAATCCGTAATTACGAGCGCTACTAATTCCTCCGTTTTTTTTCTGAAATAATTTGTATCTTGAATCCTGTTTACACCATCGTTCTGCAATGTTAGTCGAAGAATCGGTGGATTCATCATCTATAATTAAACACTCCCAATTATCATATGTTTGATTGAAAACTGATTTTAAGGTGTCTTCCAAGAACTGTTCTTGGTTGAAGCATGGAATTATTATGGAAACTTTTGGACCCATGAATGTGTTTTTTAAACGTAGCGTAATGTGAATTTTCACGTTCTATTTACTGTCTTATAGTAAAGTATCATATGAATCACATCCGAAGGTAATTATAAAATTGTTTAAAAATTGAATAGTTTATAATTTTGGGATTTCTGAATATTAAATATGTCGAAAAGTAAATTTTTGTTAATCGCCCCCAAAGCATTTGAACTCTATAAATTAATTGTAGTGAATTTAGAGTACATGGGCTATGAAGTGATTCATATTGAGGATAGTGGCTATCCATTTAGATATCGTTCTTTAAGTCAGAGGTTATATAACTTTATACGGAAAATCTTTTTTAAGGATAAATCGTATAAGTCGAAGATTCGTAAGGATTTTGTTACGGATAAACAGATGAGTATCCTCTGTAAAGAAGAACGATACGATGTAGGATTGATTATTAGAACTGATTTTTTTGATAAAAAGCTAGTTGAAAAGGCAAAAGACAAAACAGATTACTTGATTAGTTTTCATTTTGATGGTATTTCTAGAGATCTGGTCGTCCTAGATTATGTTTCTATTTTTGATCAGTTTTATGTTTTTGACCCTGCGGATGTTCGTTCTTTCCCTGATTATTGTTTAGAGTATTCTCCTAATTTTTACTTTGATTATCCTGACCCATTATTGGATGTTCCAGTTAGAAAAAAAACGAACAATGTCTACTATGTGAGTTCTCATCATCTTAGTCGTGAACAAGATTTAGTGAATATTCACAAATATTTGTCTAAAAAATTCGATAGTGTGGATTTTGTTGTAGTTTGTCAAAAAAAGAACTTGGAGCATGTATCTACTTATATTAGGCAGCATATGCGAATGTTACATGATCATGTAACATTTGAAGAGCAACTCCATTCAATTATTGGTTCAGAGATTATCATAGATTTAGTGATTGCAGATCATAAGGGGTACTCATTTAGAATATTTGAAGGACTTAAATTTAGTAAAAAAGTCATTACGACAAATTCCACTATAAAGGAAGCAGACTTTTATCATCCTAATAATTTTTTTGTATTGACAGATAATAATTGGGAAGCACTTGATGAATTTCTTGATAGTGATTTTGTCCAACTTGATAAAGACCTTTTAGCAAAATATTCATTTTCTAATTGGCTGAATTCTAAACTAAAGAATAATTGCGTAAACTATTTGCAATAGTTGTCATCCTTTAAGTTTTTACGGTAAAATGTTAATAAGTATAATTATTCCGGCGTATAATGCTGAAAATACAGTTGTAGAGTGTTTATCCTCTATATTGCTGCAAGAATATCGCAATATAGAGGTTGTCGTGATTGATGATGGCTCAATCGATAACACAAGGCAAAGAGTCCAAGGATTTATAACTGAATTTAAGGATTTGGAAATTAGATTGATTTCTCAATCTAATCAGGGGCCTTCTGTTGCGCGTAATATGGGATTGCAATATGCAAAGGGAGAATATGTGGTGTTTTTAGATTCCGATGATAAGCTTGATCCTTCATTTATATCAAAATGCTTGTTAAATTTCGAGGCCAATCCGACATTAAATCTTGTTTATTCTGGGGTAAGACAGTTTGGTAGAGTTAATAAAGATACTTACTTCGGTGATTTTTCTTTAAGTCGTTTTCTTTGTACCAACGTTGTTCCAATATTTTCTATGGTAAGGCGGGCGCATTTATTGGCGGTTGGCGGCTTTGATGAAAAGCTTCGCAATCATGAGGATTGGGAGCTATGGATTAGAATAATATCTAAATATGGGCCATTTGTACATCAGATTAAGGAGCCGTTGTATTATTATAGAAAAAGAATGGAACGAGACTCAATAACTGATAAAGTCCAAGAGGAAAATGGGATTGAAGTAAGTTATAGTTATATTTATAATAAGCATTACCAATTCTATCTTGAGAATGGTCTTGGATTGTATGTTCTCCTAGTGAACTCGAAATACAAAGAGAAATATTATAATACTTGGTATCGGAAACTATTCTACAAATTTAGGAAAAAGGCCTAAAAGACATTTATTTTGGTAAAGGGCTGTTCATCCATAAGGTAGTTTAACCAATTTTGGAGACCATATTTGATTTTTATGTTGTTCGGAATTTCTATAATATCTTCGTTTAGAAACTGTTCTAGCTGATTTTCGTTTTCTCCATCCCAAATGAAAATATTATTGGGATGATAAAAGTCATATTTGGCGATGTTTTTGTTTGTTGTAATTAGTTTCTTGTTGTAATTGATGCCTTCAAATGCTCTAAATGATAAACCTGACTGTTTTTGATTGTGGAGGTCTATTAAAACTGTCGATTCTTTTACGTTTAAGATATTTTGACCATAGCGAATAACGTCTTGAATAATCGATATTCCATGTTTTTCGAGTTGTTCGATCTCTTTACTTTTGTTTGTTCTTAGTGTGAAGTCGCAGTCGTAATGTAATAGCTCTAATTTGTTCTTTAATAATATCGATTGTTCAAGTCTGCCATAATCACAACTCCCTAGCAAATACGCTCTTTTTTTTTCCACATTAGGAGTAGGAATAGAATCCGGAAAATAAAAGTTTGTTGTCAGTTTAGTGTTTGGAAAACGTAAAGAATCTTCTCGGTCGAATAAAAAGAATCTGTCGAATAAGTCGATGTAGTTTATTACGGTTGGAAAGCGATCTACGCTGTCCCAGTGGTAAGCAGAGGTTTTATTAGCTTTGTCTTGAACCTTTTTTATAAAATCTATGGGATATATGTCTGGTCTAATAAATAGCGCGTAATCGGCAAAACTTATTAAAGATAATTGCGAATTTAGAAAAGTACGTCTTTCTTTTAATTTTAGCCTATTTTTATAGCCTTTATCATTAAAAAAAACTTTTCTAAAAGCGTTGATTATTCTAGGCGTAATCCCTTTATATTTATAATTACCATCTTCAATTGGAAACCCCAGCACAGTGTATTCTAAATCTTCAAGTCCTTCTTTTATAGCGTCAAATAAGCCGAAGTCTGCTGGTGCACAGAGAATTATTTTTTTATTTTGAGCTGATTCCTCCTCCTTTTTCACAACAGTATTTAGCTTTGCATTAATAATAATGAGTCTTTGTAGCTGTTCCATATCCAAAATTGACCTGCACAATATTTTGGAAGAACAGTGGTCGCTAATACTTTTCTATTGAAAGATGATGTGGATGATTTACAGTGCAATCTGTTAAAAATAAGTTTGTTCCGGAAGTATATCCGTTTTATTTTACGTTTTTTAGCAGCAGACTTAATCGTGCTTGACCCAAGGTGATAGCAGACGGCCTCTTTGATGAAATAGCTTTTCCAGCCTTTTTGCATGGCTCTAAAACTCAGGTCGTCATCTTCAAAATAGTAAGGGCTGAATATGGGATTGAAGCCTCCTAGTTCTTTTAGTTTGTTTGTATCATAAATGGAGTTGGCTCCAGATACGAAATGAGTTTCATTATTATGGTGATTAGCATATTTTTTGACCGAAAATATACGTTGTTTGTACAGTACACCTGTGGTCTGGGGTTTACAGCTACTATCAATAGCTTGTCCCATTATTGCAAAAGTATTGTGGTCTACGAAGCTTTCTAGACAGATTTTAATATAATTGGGGGTCAATTGTATGTCAGAATTGAGTAATAGTAGCTTTTGTCCTTGGGCTGCCATTATTCCTCTATTACAAGTTTTAGAGAATCCTAGATTTTTTTTATTTTGGATAACTTTTATTTTAGGATAATTTGATCTTAAAAATTCTACAGAAGAATCTGAAGAACAGTCGTCTACAATGATAAATTCAAATTCCACTTGGGCTATATCCAAAGAAGCAAATACAGAGGGTAGAAATTTCTCTAATAGAACTCTTCCATTATAATTGGGAATAAGGACCGTAATTGTCATATGCAAAGATATAATTTATATTTATACGTTAAAAGTCTTGTATATGCTACATTTGTAGAAATTTTTTGATACCAATATTATATATGAAGCACTTTCTATTATATTTCTCTTTATTGTTTAATTGCATCATTTATTTTTTGTCTCTTGAGAAGACCTACGTTGAAGAGCTATTGATTATTACTGTCGTCACTCTGACCTTTTATGTATTCCTAGCGTATTTATATCATAGAAAAACGATTTTAGGTAGTTGCATTGTTGTTGTTGGATTGATTCTTTTATCGTTTAATCAGGTTTTAGCTTTAGCTACCTGGTTGATTTATGGGTCGAAGTTTACTTATGGCATGGCACTTAGTTTGTTAAACTCAAATTTTCAAGAGGCTTTAAGTATGATTTCTACCATGATGCTAGTTGTACTTGTATTTGTTGTAGTTGTTATATTTCAATACTTCGTTGTCCGCAATGTCCCCAATTACTTGACTAAGAATAAAGCGACGTTCTACCTTATGTTTCTTTGGTTGTTGGTCCCTTTATGCTCAATGATGTATTATCAATCTAAAAGTAGTGTGGTAGAAAGTAAACTTTCTGCTTTTTTTAGAAACACGATGTTTTTTAATTTTAGAACGTTAAGTCAAGCTGGAGATGAAAGTCTGGAGTTGAGGGATATTAAAAATTACAAAGCAGATTATTCAAAAATGAAGGTGGGTAATAAAAAAGTTAAAAACATCATCTTAGTTATTGGGGAATCTGCGCGGCGGCAAAATATGTCGCTATATGGATATAATCGTTTAACAACACCTAACCAAGATAAACGGAAAGGGGAAATGAAATTCTATCAGAATATGGTTAGCCAAGCTGGAATCACTCTACTGTCGGTTCCTCTGTTATTATCACCAGTAGCCGAGGATGATTACTATTTGGGGAAAGGACAGTTCGGTGACAATATTCTACGGCTAGCGAACCACTTGGATTATCACACATATTGGCTTAGCACGCAAGAACAAGGAAATATGTATGTTTCTACAGTGAGTAATATGGCTTCTTTCGCAGATGATGCCAAATGGTTTGCAGGTTATGATGAGGTGTTATTAAATGAAGTGGACAAGATATTAAAGGAACGTGCCAATGAATACAATTTTATCATTCTACATATCAATGGTTCTCATTCTAATGCTTGCGATAAATATCCTGCTGAGCATCATGTTTTGAGTGGAGATAGTAATGTGATTGACTGTTATGATAATTCAGTACGGTATACCGACTATATACTAGGAAGTCTTTTTAACAAGCTAGAATATCATGATGCAGCACTTGTATATTTGTCCGACCATGCAGAAAAGCTCCATAATAATCGTTTTATACATTCAGACTCTAAGGAAGGTACAGAAATTCCTTATTATATTTGGTATTCGCGACAAGTAGCTCCCGAATTGGTTGATAAAGGAGAAATTAATATGTTAGAATCTTTAAGAATAAATTATTACGAGATAGCCCGGTTGCTAGGTGTGGACACATCGGATATTCGCAGAAATGGAAATATTAGATATCTAAAATCTGACTTGTCCGTTGTAGATTACGATAAATTAATGCAATAGTGATGGTAAGCGTTGTAGTTCCATGTTTTAATCATGGTCACTTTTTGAAAGAAACTATTTCCTCTATATTAGCGTCTTTCTATAAAAATATAGAGATAATTATCGTGGATGATGGCTCTACTGATGATAGCAGGCTGGTTGCAGATAGCTTAGTAAACGAATTTGCAAATGTGCATTATCTGTACCAAGAGAATCAGGGGCCATCTGCAGCTAGGAATAATGGGATTGCTCACGCTCATGGAATATATATACTTCCTCTTGATGCAGATGATTTAATCAGTCCAGATTATATAGGCAAAGCTGTGGATGTTTTGGACAGTCGTCCAGAGGTAAAAGTTGTGTATGCTGAGGCAGAAAAGTTTGGTGCAGTAAACAAATTATGGAAGCTGAAGCCTTATTCTAGAAAGGCTCTTGCAATGGATAATATGATCTATGTAAGTGCTATATACAGGAAGGCTGACTGGTCTCGAGTGGGGGGATATACCGAGGAGACTGTGCTTGTCCGTGAAGATTGGGAGTTCTGGATTAAGATGCTGAAAAATGGGGGAGAAGTGGTAAAACTTCCGTTTGTAGGATTTTATTACCGAATACACTCTACGTCAAGACGAAAGAGTATGTCTAAGTCCAAGAAAAATGCAGAGATTGATTACTTAAATCTCCACCATTTAGAATTTTTTAGACAAACTATAGGGGGACCTTTGCGTAAATCTAGGTCCTTGTCCCCATGGATAAACCTTTTTTTGTCAACATAAAATTTTTGTGTTTTACTATCCCCTATGATATATTCCAGCATTCTTTGTCGTATCTACAGGGAGACTTCGTGCGATGTGCGATTGATATTGCAATATACAAGGATGAAATACATTTCCGAACAACGTCCATTCCAGTGGATATTTGGTTGATTTACCTTGATAGGTAAATTTGACCACCTGTAACAGTTTAATTATTGGAGATTTGGTTGTTATCTTTTTGTCTCGAGGATGTTTTGATGGGTATTTCTTTAAGGTGTCTGCGTGTTTATTTAAGATATTTTCAATACCAGATAGTAATTGTTGACTCAAAGGAGTATTGGGCCGGCCTACCCAAGAAGGGACGGCAATTAAATTCTGGTAATAATCAGGCATATATCGATTTTCCGCGTCATAAATACGTGCGGCTCCATTTGGTTGTTCAGGTCGCCCGACCATCCATATATTCGTGTCTTCAAAATCTTTCCATACATTACTATAAGAAACTTCAGTTGCCTTTACATCATGCCAACCACCTCCATAATGATGTAAAAGGTATGCTCGAATATAATCAGACCGGTGTACAATACTCAGGTCAAAGTAAGTACGGGGTAATGGATGTTGATCTTTTAGAAAAAGGGAGATGTTTTCAGGTGTAATTAGACATACGGGGACGCCAATGTTTTGGACCAAATAAGAAAAACTTAATTTTCGATTGCCTGTCATAGTTGGTCCTTCCCAATAACACCAAATAACAAAAGGAACTCCATTGATATAGGTTAAGTCTTCAGGTCTTTCAATGGTGTGCATATTATATCTTATCTCTTCTTTTTGTAAACTTGAACCAGTAATACTTTAATGGATTTGTATACTTTAATTGTTTCCATGGTCTGCTACCATGAGGTTTGTGAAGTACAGGAGTATCTAATAGGACATAGTTTTTAAAGCCATTTTCTAGAGAAGCATAGGAAATTGTTGTGTCAAACCAGTCTTTTGATTTGTCGAGATGTTCAAAACTATATTTAGATAAGAAAGATTGGCTCAAAAGGGTGCAGCAGAAACTTAGACTTCTTTCTGTTTCTATTGCTTCTTTTTTCTTTCCTTTGAATTTGAGATAGGGGAAGTTCACCTCACCATTGTAATCGACAGTCACAGCTCCTACCATTCCAATATTAGAGTTTTGTTGTGTAAATCGTATAAGAGTTTCCAAGGAGGTAGATTGTACTTCGACATCTGATTCTACAATAATTAAAGGGAGATTCAATGTCAAGGCCTTCATTTGAGCATCTTTGAGCACTGTAAAATAATTAGGAGATGGTGTGCTCGTGAGTGAGGACAAATGTATATAGTTATAACCTAATAATGTAGCGTTATTGGAGAGAGATTTTGAAATATTTTCATCACTAAAATCGTCATAAACATAGTAAACTAGTTCTATGTTGCTATTTTTAATAGCTTTAATGGTTTCTAGCGTATTCTCCAGCGAATTCTTTACGGGAGTGACTACAATAGCTTTATACATGTTCATATCTAACACAAAGTTATTATTAATTCTGAATAATAACGGGGCTATCTACCGAAATAACCCTGACAATAAGTTCGGGAATAGCCCATAAAGAAGCATCGCTATTCCACACACCACTGCAATAAAATAGGCTACGGAGTTTATCGGTAGCGTACGTTCAGTAGATTCTCCTTTCCGCAAAAAAGCAAATAGGGGTATCTTGAAATAATAGAACAGTGATATCACCGAAGTGAGTGCTCCTGTTATTAAAAGTAGGAGAATCGGGATATCCTTTGTGTGCTGATAGAGGTCGAAGGTCGCTGTAAAGACCAAAAGCTTACCGATGAATCCTGCTGTAGGAGGGAGTCCAATTAATGCGATGCCGAGTAGGGTAAAAACAGTAAATAACACTGGGTTACTTTTCCCGAGACCGCTATACGCCACTAGCTCCGTTGAGCCAATGTTTTTCTCTAAAAACTGTATAATCGCAAATACGCCGATAGTCATTATGGCATAGACGCTCACGTAAAAGAGTAGTGTGGTATAGTCTGCGCTAGCACTGCTGATAATAGCCATCAGGAGAAATCCTGTATGTCCGATGGAGGAATAGGCCATCATACGTTTGGCATCCGATTGACGGAGTGCGATGAGATTCCCGACCAACATCGTTACGATGCCCACTACCGTGATGAAAAGCATGGTCAGTTCGCCAAAATAAAACAGAGTTGATGTCCAGGACTCGAACAGGCGTTGGAATAGTATCAGTGCCGCTACCTTCGGGACTGTCGAAAGAAAGGTTGTGATAGGTGTCGGTGCCCCTTGATATACATCTGGTGTCCAGAGGTGAAAAGGAACGAAGCCCAGTTTAAAACCAATTCCTACAAAGACAAATAAGATAGCGATACTGCTCATTACCTTTGGTGCAACTATCAGTCCTTGGATATGGGCAGTGCTGGTAAAATCGAGATTCCCCGTGAAACCATAAATTAGCGAAAGACCATAGAGCATGACTGCGGCACATACCGAGCCGAACAATACGTACTTCATCGTTGCCTCCGATTGAAGTTTGGTGGTTTCAACGTTTTTTTTGTTTTCCGAAAAATAGCCAACCAATATATAAGAACTTATCGAGAGCGTCTCTATCCCAATAAAGACCATAAGCCAGTTTGTGCTGATGGTCAATAGATTCATGCCTATTGTCGCTGCCAATAGGATACTGTAGACTTCTCCAAGATTTTTTATGCCATTATCTTTGGTATATTGCTGGATTAAAAGCAGAATAGGCAATAGTAGTCCAAGTATAATCAAGCGCGCATAGACTGATAGAGCGTCTATCTGTAACATGCCAAAGAAGCCAGTCTGCGTTTGGCCTAACTGCGTATATACGTAATAGGCTGAAAGGACAATCCCCGCTATAGCAAAACTTAAAGAACCATGTTTCCATCGTTGGTCGATAAAGAGGCTCGCAAAGATACTTCCGATAAAAGCAGTTATCAAGATGAGCTCCGGCTTGAATACCGGTATAGAGACCATGATTTGGTCCAATAGTGTGCTAATCTGTGTCGTCGATCCTTCCATATTTATTAAAAGTAAGGCGATAATAAAGAGACTAGATTCAGTACACTACTATTTAAAGTATCAAATACCAACGAAGGCATGACTCCGAGCAAGAGGGCTAGTGCCAATGTAGGGAACAAAACAATACGTTCTCTTATCGTGACGTCCTTTAGTGCAGTAAGCCATTCTTCGCCACCTTTTACACGTGTCTGTCCAAAGAACATCCGTTGAAGTGTCCATAAGAAATAAACTGCACTAAGTAATATGCCTAATGAACCGGCTATAGCCATCCAACGTGGAATACCGGTACCTACACTTTCAGCATTAAACGTACCTATGATTACAAAGGCTTCTCCAATAAAAGCGGAGAAGCCGGGTAGTCCCAACGAAGCAAAGAAGGCAACGGCCACGAAACCCGTGTAAGCAGGCATTAGGCTCGCAAGTCCCCTAAAATTATAAATATAACGGTCGTGAACACGGTCGTAAATCACCCCTACCAAAAAGAACAACGCCGCAGAAAGGAATCCGTGGCTGATCATTTGAAATACAGCACCAGCCATACCTTCGGCCGTCATTGAGGCAAGTCCGAGTAGCACAAACCCCATATGGGATACGGAAGAATAAGCTATCAAGCGTTTTAAATCTGTTTGTGCCAAGGCATTCAATGCGCCATACAAAATGGATATAATCCCAATGAGTCCCAGCCACCAATTGGCATCGACCGCCATGTCGGGAAAGATACTATAACAAACTCTGATGATACCATATCCTCCAATTTTTAACAATATCCCTGCGAGGATGATAGACACTGGGGTCGGTGCCTCTACGTGTGCATCAGGCAGCCAGGTATGTAGTGGTACAATAGGGATTTTGATAGCAAATGCGATGAATAGGACTATAAAGCCGATCATACGTGTCGGAATTCCCAATACCTCATTGTAATTATTTAAGTAGGCAAAGAAAGAGCCATCCACATAGTTATCGGGATTCATCATGTGCAACATGTTGAACGTATGGGCCCCTGTTTCCGGATTGATGACTGAAAAGTAGAGACCTACAATAATCAGCAGCATGAATACCGAACCAAATAGCGTATAGATAAAGAATTTAATAGCTGCATATTCCCGGTTTGCGCCACCCCATATTCCTATGAGGAAGTAGAGCGGAAGGAGCATTACTTCGTAGAATATGTAGAATAAGAAGAAATCCAAAGCAGTGAATATCCCCATTACAGCCATATTGAGCAACATAATCAGCGCAAAATAACCTTTAGGACTTTTGCTGGTATTCCATGATGCACCTACAGCCATCAACATTACAAAGGCACATAACAGAAGTAGTGGGAGGGATACGCCATCCACACCAAGGAAATAATCAATCTCCAGTTGTCCTAGGCTACCAAGGCTTAGTCTTATCCATGGGATCTGCTCGACAAACTGATAACCCTCTACGGTGTTGATACCCGCTGCCGACTGATCAAACTGTAGGTAGAGTGATCCCGCGATAAAAAACTGGGTCAATGTAATGCCTAGCGCAATGTATCTGTAAGACTTTTGTAAGTTGGCAGGGAGCAACAATATCAGTAATGTGGCTGCCAAGGGCAAAAATATGAGTAATGATAGTAATCCCATGCTATCGCAATATCAAATAAAGTATTCCAATTAAAACAATAGTAAACGCAAATCCTAGGTAGTTTTGGATACGCCCATTCTGTACCCAGCGCAGGAGATGACCTAGGTAATAAGCCAGCCCCGCAATAGTATTAACAATACCGTCTACAATATGTTTGTCCCACCATGCAGCAACCCGACTTAGACCAATCGTGAGATTACGTATTGCCATTACAAAACCATCGACCAGATGTCTGTCTAATAGCGTTGCTATCTTGCTCAGGTATAAAGTGCCTTTGCTTGCCGAATTTACGAGACCTTCGACGATATATTTATCCAGCCAGACACTTGCTCTACTGATAATCAATGTCGCCTTCACGATCGTGTTATTAATAAAATCATTTATGCCGAGCTGGTTGGTCTCTGCTTTGATCCAGCCGCTCTCTGCATTTAAGGGGTATTTGTTCAATACATACCATCTGTAGCCGATTATCCAGCTTATGAGAGCGGTTGCTGTTAGGGTCAGTGGTATAAAAAGGTGTAGACTGTGTATCTCCTTGAATGTGTAATTGACCGAAAATCCAGATAAAATACCCGCTTGATGGTAGGATATAGGATTTATCGAGAACACAAAAAACAGCGAGCAGATGGCTAGAAAATACATAGGATAAAGCATCTGTTTAGGTGCTTCATGTATGTTCGATTCTGCTGGCTCTGGTAGACGCGATTCTCCCATAAATGCTTTGAAAATCAGGCGTCCGATATAGAATGCTGTTATGATACTGACTAGAACGAGTAGAATAGGTACTATAAAGTATGCACCTCCTTTATGGAACGCCCATTCAAATGTAGCGATAACGATGGCATCTTTAGAAAGAAAACCCGAAGTGAGGGGGAATCCAGCTAATGCAAGAGAAGCAATGCTCATCAGTACAAAAGTTTTCGGCATATACTTACGCAACCCTCCCATATTGCGAAGGTCCTGCGGATCAAAATCCAGTCCTGCGATGGTCTTGGCGTGAGCGATTTCATGAATGACAGCTCCTGCACATAGAAAGAGGAGACATTTGAAAAAGGCATGCGTTGCCAGATGGAATAAAGCCGCATCCCAGGCACCAATACCTACTGCAGCCATCATATACCCCAGTTGTGAGATGGTAGAAAAAGCGAGTACTCGTTTTATATCGTATTGTCCCGCCGCAAAATACGCTGCCAATGTAGCGGTAATCGTGCCTATAATCGTGATTAGGAGCAAAACAGTATCATTGAATAGAGGGAGTATCGTACATAGTAAAAATACACCCGCTGCAACCATGGTAGCGGCATGGATGAGGGAGGATACTGATGTGGGACCTTCCATCGCGTCGGGCAACCAGATGTGTAGTGGGAATTGGGCCGATTTGGCCATAGCGCCCAGAAAGAAGCCCAAGCCAGCTAATGTCATCAGGCCAGAGTCCTTGTCAAATTCGGAATAGATTAACCCTTCTTTGCCGAATAGCTCAACAAGGTCTAAGGTGCCAAACGATGTGAAGACTGCAGCTATACCTATCAAAAAGCCTAAATCTCCGATACGATTAATCAAGAAAGCTTTTTTATTGGCCTGTACCGCGCTTTCTTTAGTAAACCAAAATCCGATTAATAGATAAGACGCAAATCCTACAAGCTCCCAAAAAATATAAGAGACCAATATGTTTTTAGAGATACAAAGACCGAGCATGGCAAAACAAAATAGGCTGAGGTACATCCAGTAACGGTGTAGTCCGGGGTCGCCTTTCATGTATGCCCGAGAATAAATATGTACCGGCAATGCAACGATACATACGATAAAGAGCATCAGTACGGTTAAGTTATTAAGTAGTATGCCGATCGTAAATGTTTTTTCTCCAATACGGAACCAGTCGTAGGTACTGTGCATAGGGAGGTAGTTCCAGACCTCAGCAAAGACAAAGATACCCGACAGTAGCGTGCTTAGTGTAATAGCGATAAGCGATATATTGCCCGAGCTAGATTTTTTACCGCGTATAGCTTGTATTAAGAATGCTGCAAACGGCAGTAGTACGACAAGTATACTGGCATGAATTGGTGATATATTTAACAGCTCCTCCATTAGTCGCGCAAGTCGGTGATTTGGTCGGGATTAATCGTTTTATAATGACGGTACACATTGAGAATTATTGCTAGTCCTACAGCTACAGAAGCCGCCGCGAGTACAATAGCAAACAGGGCAAATACTTGGCCTGAATAGTTTATTTTGTCATAACGGCCAAAGGCTACAAAATTGAGTATGGCAGCATTAATCATCAGTTCGATACCAACCAGTATCATGATGGCATTTCTTTTGGCCAGTACGGTGTAGAGACCAATGGAAAAGATGCATGCACTGACCACTAGAAAATGGGTTAATGTAATCATTTCTGTTCCTCCTTTCTCGATAGGTGGGCTGCTCCTATTAATACCATGAGCAGAAATACCGAAATCACCTCAAAAGGGAGTATGTATTGTGTCATGAATTTTAGGCCCAGTTGCTGTATGTTATTATCGTGAGGCTGTATTACATTGCCCTGCTTGATATTCTGTACAATCCAATCAGGTGTTTGTTGCTGCCATTCGACCACCCCCCAAAGCAATACCCCAAAAAAGCCAAGAGCTAATAGCAGGGATTGCCAGTTCGGCATGGTTAGGAATCTGCCTGGAATATGTTGAAGCGCTTTTAGCAATTCCTTATTAGAGAGCATGAATGCGAATAACATTAATATTAAAACACCACCTACATAGACCATAATCTGCGTAATGGCTACGAAGTCTGCCAGAGCAAATATAAATAAGCCTGCCATAGCAAATAGCGTGACGAAAAATAAGAATAAGGCGCGTGCAGTGTTTTTTAGATTAACGACCAAAAGCGCAGAGCCAACAGCTAGAATAGCGAATGCGTAAAAGACAAGTTCTTCCATGAGCGTTACTTTTTCTTTGCTGCCTCCTTTTCAGCTTGATATTGGGTCCATTCTGCTTTGCGCTGTGCGATTTCAGCATCCGACATCTCTCCAAAACCATATATTAAATCCGTTAGTTTTGTTGTACTACGGTCGTATTTATTGGTCATGGTGATACATTCGGTAGGGCATACCACTGTGCATAGTCCGCAATACATACACTTGGCCATATCGATATCAAACTGAGCCGCATATAGTCTTTTTACAGAACCATCTGAAGTCTTTCCGATTGCCTCTGGCGATTTTACTGCTTCTATGGTGATACAATCTACTGGGCAGGCTTTGGCACAGAGGTCGCAGACGATACAGTCGTCGATGTCTACATCCAGTTGGTATCTTGCGACTTCAGGGATAGGCATGGTCTCTTTTGGAAACTGTACAGTTGTGACTCCTTCCTGTTGGTCAAAATACTCCGGATTTCGGATGTCAACCGATTGCCGGGAACGACGGGCACCAAAGAGGTGCCGGAACGTCAAGAATAATCCCTTGACGGCCGAAGAAATGCCCTGTATCGTTGTTTTTAATATCAATTTCTTTTTGTTAACCTGTTGTTATGTAATCTTGTTAACCTGTTATCTAGTTATCATGTGATCTAGTTATCTTGTTAAGCAGTTGTCAAATTGGCTTGTTAACTTGTTCACCCGATAACTCGTTCACCTCCTTACACCATTACCAAAATTCGCCATAATCCCGATATTGCCATACATACAAATCCCAGTGGAATCATTACTTTCCAGCATAGGCTCATCAATTGGTCTGCCTTAAAACGCGGCAATGT
The DNA here is from genome assembly GCA_040395455.1 of Sphingobacterium yanglingense. GTDB lineage: Bacteria > Bacteroidota > Bacteroidia > Sphingobacteriales > Sphingobacteriaceae > Sphingobacterium > Sphingobacterium yanglingense_A. Next base: position 20,493 of record JBEBQJ010000004.1, on the reverse strand, counting down.
CCATCTGATCCATATCTGTACACCGACGATAGTCAGCGATTTGAGCAATGTCCAAAATATTCCCCACCCAATTCCTGTTGTCCAGTCAGCCAGTTTTAGCGGTCCTATATTCGGTAAGAGTGTATTCCATCCTCCTAAAAATAGCACTACACCAAGCATGGCTACTAAAAACATCATAGCATATTCCGCAAGAAAAATAAATGCAAAACGGATACCTCCATATTCGGTGTGAAAACCACCGATTAACTCAGACTCTGCTTCAGGGATATCAAATGGTGCCCGATTACACTCAGCTAGAGAGGCTATGAAGAAGATGATATATACGAGGATAAGATGCGGTGCCTGAAATATGTTCCATGCTAGAAAGCCTCCGACATTCGACACATCCCAGATTCCTAAAAAGAAAACAGGCTTTGGAGAGAGTACTCCTTGCTGTAATGCAATCTCGTTGAGGTTTAGCGTCTGGGTAATCATGACCGCAGCAATCAGCGACAGCCCAACAGGGATTTCATAAGATACCATCTGTGCTATAGCCCGGATAGACCCTAGGAGAGAATACTTATTGTTTGACCCCCAGCCTGCCATTAGGATCCCAATTGCATCAATAGATACAACTGCCATAATGAAGAAGATACCTGTATGTGTATTCGCCGGGAGAAAATCGGGTGCCCAAGGAATTACGGCATAACCAATATATACGGCAGCGAATATAATAACAGGAGCTGCAGCAAATAAGATTCTATCTGCTGCTTTTGGGGTAATGAATTCTTTTTGTAAAAGCTTAAGTATATCGGCGATAGTCTGTAGAAGCCCATACTTTCCGGTTTCCATAGGGCCTAGTCTGTCCTGCACAAATCCGGCGATTTTACGTTCAGCATATACAGCGAATAACGTAAATAGCGCGATGAAGCCAAAGATAGCTACAGGTACTAGGATATGGATAAACAGTTGGCTCACAAAGCTCTTTAGAATAATTCTTAATTGGATGCAAACATACGCAAAACGTAGCAAAAGAACCATAGAAAAACTATCATAGGCATGTCATACGTACAATTATGAGGTAAACAGGCCGTTTTGGTTTTCTATAATCCAAAAATAAACTATTTCTTCGGAATAATATACTAATTCAGTAGAGTATTGTTTTTTTAACTTACTGCTGCCGGAGCTTTGTGTGTTTTATTGGTCAGTTTTTCAGATTGCCCCAATTCATATAGCTCATTGATTAGCGCTTCGATATTGTGGAGTCGCTGTAGTAGAGCGGTATCATTTTCCTGTTCGATCGATTTGGTGATACTTACTGAGATACCGACCAACAGTGCGTTAATGCGATAAGCTAGTGTCTGGAAGGAAATTATATCGGTCCAGTCCAGCTTTTTATAGCGGGGTTCTTTCTGGAATTGGTCCAAGCTATCGTACAGCTGAGCGAGCGAAGTCTGTGCGTGTTTCCGAACGAGTCTCAGCTCTTGATGATCTATCGTTTCTTCACAAAGACGGGCGCGAAGTCTTTGGTAGTAGTTTTGATAGTTATCAATGAGCGTGTCGGACAGGCTTTTCATGGTTTTCCGATGATTTACCGGTAGCGCAAAGCAACCTATCAAGGCTAGGGTAGAGCCCAACAGTGTAAAGGCTAGCCGGCTTCCTAGTAAATCCCAGATGTTACCTTCATATAGATGTAGGGCCAGTATAGCGGCGATAGTAATGAATATCACACAGACTAGGTAGTCTGGTTTGTTAAATAAAAAGAAACCGTATAGCGTGATTGCTGCGATCGAGAGCAATAGCATAGGTTCGTGCGTGACGAGTGTAATCAGCAAACTGATGGCAATACCTATGAGTGAACCTACGATACGTTGATAGTTTCTCCTTTGTGTAGTGGCATAGCTTGGGCGTGCCACGAGGATTACAGTCAGTATGATCCAAGAGGCGTATCGGTATTCTGGGAGTGTGTAGCCTACGAGTCCCGACAACATCAGTAGTGTGGCCATACGTATCGAGTATATCAATATGGGCGACTTGGTCTTGATGTGTTTTGCGATGACCTGCCGTTTGTTTGTAGTAGGCACAAAGTTTTTGTATGCCGCTGTGCTCACCCAAGTGGGGTCCTGTACAATAGTAGCTTGTTGAATCTGTTGAACGATGGCTACGATATGCTTGATATGGATTAGAATCGGGTTGATTAGCGATCTGGTCTCGCTGTTTGCTCTGGCCTGTATTTCTTCTAGCTTCTGTATATCCACGCTAATCTGTGTGTGGTTTTTCGATAGGGCATGGTAAGAATTACTGTTTTCCAGGTCCTTGATTTCGTCAGAGAGCAACAAAAGGATATGCCTGATTATAGGAAGTACTTCCGAATGTTTCAGTTTTTCACGTATGGTTTCATAGTCCGTATCTATCCCCATTAATAGTTCATAGAGGTCTATTAATCGATAGATTTTGTTTAACCAAATAAGGTCGGCATGTTGGCTGGATGAAATTAATGCCTTTTCGCGGAGTAGTAGAGAGCGGATGCTCTCTAGCTGCTCACTTATTTTGATATGAAGTAAACTGAGTTCTCTATACACCTGTTCCAATGGTGTCTTCTCGTCATAACATTTTATTTTTGCCTGTAGCAGCGTGGCCATTTGTTCGAACCCTTCTTTCATCGCATATTTTAAGGAGCGATAAGGGGACAAATAAGCTTGCAGTAGACTGACCGCAAAAAAGCTGCATGTCCCTAGACTAAAAGATAGTGCAAAAATGAGGGGATCTTGTGGTTTGAGCCCGATTGTAAAACTGATAACAATTAGTGTTAGGTTGCCAATCACGCCCCACCTGGGGCCTAATACAATCAATAATGTACAGATGAAGCCCCAGATACCCAAAATCGGTAATATACCCCATGATAGATAATGTAGTGCCAATGCGGTACAAAATGCGGTGAAGGCAAATAAGGGAGTGCACCAGATAGCGGTCATCGTTTTGTCCTGCCTATTCCCGGGTAAATCGGTCAGTGAAGATAGTATTACCCCAACGGCGAATGCTATGGCAACATCCAGACTTACGGTATAGAAGAGTAAGACAGCAGGGAGTAGGATAACAAGGATGTTTCTTAGGGCATCTTTGCTAAACTCCTTGCCAAAAAAATGGTGGACTGTACGAGTCATAAAACCTATTTACAATTGATCTTTTAAATCGACTGCAAAAGTACGAAAAATTCACTTATGTAAAATATATTTTTATGATGTGTTTTTTGTCCGAAATATTATTTTGTGTTTTCGGTTTGAAATGGAATAAGTGATGTGGTTGAAAAAGACCTCTCCGATTGCTCGGAGAGGTCTAATAGAAGAAAAAATATAGATTGATGAATTAGTAACTATTGTTTTAGGCGTACTGTTGTACGGCTTCTTTGCTCTCGAGTTCGGTGCTGCCCATAAGGAATTCGTCTACCTTACGTGCGCACTCCCGGCCCTCGGATATTGCCCATACGACCAGCGATTGTCCTCTACGCATGTCACCTGCTGCAAAGTATTTGTCGGTATTTGTTTTGTAATCTCTTTCTGTCGCTTTTACATTCCCACGTTCATCCCGAGCAATATTCAATTGTTGGAGCAACCCTTCCTGTTGTGGATGTAGGAATCCCATGGCTAGTGTCACTAGCTCACAAGGAATCTCTCGCTCCGAACCTGCAATTTCTTTGAACTTAGTAGGTCTTCCAAAAGCATCACTTTCCCATTCCAGATCTACGACAAGGGCTGCACGTAATTGCCCGCTGTCATTCCCCAGAAATGCTTTAGTACTGATGCTCCAGTGTCGTTGACATCCTTCTTCGTGTGAAGTTGTGGTCTTTAGTAACATAGGGTAGGTCGGCCAGGGCATCGCTTCGGTACGGCTTTGCGGTGGCTGGGGCATCAGCTCAAATTGAGTGACAGATTTAGCGCCATGGCGATTAGAGGTGCCTACGCAGTCAGACCCCGTGTCACCACCACCGATGACCAATACATTTTTGCCTTCTGCATGTATCTGAGGTACTTCGATTGGAGAATTGCCTACACGTTTGTTCTGCTGTTTGAGAAACTCCATGGCATAATGTACCCCCTGTAATTCGCGCCCCGGGATATTGAGATCGCGGGGGATGGTCGATCCACCTGCGAGCACTACAGCATCATATTGGTCGAGCTCAGATACAGGGATATTTGTCCCTACTTCTGCATTCGTACGGAATTCGATTCCAGATTCTACCATAATCTGTATACGTCTATCGATAACCGATTTATCCAGTTTAAAATCAGGTATGCCGTAGCGTAGCAGCCCGCCCAATTGATCGTCGCGTTCGTACACGACCACATCGTGACCTGCTTTATTCAATTGTGCCGCGCTAGCCAGCCCCGCTGGACCAGAACCTACCACGGCTACTTTCTTACCTGTTTTGAGATAAGATTTGTTAGGCTTAACATATCCCTTTTTATAGGCTATTTCAATAATATGTTTTTCGATTTCCTCGATAGCCACCGGGCTTTTGTTGATGCCCAATACACAGGCCGATTCGCATGGAGCAGGACAGATGCGTCCCGTGAATTCCGGAAAGTTGTTGGTTGATGTCAATATGTTGTAAGCATCTTCCCACTTTCCGTCGTATACCGCATCGTTGAACTCGGGGATTACATTCCCTAGCGGGCAACCTGAGTGGCAAAACGGAATCCCGCAATTCATACAACGCGCTGCTTGGTCATTAAGTTGCTTGTCGGAGTAGCTGTGAACAAATTCCTGATAGTTTTTTGTTCTGCTTTCTATAGGCTCTTTCTGAGGAGCCAGTCTATCAAATTCTAAAAATCCTGTCGCTTTTCCCATGTTTCGTTGATTATTTAAGCTACAACCAATTGTTTGCGGATTACATTTTTGTATTCACGCGGGAATACTTTGATGAATCTGTTCTTTTCTGATGCCCAGTTCTGGAGGATATAGGCTGCCCGCTCGCTATTAGTGAGGTGTATATGCCTTTTCAATAGTGCGATAATAGCAGATTCATCCTCAGATTCTAAGGGGTCGAGGTCTACCATTTCCTGGTTACATTTATCACGGAAGGTTCCTTTAATGTCATATATCCAGGCTATTCCTCCGCTCATACCTGCTGCAAAGTTGCGTCCAGTCTCTCCGAGGATGAGCGCCCGCCCTCCGGTCATGTATTCGCAACCGTGGTCGCCAATACCTTCTACGATGGCAGTGGCGCCAGAGTTACGGACGGCAAATCGCTCTCCAGCCATTCCATTGATAAATAGGTGGCCGGAGGTAGCACCATACAATGCGACATTGCCAATGATAATATTTTCGTGTGGCACCAAAGTGCTTTCTTTTGCCGGATAGATGGCCAACTGTGCTCCTGATAGCCCCTTGCCTACGTAGTCGTTTGCTTCACCTTCCAGCTCAAGCGATATCCCCTTGGTGTTGAAAGCTCCAAAAGATTGACCTGCAGATCCTTCAAATTTAAAGTTGATGGTATTGTCTGGTAGCCCGTCAGAACCATATATCTTAGATATTTCGTTGGAAAGCAGTGTTCCTATCGTGCGGTCGGTATTTTTTACTCGGAAAGTGCCGAATACAGGAGTTTTACTTTCTAATGCTGGTTTTGCCTGCTTCAATAAGCCCCAGTCTAAGATCATAGCCATGCCATGGTCTTGTTCTTCGGTGTTGTATAGGGTTTCGCCCATTTCGTTGTGGGCGACATGGAGCAGGTCTTTAAAGTCTACTTTATTAGCCTTCCAGTGTGTTATGTGCTCCTTCTTTTTTAGAAACTGCGCTCTTCCGACCATTTCATTGATCGTTCGGAATCCGAGCTGCGCCATGATTTCACGCATTTCTTCCGCTAGGAACTGGAAGAGGTGTACAATATCTTCTGGTTTGCCGGAGAATAGTTTCCGCAACTCCGGATCTTGAGTGGCGACACCAACAGGGCAGGTGTTTAGATGGCATTTGCGCATCATGATACAGCCTCCTGCGACAAGAGCAGCTGTAGCTACTCCCCATTCTTCGGCTCCTAAGAGCGTAGCGATAACCAAGTCGCGTCCAGTTTTCATCTGTCCGTCGGCCTGTAGCACCACACGGCTCCGTAGTTTATTTATTACGAGTGTCTGATGCGCTTCAGCAAGACCTAATTCCCAAGGTAGGCCGGCATGTTTGATAGAGCTGATAGGAGAGGCTCCTGTACCGCCATCATATCCTGCTATTAATATGACGTCCGAATGGGCTTTGGCTACACCCGCAGCGATGGTTCCTACACCTGCTTTTGATACCAGTTTTACATTGATTCGGGCATCGCGGTTGGCATTTTTAAGGTCAAATATCAGCTGTGCTAAATCTTCGATAGAATAAATGTCGTGGTGCGGAGGTGGAGATATCAAGCCTACGCCAGGTGTTGCGTGACGTACTTTTGCAATCCATTCGTCCACTTTATGGCCTGGGAGCTGTCCGCCTTCACCAGGTTTGGCTCCTTGAGCCATTTTAATCTGTATCTCATCGGCCTGTGTGAGGTAGTTGGATGTTACGCCAAAACGGGCAGAAGCCACTTGTTTGATGGCCGACCGCATCGAGTCCCCATTGGGCAGTTTTTCATAGCGGATTTCATCTTCGCCACCTTCCCCAGTATTGGATTTGCCTCCGATGCGGTTCATTGCAATGGCCAGTGTGCTGTGTGCCTCATGTGATATTGACCCAAAAGACATTGCACCTGTGGCAAATCGTTTCATGATTTCGCTCGCAGGCTCTACTTCGTCGATAGCAATAGCGGTGCGGTGTTTGGCAAAATCGAGCAATCCTCGTAAGGTAAACAGATGTTCCTCTTGGTTGTTGATCAGTGCCGAATATTTTTTATAAGTATCAAAGTCGCCTGTGTGGCAAGCCTGTTGCAGCAGGTGTACCGTTTGGGGATTCCAAAGGTGGCCTTCCCCCCGTCTCTTCCATTGGTAGATCCCCCCTTCGGCCAATAGGTTTTTAGGTGTGCGTGAGCTTTCGAAGCTTCGCTTGTGTTTGGCTAGCGCCTCCTTGGCAATATCATCTAGATTAAGTCCTCCTATGCGGGATACCGCACCGCAGAAATACGTATCTACCACTGATTTGTCGATACCAAGCACTTCAAATATCTGAGCACCATGGTACGACTGTAAAGTAGATATCCCCATTTTGGAGAATATCTTCAATAGACCGTTGCATACTGCTTTGACATAGTTTTTGCGTAATTCTTCCCAGGTTAATTCCGTGTCAAGCAGGTTTTCCGCTTTTAAGGTTCGTATGCTTGCTAGTGCCAGATAAGGATTGATTGCTGTTGCGCCAAAGGCAAGTAAACAAGCAAAGTGATGTACTTCGAGGGCGTCTCCGGCTTCGACCACCAGGCCTACGGCACCGCGGTTTCCGGTTTTTATGAGGTGGTGATGTACAGCCGATACCGCAAGTATAGATGGGATAGCAGCATGTTGCGAATCTATTGCCCGGTCAGAAAGTATAATGACCTCAAAGCCATCCCGTACAGCATCGTCGGCATAACGGCATAGGCGCTCTATGCCTGCTTCCAAAGAGCCTGGTTTGCCGTCAGCACGAAAATAGGCCTGTAATGTTTTGGCCTGAAATACCCCCGTGTCTATAGAACGTAGTTTTTCCAGTTCACTGGAAGTCAATATGGGATGTTCGAGTGTCACACAGTGACAGAATTTTTTGTCTTCTATTAATATGTTGCCGGCGTTGCCGATAAATGTAGCCAAGCTCATTACGAGTCGCTCACGTATAGGGTCGATCGGTGGATTGGTCACCTGCGCAAAGAACTGTTTGAAATAGGACGACAGATGCTGTGGCTGGTCGGATAGTACGGCCAATGGTACATCGGTACCCATCGAGCCTATCGGTTCGTAACCCGTCAGTGCCATAGGAGTCAAAATAGTCTCCAGATCTTCACGCGAATAACCAAAGGCCTGCTGGTATTTAAATACCGACTCTTTGGATAGATAGGTGAATGTGACACGAGGCTCTGCCAGCTCTTCCAGTTTGATTTTGTACTGATTGATCCAGTCTCCATAAGGTTGCTGGCGGATTAGTTCGCCTTTGACCTCTTCATCCGAGCGGATCAGTCCCTGTTGCATGTCGACAACGAATATCTTGCCAGGTTGTTGTCTTCCCTTTTTTATAATGGAGGATTCATCTATCGGTAATGCTCCGGCTTCGGATGCCACGATGACACGATCGTCGGATGTTATGGCATACCGTAATGGTCGCAACCCATTGCGATCTAGTGTAGCACCAATGGTGTTGCCATCGGTAAAGCATAATGCGGCTGGGCCATCCCATGGTTCCATTAATGTGGCATGGTATTCATAGAATGCCTTTTTCAAGGGATCCATTTGCGTATTTCCATCCCAGGCTTCTGGTACCAGCATCAGCATGACATGGGGTAGACTACGCCCGGAATGGAGCAATAGCTCAACCACATTGTCCAGGCAAGCGGAGTCCGACTGACCTTTGTCTACAACCGGTAGTAGTATTTCCATCTCCTCGTCACTGAAATAAGGTGAAGAAAGGGAGCGTACTCCAGCGTAAAACCAATTTAGATTGCCAGTCAAGGTGTTGATTTCTCCATTGTGGGCTATCATGCGAAAGGGCTGTGCCAATGACCAAGAAGGAAAAGTATTGGTAGAGAAGCGGGAGTGTACTAGTCCGAAGGCAGAAACTACTTTCGGTTCCCGTAAATCTTTATAATAAGAACCTACCTGATAGGTGGTGAGTTGTCCCTTGTATATGATAGTTTTGCAGGATAAGGAGGCGATATAAAGTGGTAAGGGATAGGCTTGGTGTGTTTTTATTTTTTTGATGATGAGTCTGCGTAGCACATATAGTTTACGCTCAAAATCTTCGGTGTTGGCTACTCCGTCCGGTCTAGATACGAAGAACTGGACGATTTCGGGTTCTGCACTTAAAGCAGTAGGGCCTATGCCTTCTCGATTGACGGGAACTGTTCTGAATCCTAAGAACTCCATGTTACGGTCGGCTGTCGCTTCCTGTATCACCGAGCGACAGATTTGATTGAGCTGTTGGTCTTTTGGTAAAAATACCATCCCTACACCGTAATAGCCTGGTTCCTGAAGTTGTATGCCAAGTTGTATGCACTCTTCCCATAGAAATTCATGCGGTAGTTGGATCATGATTCCTGCGCCATCACCGCTTTCCGGGTCACAACCGCAGGCACCACGATGTTCCATATTCTCTAACATGGTGAGCGCATCCTTTACCTGTGCATGCGACTTATATCCCTTGATATGGGCTACAAATCCTACACCACAGGCGTCGTGTTCAAATTCGGGGTTGTAGAGTCCTTCTTGTTGCATTGTTTCGTTGGTATTTGGTTGAGTGTATATGTGCGGTAAGCGCCGATTCAGTTTGTCTCAGTTCCATTAACAGTTAATGGTTGCTGTTTTTTGAATTGTTAGCTTCTGCGATTGCAAATATAGAAATAATTGGTGTTAAATATTATAAATAATAGAATTATTTTTCGATTTTATTGATGTTTTGTTAATTAAATCGGTTTTTTGAGATTGGTTTTGTATTATTTTTGGTTTTTATTGCAGATCTGAAAATATCATTCTGTGATTTAGGAGTAACGCAGAATAGGGGAAAGTATTGTTTATGAGAGATTTTGGGTTTGAATGACGATGACTAAAATACAGTCCCATTGTTACTGATGTTTCAGTGGCTAGATGAGTTTTTTCTTCTTTTGAAGATTCCTTTGTCCTATTTCGAAGAAGGTGGCACATCCCGATTTTCGAAGGATGTTTTTGCGGTGCGTACTGATCGTTTGGGGAGAAAGGGATAATAGGGTCGCAATCTGTGATGTGCGTTTGCCGGATAGAATCAGTTGGAGTATTTCTCGCTCTCGCTTGGTGAAAATAGCATTAGGGCATGTCGTGTCTTCCTCCGGGTGATGGATGTTGAGATAGGAGGGATTACCATCCAATCCTATTATGGATAATCCTGATGGCTTGTCGTCGGTTTTGAGATGGGTGATGTCGGTGTGTACACCCAGTGTACGTAAGATAGCCCCGTTTTCATTACTCTGTATTATGGATATTTGTTGGAGTATCCATTTGTAGGTGTTATCTGCACAACGTAGGCGATAATCGTAGCTTACTTTGTAATTCAATATTTCGTCTGCTTCAATCGTTGAGAAGAAAGATGCGACTTCTTTTTCGAAATTCACAAAGCGTTCTTGGTCTTCCGGGTGGAGGTTGTTGAAAACCATTTTGGGTGAAAAGCTATTGGGGGAGTAACCTAGTACTGTTTCGATTTCGGGACTTACGAATTCTATTTCAATCGTAGACAGGTTGAAGATATAATAGTAATAGGCGCCTACGTGGAACCGTGCTAAGAGCGTTTTATAGACCTCTAGCTCAAAAGAGGTAGGGAGCTGTATCTCTTCTGCATGTTGCGATATTTGTTTCCAGATTAGTTTGGCTTCGTCGAACTTTAGCAAATCCATGATATTGGCAAATAGGTAATACGAAAATAGAGCATATTGTTTAAACTAAATCAAAAGCCATGGCAAATCGCAATAGTTCGGCAAAGGAACTGCATTCAATTTTACGAATGATATTTTTACGGTGTGTCGACACGGTATGGGAAGAGATAAAGAGCTGGTCTGCTATCTCATTACTTGATTTTCCGTTTGCGAGTAGGGTTATAATCTCTTTCTCCCTTGTTGTGAGTTCGGCAAATCGTCTATAGTTATTGCGGATGTACTGGTCTTGGTCCAATGTTTTATTGACCCGGGATATTAGATGGTCCATACCGATGACAGGGGAGGAGAGCAGGATAATTTTATATTCTAATTCACTTATGGCTTTGACTTGAACTACTTTGAGTACGGTATAAAACCAAGTATAGTCCTGATCGCCATACAGTTTGACACGCTGGAAGAAGTTGTATTGCTGATCAAAGTCCCCTAGTACGAGGTAGTTGTTCATTCCCTCAAATATGCCATAGGTTTCTTCCTTGACAAAATAACGGTCATAGTAAGCTTCACCAAGACGATTGACTTCTTCTGCTGAACAGCCTAAGCGCTCACAGCCCCAATTGTTCATATAGCTGCAGCCAATAGGGCGTAGCCCCTCCAGATTCTGAATCATGAGTGATGCCGGTACAATATCACCTATATCGGGAATATTAAAATCTCCATACTTAAGTCCTTTGGATATACCATGGAGTTGTGTAGCCAGTGTATCCATATTTTTATAATTAATTGGTGGTGTTTTTATAACGTATTATAAATCAGTGTAAATATAGGGATTAAATTTTGTCTTTCAAGGTTATGTTGTATCAAAATACCTAGGTCTAGGTATTTACGGGTATAGTAGGAGCGACTAGCTTTGTGGTAAAGATATTAACCTATATCAGAAATAGGAAGAAATCTTAAAATAGCTGGAAGAATAAAAATGACCAATAAATATGAAAGCATTCAGTAAAACAATGAGGTATATCCTTGCTTCAATTTGTCTGTTTGTATCGCATGTAGTAATCGCCCAAAAAACTACGACAACATTTGCGGTAAGACAACAGGATCCGCGATTGCATGTTGGTATGGAGTATGAGCTTGGGGATAATAATACATTAGGCGTATTTACGCAAGATTATCGTATTACTGTCCAGAACAAGACAAATGACAAGCTGCATGTGTATATCGAGTATTATGCCGAGACGGTGTGTGGCAAACGAAGGACAAGTGATTTCGCACCTTTAGGCGATGGTTACATTATGCAGCCTGGAGAGTCCATAAACCCGACATGGAATAGTGCTTTCGGTTATCAGCGGTTTACACAAGACGAGTGTCCAAAAAATACGTGGAAGCAAGTTGGAGTAGATAAAAATGGGGATAAAACCTATAGTATCATAAGTAGCTTAGGGTACCGGATTGTAAAAATCATCAACTTATCAGAACAAGAACGCAAAGAAGCTGAGGCTAAAAAGCAAGAAGCCGTCAAAAAGAAAAAAGAAGCGGAAGAAAAAAAACAGAGTGGATCTGATACGAACAGACAGAAAGAAGGGGGAGGAAACCAGCAAGTTGAGAAAGGTAATGCTACAAACGATGATTTTTGGGGCGATGGTTCATCTTCCAAAAAGTCATCACATTCAACGAGTAATTCGGTCAATAGTAACAAGGATTTGTACCCAAGGGACGAAAATTTCGTTGCCGATTCTAAGTTTAAAAACAAGCTTAACGGAGTTAAAGAAGGAGAGTATTTTACCGATGGAGCAGGTGGTTACTACAAAAAGGAATTAGGTGGCGCACGTAAAGTTGATAAAATGGTTTACGAACGAGAAGCGGCTAATAAGATTTATGAAAAAATGGAACGCCAAGAAGCGGAGCGCCAGCAACGCGATGCTGAGTTTCAACAAAATTGGGATAATGTAAGTACCAGCTTTTATGTGATGTCAGCAGCTAAAGAGGGTATGCGGGATGCTAGCGATCTGGGCAGTGGCTTTCAGAATATTGAAGAACTCAATGCTGCTTTTAACCAAAAAATGCGTCAAGTATCTGCAATGGGTAGTCAAGTGCAGGCAGCAGCTACTCAAGGAGCTCAAGCTTATGCCAATCTCATTGGTACAGGTAGTTCGGGGTATGATTATTCGGGAGCTGTGGGGGCATTGGGCGGGATAGCTGCTAGTATCTCAGCTAATCGAGCACAGAATAGAGCTCGCGAAGAGCTGAAAGAGCAGCGTGCAGCAGAGGAAGCACGAATAAAAAAAATGCAGTTAGATGCGTTAGTCGCAGTGCGCACCGAGATTGGTAAGGTGTTTATTGAAGGTGGGATGCCACTGAGTGCACATAAGATAACCGCCCCTGTATTGTATGTATTTGCCTATAACAGCAATAAAGCAGATTGGAATAAAAACCAGAATGTAGCCATGAGTATCAGCAACGTAATACCTGTATATCGATACAGCGATGGCACTTATCCTTATACTTCCAATGTCAAACGGACTTTTGAAAATGAGGGCTTGAGCAACCCTATTTTAATGGGGTACTTTACCAATAAAAGTGAGGCTGAAAACTACCGCAACTCGCTATTGGAGGTTGCGCCCAATGCCAAGTTTACTGTGAAAAATGTTGAAGTAAAAGTAAAAGAACAAAAGTTGAATACAACGAACAATACTTCGGAAACTGATTTTTGGGGAACAAAAACCGAAACTAAAAAACAAAACAATACCCAAAATGCCGAAACCGACTTTTGGGGCACGCCAACAAAAGACAAAAAAGCAGAGCCTAAAAAGGAAACAAAAAAAGAAGTTGATTTTTGGAGTAGATAATCGTATGAACGAGCAATCTTCTGATAATAAAACTATTCGTGCACAAACAAATAAGATTATGGATAGAATGACTTATATAATTACACTTTTATTGGCTTGTATGGTAGTGAATGGGCAACAATTACCTTTCAATATAAATAATCTGGCTTTAAGCACATCTTCATCGTACAAACCTAAACCTCTAACTGATATTTATAATTTCAAAGAGTCCTATGCCAATTATATTTTGATAGAAACCAATAAGGTAGAAGAAAGTAATTATAAAGATACTAGTTGGCTAAAAGCTGAGCAGTATAGAAAAAATGGAAATGAGAAAGATAGCTATCATTGGCTAAAATTAACTTCTCAAGAAGGTAATGCTCTCGCATCTCGCTCTCTTTATATCATGGAGTACAAAAAAGGAAGGAATAAAAAAGCCTTGAGTTATTTCTTGAAATCCGCTGACCAAGGGGACATTAATGCATTGTATCAGTTAGCTTTAGTTTATCTTTCTAAAGAGGGAGCACCTCTCTCAGAAATCCAACAAAAAAATATGTTGACTGTGAAGTATGATAAAAAAATTAAGGCTTGGTATAAGCAAAAAATTGATGCTAATAGCAGCTTTCCGATGTTTATGTTGGGGATGGTTTCGGAAAACCAAAAAGGAGAACCGAGTGCGACCAAGGAGGCCTTATACTGGTATGAGCGAACTGCTCAATCTATAAACAATCAATAATTAAGTGCCATACTTGATTTAAAATGATATGATGAAAAATATAATTTACACCATAAGCCTGTTGTTCGCTTTTACGTTTGCCCAAGCGCAAAGCTCCACCGAAGCTAAAATGGCGTATCAAATGGCAGAAGAACAGTTTGGTGCCAAACAATATACCGAGGCATTGGATTATCTCAAGAAAGCCGAAACCGCTTTGGGTAGCAGCAACCCGCCTATAGCGTATCTAAAGGTAATGATAATGAACCAAATCTTTGAAGCGTCTTTCGGTAAAGCGGATTGGAAAAAAGCTTTAGAAAATTTGGAAAAGGAATTAGTCAATTTCGAACAAACAAAAAACAAAGAGGCCCTTGCTGACGAAAAACTTATGGAAGTTTACCGTATAAAACAAGGAATAGAGGAGCGCAGACAAAAACACGAAAGATTCTGGGCTAATGAATCCATCAAAATCGACGCTTTCAATACCTTTTTCAATACTTTTCCAAAGGTAGGAATAGATATAAAGGACTTTTTTCGGCACCCCTATACCAGGCAATGGAGAGAATTTAAAACTTTTATGACAGTGGTCGAGAAATTCGAAAAAGGACACAGTAGCCAAATGAACTATACAGCTTTGGATGATGCATTGCGCATAGGAGAGCCATTCGTCCAAAGGATAGTGACCAATGCAAAAGGAATAGTGACAGAGTATTTGTTGATTACAGAGTTTACGGCACCTACTGTGACCAAAGACGATTTTATGTCCGCTATCCGGATGCCGGCAATGTACGCCGATGCTTTTCAGCCAGTAAAAGGGGTTTTTTTCTATAATGATAATTTGACGGGGTACCAGCTAAAACAAAATAATCCTCCGTATATATTGACCATTGATACCAAATTACAAAAATCAGATGCAAAATATAGGAGAAATGGCAGAAAAAAATATATAGACTTTATAGATGTGTATGTAAAATTCGACGAACAATAACAGCTATATTAATCATGAAACAGTTTTTACAAATTTTGATTTTTTTGTGTCTATCCATCACAACCCACGCACAAAGTAACTTAGAAGCCAAGGCGCTTTACCAAGTGGCTGAAGAAAAGTTTGATGCCAAACAATACACCGAAGCTTTGAATTACCTTAACAAATCCGAAGAAGCTTTTGGTAAAAGCAATCCTGATATTGCTTATTTAAGAGTTATGGTTGTCCAACAAGCGTTAAAGGATAGTGATGATAAACTTAAAGCTTTTTCAATGCTTAACGAATTAGAGAAAGCCATTGATAAATTTGAAAATACCAAACAAAAAGAAGCTTTGGGTGAAGACAAGCAGATGGCTGTAATGCGCATCAAGATTGAATTACCCGAACTAAAAAGGAAGTATGAAACGCCCGAAATGCAATATAAAATGGCAAAAAGCTATAAAGAAGGAAAAAATGGTTTCGAAAAAGATGAAAAATTATATGATGAATGGATAGTAAAAGCATCAGAAAATGGATATTCTGATGCACAATATGATTTAGCAATTGATTATGCTTTTAAAAAAGATTACGAAAAAACTAAATATTGGCTTTCACAAGCTGTAGAAGATAATAATGTAACGGCACTAAATGCAATGGGCTATTTTTATAAAAATGGACTTTGTGGTTTTTCAAAAGATTATATCAAAGCTGATGAATGGTATAAAAAAACTCTTGCTGTTGCTATAAAACAAGAAGATGAATTCTATCAAATAGAAGCATTAGCCAGTTTAGGAGAACTATATTATTTACCCGACAATAAACAGGCCACTTTGACAATAGATTATTACGAAAAAGCGATAGCTGTAAGAAAAGATAATTATAAAACCAGAATTACCTTAGCAACGATTTATTATGCCGATGCCGAAGTAAAAGACTACGCCAAAGCCACCCAATATTTAGAGGAAGCTTTCACTCAACTATCCGCTGAAGCTGCTAAAGACAGAGATGCAGGAGAAGATTTAGTAAAATTCGTTCCCGAAAATGCTTATAAACTCATAGATATGTACACAACGGGTGGTAACAAACTAAAAAAGAACGCCAAAAGAGCCGCTTTTTGGCAAAACATAAAAGATAGCACTGATAAATAATGAAACAGATTATAGCCTTATTGATTTTCCTGTGTGTATCAACAGTTGTTTGCGCACAGAACCCTACCGAAGCTAAAATGGCGTACCAAATGGCAGAAGAAAAGCTTGACGCCAAACAATACACCGAAGCGCTGGATTATTTGGAGAAAGCCGAAACCGCTTTGGGGAGCACCAATCCGCCGATGTTGTTTTTAAAGGTCATGATAACCAACCAAATTGTTACCGCCAAAGAAAGCACAGACAATTACCGGAAATTAGAAAAAGCCATTGCCGATTTCGACAAGCACAAAGACAAAAATGCCCTTGGCGAAGACAAGCTCATGGAAGTTTACCGTATAAAAATGGATTTGGATAAACGGAAAACCGCTTACGAAAAAGAAGCCGTATTAAAGAAGCAGTATGAAGAAATGATGTGCCATTTGGCTGCGGAGTTTCCGAAAACGGAGGTTTCTATAAAAAGCTTTTTGCAGAGTATACCTAATGCATGGGCTAAACCCCTTTCAAAAGAGGAAAGAAAGCAAAGAAAGAAAGAGAAGAAAAAGATTCTTGATATCGGTGATTTTTATTACGGAGATATTGAGCGTAAGCAATTGTTGTCGAGGACTTTATTTCTTAAAGGTGAACTTGTGGACTTTTATTCCGCGCAACAGTTATTGAACGGGAAGGATGAAGGTAAGCACAACAGAAAGGTAACCGTTGAAGAAGTCTGCGCGCTATTGGGGATTTCTGAACAAACATGGCATGATTTCACATCAGGCGATACTCCTTATATTGAACTAAGAAAAAATGTTTCTGGTGATAGTAGTTTTGATCTATCGTACGGCGTTTCCAAGAAGCGTCTTTCACTAGGGATCGAAGCATTAACAAAAAGCACAGGATATGGTGATGTTATACACATCCTAATATACGAAAACACCCTTTTAAATGACTAATCAATAACATACAGAAATTATGAGAACAATACTATTAGCACTTTTTGCCTTGATGGTTTCTGGCGGGGTATGGGCGCAGACAGACAGTCTGCTTATAGAGTCGGAACAAAAAATTATAGAGACCGACCGAAGTCTAGAGGCTTTGAGGCAGGAAATCGTGGCACTTAATGAAGAGTTGAGCCAACGGCAGCTTTCGAATATAAAACAGGTGGCGCAGCACCTAGAGACGATGCAGGCTAAACTGAAGAAAGTAGATAGTGTGCAGACGTTGACGGAGAAACGTGAACTGGATGTATACGTGTATAATTATCACGCGGCAGTTGTAGGGTTGAAAAAATTGCAAATGCTGAAAAATACGATGAACCTATTCATAAGCACACAGGAGTTTTATACAAAACTGAACGACATCGGAAATCCGTTAAGCTATCCGAAATACGTGTCATGGAACCATAATTTTAATCAATACATAGAAAAAAACAAAAAAAAGAATGTCATATTAGGTGTTCTCCAGAATTTTATAAACAAAGACAGCAGCGTAACTGGTTTTGCCATAAATAATGTGCCTTATATGAATTTACTATCCGAGGGTATCTCCTTATTTATGCAGGCTTCTAAAAAGAATGCGAGCATGATAGAACAAAGTAGTGATATCTTGCAGCTCACGGCACACCTGTCCGCATTCAACCGTGAAATCGACATGGTCAATAACAAAGTATCTACTGATTTGATGATCGGGAATTTTGAAATTGCTTTTGATACCGTGTTAATAGCCAATATGGCATGTTTGGGCGAAGATGTCGGCACATTCACCCGTGCAGATCTTGGAAACTCCGATTACACGAAAAAGATTGAATCCAAGGCCAGAGAATATGTCGAATCCGTCAAAAGAAAGAACCCCGATAATTGGAAGACGGAAGTTAGCTTGTTATTGAATGATGTACAGAAAATAAGTGCTGACTTCGGGGAAATCACATGGAAAATATATAAGGAGCTGAAAGAGTATCGGGCTGTGATTGCTAAATATAAGCTCGATACGACTGATTTAGTACCGCATATAGCTGGTTTAGAAGCTAGCTTAGCGAACGTCTTAAATAATTATGAAACGAGTTTCGCTATGAAGGAAGCCAGTCAGATTATCAAATACAAAATACCATAAGGGTAAAAACCAAGTGCACATAGATTCATTATCTTATAACAACAAAATGAAAAAACTATACACATTTTTAATACTACTATACGCTTTTACATTTGCCCAAGCGCAAAACGACCTAAAAGCCCGCTTAGAATTTGAAGAAGCGGAGAAAGCCTTCTCGGAAGAAAACTACGAAACGGCTCTGAAGCACCTGAATGAAACCGAAAAGGAATTAGGCAGGTGGACACCAAATAAATGTGTCGTACCTTAAAATAGAAAGTATGTACGCCATTACCAATATGGGAAATTTTAGAGCATCCACTATGCAACCACTTTACGAAGAAGTAACCCAATATATGGCGTACCTCAACAAACTAAAAAGTGATGAGGTACCTATGGAAAAATACAAAGTGGTGTACGGCATCGAAAAAACATTAAAAGTTTTAAAGTTGGATGAACGTCAAAGTCCGGAGTTTTTAAAAGCCAAAAAAGAACACGATGCCAAAAACTACGATGTAGCTATTCCGTTATGGACTGCTTTAGCCAATAAAGGGAACAGTTGGGCAATGCGTAATTTGGGAGTCGTCTATGAAGTAAAAAAAGATAACGAGAAAGCCAAAGAATGGTACTTAAAAGCGTTGGAAAATGGCAATGGTGATGCAGCTGAAGAACTCGCCGAAATTGACAAAGATAATGCCCGAAAGTATTACGAAAAAGCAGCGGAATTTGGACATCCTTACGGGGTATACATGCAAGGGGCATATGCCAAAATTTATGATAAAAATCCTACAAAAGCAATGGGATATTACCAACAGTCAGCAGCTCTTGGAGCTTCTTCTGCTTTGAATAGAGTAGGAGAGATGTATAATGATGATAAACAGTATGCCAAGGCTTTCCCATACTTCAAAAAAGCAGTAATAAAAGGTAATCTTGCTGCGATGAATAAATTAGGAGACCTATATTATGATGGAATCGGGGTTGAAGAAAACAAACCATTGGCGATAGAGTATTGGCTTAAAACAGCTAATTATGGTAGCTCAGACGGTATTCGTAGCATTGGTTGGCTTTATGAAGGTGGAAGGGCTGGTTATCCTAAAGATTACACCAAGGCAGCAGAATGGTATCAGAAGATGATTGATAATAGCAACGATGATTTTGGTTTTTTAAAATTAGGCGATTTGTATAGCTTGTCAGATAATAGCCAACCACAAAAAGCACTAATAAATTATGAAAAAGCTGCTGAAGCAGGGTATTACAGTGCGATGTTAAAAACTGCTAATCTATACTTTTCCGGCAAAGGTGGCATTACAAAAGATTATGCAAAAGCAATAAAATACTATGAAAAGTATTATGAGAACAAAAAGAAAAACGAGAGTTATATCGATAATCTTATCGAAATGTATAGCAGTGGTGGCAATGGCATAGAAAAAAATAAAGAAAAGGCGAAGTACTGGAAAGAGATAAGAAGGAAGTAGATATGATTATTCCTAACCCCTATACCGTCCGCAACGACGACTTTACCGATCCTATCGATGTGGTCTGTCCACGCTGTGAAAAAAAGGCGCTGGTCAGAGGTGCTGGCTTGTATTTGACTGCGGCCGAGCACGAAGAGAAGGTGCGTTTTGCCTGTATCGCGTGTGGGTATGCTATAAAATATGGCAATATACCTAAGGTTGTGGTGGGAGCCAATCACAGAGTGGGAGCAAAGTACAGCAGGATATTGTACCTCAATGGCCCGGTGGATCCTTTTTTTGGATTTGCGCTATGGTATTGTATTACGGCCAACGAGGGGTTGCTATGGGCTTATAATCTAGAGCATCTGTCCGTTATCGAAGCTTACGTCGCAGACCCCTTGCGAGAGCGAAATGGCATACCTTATCAGAACGATAGCATAGCGAGCCGACTGCCCAAATGGGTCAGCTCGGCCAAAAATAGGGAATATGTGCT
The DNA here is from genome assembly GCA_040395455.1 of Sphingobacterium yanglingense. GTDB lineage: Bacteria > Bacteroidota > Bacteroidia > Sphingobacteriales > Sphingobacteriaceae > Sphingobacterium > Sphingobacterium yanglingense_A. Next base: position 365 of record JBEBQJ010000004.1, on the reverse strand, counting down.
GCGGTTGATTGCTAATGCGAAGAATAGATAGATAAAAGAAATACTAATCGATCTTGAACAATTTAAATATATACACGATGATAAAGGAAGTGTTCTTTAAACAGGAATCTTCAGTTAAGCTAAGTGACATGCATCTGGTATTTAAAACAGTTGGGCAATGGATGCAGAGCTGGGGAAACGAATGGAGAGGTGCGATTGTTAGAGTAGTTAAAAATATTGTCAATGTAGATTTTATTATTGGTGTAATTTCTGCCTTGATATTTATACTTGCCGTGGTTTTGTGGTTTACTGCGTGGGGGGTAGAAATATTAGAACGGTAATTGTTGAAAGTTAACACAACGATATATGGGGTAAAAAAAGATACC